>NZ_JAWXQV010000084.1:0-134088 GCF_033843325.1 Klebsiella sp. JN_Kp126 | reverse complement strand
TGTGCCGGCATTGTGCCCGGGACCACGGTCCCACCTGCACCAACTGTGCCGGCATCGTGCCCGGGACCACGGTCCCACCTGCACCAACTATACCGGCATTGTGCCCGGGACCATGGTCCCACCTGTACCAACTGTGCCGGTATTTTGTGCAGGACCACGGTCTCATTTTTATCATTGGACCGATCACTCACAGTGATGTTTCACCCCCAAAGCTGAATTAACAGGTATTTGCAAACGAAGTCTTATTCTTACCCTGTCGGAATCTCTGCCAAAGCCTACTAGACAGGTTCTGCATGGCCCAAATCAATTCATCGTTCGGTCTGATTTTATTCCCTCAGTTAACACCACCTGGAACTCTTGGCTTCTAGCCTAGGAATTCGTTACAGATACTGATTAGATATGCAGCGATTTGGTTTTGACGTTCTGACATCAATTGCACCGGTTATAGCCGACATAAAATGGCCAAACTCGCTCATGTCAGTCGAACTCTGTTCGTCAGAAGCTGATGACTGTATCCCGATATGTTTGACTCATTCCCTGCTTCATCCATGGCCTGAAAAGCGCTGTGTTTGTTGATTTGTCCACGCCCGGGTATATATGCGACAACATCAAGAGAATCCTTGAGAACTAAATCTGCCTTAACTTTCGCCGTGAGAACGGAGACAACCTGAACCTTAATTTCTACCTTGGCAGAGGGCACGCCTTAACCACTGGTAAAATGAAAATACCGACAGCCGTTGAATAAGATATGTTTCCCGGCCTGTTGTAACATGCCATGGAGTTTTTCAATTTCAATGACAATGCTGACGATGTATCGTTGCGCTCTGACATTCACCTTTTCTGCCCAGAATTTAAAGCGGACGTCAAAAGTTTGCGTATTTTTCATGACGATAGACAAATACAGCAATGAGCACTCCGTCAGCGATATTCCCGGCGTCAGAAGAAAACTCATGACGTTATTACAGAACGACGTTATACAGTCATAATTACTATTAGACGGGATATCCCCTCTGCCGAGCTCTCTTCTTGGTGTTCCAGCCTTGCAGATAAATAGTGTTTTCCAGGAGCAGCTTTAACTGAACGAATAAACTTTCCATCAGTCACTGGTGTTTCACCGAGCTTCGTTTTTTATCCGATCAAGTGTTTTTAATATCCAGAATATTTTTTTCAGGTGATTGGGTATGCTTTCAAAACGCCCATCAGATAAAACTACGCCTTCTTTCAGCAGCTCCAGTAGCTCCTGCGCTGCTCTTTTGCGTTTATCCTGCCCTTTAAATTTATTACCTTGCGGGAATAATGAAAGGAATTCATCAATTACATTGAAGATGCTATTAAATCCAACCCTGTCAATATTCGGGCTTTGTTTATGTGCAAGAACTTCCCCTGCATTCCTTCAGGCTGGGGAGGATGTCAAGCTCTATGACCAAGATGAAACTTTTTCATCAGCTTAACGGCTTCATTTTCTGGCATTGCAAACCGGACGCGGTGCCGTGCCGCAACATCGATGGCAAAAGCTGTCGTATACACTTCCGTCGAGCTAATTGATTTGTGGCCCATCAGGCTCTGCAAAACCTTCCTTGGTATGTCGGCGTACAGCATGTGCATCGCGTAGGAGTGACGGAACGTATGGGAGGTTATCGGTACTGTGAACGTCACTCCGTCGGCAGCTGCTGTCTCCACCGCTTCGCTAAGCCAGGTGCGGACAGTACGGTCTGTGATCTCCTAGATACGCTCATCCTCCATTCTACCGGTGCGCTTGTTTCGTCTTTCCAGCGGAATTTTCAGAGTGGCCACCATCATCTGCAGCTGACTGACATACTGATGATCAGAAAGCGGAACCAGGCGATGAACCTGACTACCGCCCGACGCTCGACCTCCCGTTCTGGCCGCTTTCTCGGTGCGCTGCTTGAGCGTGGCCAGCTGCACGAACGGATACGGCGGCGCCAGCGAAAAATCCCCCCGGGTCAGCGCCAGCGCCAGCTCCTCGTTGATGCGCGCGCCGGTGTTCCAGAGAGTTGCCAGCAGCATCTAGCGGTGAAGATCCGGCACGTAATGGAGCAGGGCGCTTATTCCCGAAGCCAGTAAGTATTTCGGCAGTTCATCATGCACAATGGCCATCTGTCGAAGTGCCAGCGCTGCCGGGTAGTCGATTGCAACCGGCAATAATAATGGTGTAACGCCACCAGTTGCAGCTGGAAATCCATGCAAAGCTGGTAATGTCATTGTGAATATCCATTCAAATCGTGGGGAGGAGGTATCTGAGCTAAAGCAACCTGAAGTTTAGCATTGCTTTGCGCATATCTGAGGCCTCGCTCAATACTCTGACCAGCCGCAATACATAACTGTGGCCACAATGACCATTTACGATCTTCTAGGCGGTCAGTAGGCATTGAGCACAGTCTTCTGAGCTGGCGGGACAGGTGAATGGCCCTGATGCCCAGACGGCTGGCCTGATTATTCAGCTCAATAATGCCGTCGTTGTCATAAGGGGAACTTTCAATAAATGCAGTATTTACTATCGAGACTGACTCTTCCCTGAGGACCTCAAGTTGTTGTAGCTGATATAAGAGATCTGCAGGCAAAGAGCGCCAGTCTCCGGAAACCGAAGCGTAGCTCAGTTCAGGAATAAAATAATTAGCTTTATATCTGGCATCCTCATCTCGATCCCCCTGATCTAACGCAACGGGCAGACAACGCTGTGCAAATCGCTCAAGCAGAAATACCAGTTCGGTGGCAATGAAGAGGCGTTCACTGGCCAGCTTCGCTGCTGCAGCGTCCTTCTCCCGTTGAGTTATCAGTTTCTGTCCGTACCACACGCCACCGAATGCCGCACCGGCAGATGAAACCGCCGTAACGATCTGCGGCCACAGACTGGCGCTGTCCTTCACCACCTTCACGCCCTCAGTCGCAATAAACCAGTCAGCCATATGTGTTCCTTTATTGATACATCACGCCCACCGTCAGGGTTGTTCAGCCGCAGCGCGGGCGATCGCATCTACTGCTTGTTTAACCGAAAAGGACAATCCATCCGTATCTTTCGGTGAAAAATGTACCCAATAGCACAAATACGTACCGTAGTTCTGGTCGGTATGACGAGTTTCATAATTTACGCTGAATGCATAAATCTCCCGGTTGCCCAGGGGATAGTCTGTGATTTCGCAGTAACGCAGATAAAGAACGCGCAATCCATCAAACAACTCTCCCTCTTTCAGCGGGCCCACTGCTTTGACTGCTTCACGCTGATCCATGAAATAGTCCACGGCGGCTTTTTTGGTTTTAAATTCCTTCTTACCTATCTTCACTGGTATTGAACGTCCCATTCTGATCTCCTTCTGGTTTGCTGGCAAACAGTCAAGCAGAGTAATTATGCAGCGCAGCATAATTAGCTTCGCACAACCCTGCATCTGTCACCCTGATGATTTTCCCGTTCCGACATCATTTTTATGCTGATAATAAGCAGTCATATAACAAATGCGTTAAATTACCGGATGACCATTCCGGTCTGATCCGATTTTTACGCTATTTCACTTTTTCCGGAAGTGTGCCACTGTCTGGGAAAAAGCAAAGCGGCAATATCGGCCGTTGAGCAGCAGGTCACGAATAGGGTGCGGAATACAACATATAGCGTCACTGTCATCTGAAAACACCACTACATCTTGTGCTTGTGTTTCCGGGCCGCTGCGCGCCGGAGGGGTTCCGACAGATCCGGAACTCAGGGTTTTCGGATCTCCGCTGAAATTAGAAGGGATATACATTACTATAGCGGTATAATCATCACATTTAGTAATTAATGATGCATCACAATTTTGGAGATCAAAACAAATTGATTAATGGATAACAATAAAATGCTAGGTTAGCATGAAGAGAAAAACAAACATGCAAGGAACGATGATGCTCAGCCAGCTTAACCTGCGTTTTCACAAAAAGCTGATCGAGGCGCTGAAAGTGCGCGCCGGTCGCGAAAATACTTCGGTCAACGCCCTGGCCGAACGCTTCCTCGATGACGGCCTGAAAACGGTCGCGCCCGGCGACGGGTATTTTCAGCTGGTCGCCGATCCTGAGGCTACGGTCCGGCAGCTGTACCGGCATATCATTCTTGGCCAGACCTTAGGCACGTCAGCGCTCTCCCGCGACGAACTGCACTTTGTCCTGGTTCACGCCAGGGAGGCCTTCCTGCGCAGGCATAACAGGCTTGCCACCCTCCCGGCTCTGGACACGCTGCTGGACATCACCGGCGACCTGCTGGCCTGGCAGGTGGAGCACGATCGCCCTGTGGACGGTCACTACCTGAAGGGGATTTTCCGCCTGGCCGGGAAAAACTGGACGGAAGAGTTTGACGCCTTCCGGGCAGAGCTGCGCCCCGTTGTGGACCAGATGTATGCCGAACACCTCCTGCGTCCGCTGGAGAGCGACTGCTTCAACCTCGCCGATATTCCCGACAGTGCTCTGGCTGGGATTTTCACCCTGCCGCGGCTGAAAACCGTTTTCCCGCTGATGCTGCGCGGGCTGGACTGGAGCGGGGAGAAGGCCCGAGATCTGGCTCAGGAGCTGCGCCCGGTGATCCCGGCCGTCACGCAAACCATTGAGGCCGGTACGCTGCGCCTGGAGATCCGCATCGACGGCCAGCACCCCGGCGCGCGCCCGGGCGCCTGGTATGAGACACCGCGGCTGCACCTGCTGATCACCGGCCAGGACTTCGTGGTGCCGTACGGCTGGGAAGCGTTCTCCGAATTGCTGGGCCTGTTCACGCTGTACGCCCGCCATCCGGAAGCCCTGGCGCACGGCCACCAGGGCGAGCGCGTGATGTTTTCCCCGCCCGGACATGTCACGCCGGAGGGATTCTTCGGGATCGACGGGCTTCGGATATTTCTCCCGGCAGAGGCCTTTGAGTCGCTGGTCAGTGAACTCACAACGAAATGTGCTGAAGGTACGTTGGCGGAGGCCCTTACCGGGATGCGCTGCCTGTACGGAGATCTGTAGTATGAAAATACGAAGACAGTTGTGGAACCGAGAAGGGCTTGATGCGGCAGTCGAATCTGCGGCTGATGACCGTTACGGATTCAAAACCATTGCTGAAAATATTGCCCAAAGCGTCCTTTCCCTCCCGCTGGACACTTCGAACGTCATTGGAATTGAAGGGGCATGGGGATCGGGTAAAACTAGCTTGCTGAATCTGATATTAAAAAGCCTTAATCAGACAAAGGATGGCCACACGCATGTGCTGCATATTTCCCCCTGGCTGAGCGGCAGCAGCCCGGTTGAAGCGCTCTTTCTTCCTGTGGCCACGGTTATCCAGCAGGAAATGGAAAAACGCCATCCTCCGAAGGGTCTCAAAAAACTCTGGCGTAAATATCTGCTGTCGCCGGAAGCGCAGCAAGTGATTGAATATGCACAGAATACGTCGTCACGAGTCCTACCGCTGGTAGAGTATATCGGGCAGTTTTCCCGTATTGTTAACGGAATAGCTGGCGGGATAAAAGTCTTTACCGGGACGCGTTTCGCAGTAAATCAAAAAACAACCACTAAACTGCGGGCGGAAATTGCACAACAACTGGTCAGTCTAGATCAGAAATTCATTGTCGTTATGGATGACCTAGATCGTCTTGAACCGTCCCAGATTGCAGAAGTGTTCAGGCTGGTACGCGCTGTGGCCGATCTTCCACGCTTTACGCATATTCTTTGTTATGACAGGAACATCATCACGCATGCTGTTGAGCATGCACTGAATGTCGAGGACGGGAACCGTTATCTGCAGAAGATTATTCAGCTCAGTTTTAAGATCCCACGACCCGAAACTTTCGATCTCCGCTATGAATTTGGTAAGCGGGCTGCCGATTTATATGAGCAAATAAATCATCAACGGCCTGATGCTGCAATGTTAGATGATCTTGCCAAGGTGTCCGATACATATGGTGCAGCATTATCCACTCCCCGTGAGATACATCAGGCTATGAACTCCCTCATTTTCCTTTATCCAGGAATGCGGGATTTTGTGTATTTTCCTGATTTGTGCCTGCTTCAGCTTATAAGGGTGACTAATCCAGCCCTGTATGACTGGACCGAGCATTATCTTACAGAGCGGGTAGTGGTAGAGACAGGTCAGGGGGCACTTGCTGACGGAGAAAAAGAACTGTTTCAGCAGGAGCTTGTCACCCTACTGAAGAGATTTCGGGCGTCCGGCGCAAGCTCATTTTTGACGCTCGCACACTGGATACCGGGGATCAACGGGCATGATGATGAACATCTGAATCTCTTTGAGCCGGTCAGTGAGGATTTTCGTCATAACCAGACGACCGGTAAGCGACTCAGCAGCGTGACGCACTGGCGATATTATTTTGCTTTTTCTGCGCCTCAGAATGTATTGCCGTCTGAGTTTTTCGATCGACTTTTTGTGCTGGCCGCTCTACCAGAAAAGGAGTCGCAACTGTCTGAACAGCTATTGTCGAAAATAAGCAGTGAAGGCAGCATGACCGGTACCTGGTTCGAACATATTCTGAGCAGGCTGACTCCGGGCCTGATAAGAGAACATACTTTCGAAGAGTGTGCAGGGCTTGTTAAGTTTTTCTTCGATCACACGGATGAGGTCAGCACTCGCTTCCGAACCCGTAACCCATGGTTTTCGCTGCGTGAAATGGGCATTAATCAGGTTGTAAGGCACTTGCTGAAGCATATGCTGAAACTCGACGAAGCCAGAACGGCTGCGTTACTGGAGACGTTCGTCAGCAGTGGAACCTCGCCATTCTGGACAGCAGATTTTATGCGGGATCTTATCTGGGAACACGGTCTGGCTCAGAACAGGGTTTCCAGTCCTTCTGAGGCTCTGCTGAGTCGTGAGATTACCGAACAGCTCCGCGACAGATTTGCTGCCCGTATGGATCAGGAAGAAATCCGGGGTCAGTTGCTTTCACGTCAGTCACTCCTGGGATATCTGTATGCATGGAAAGAGATGAGTTCGCTGGAAACGGTCAAAGACTGGGTACAAGAGGTTTCTTCGACTGATCATGGGCTTATCGATTTATTAATGAGCTTACGAACTAACGTATTCAGTTCAGATAAAGGCGCATACAGGCGAATTGATCATGATCAGGTTAAGGACTTTTTTGATGACTGGGATGGAGTCAGACAGCGTGTCAAACAGGTGTTAGAGGATAAAGTGTTAGATCCTGAACTGCTGAAACTTAAAAGTGACATGGAAGTAAATTGGGTTGACCCTTTCCAAACGGACATCCCTGCCTTAAAGTCGGACTGACAGAAAGAAAAGGCCGCAATGCGGCTTTTTTTATAATATTAAGGGGCATATGCGTGTTAAGTTTTTCTTTATCAAAAGGAACACCGGCATACGCCAGCTCGTTCAGGAGCTGGCGTTTCCAGTTCTTCAGCTCAGAATACGCTCATATCGCGAACGAAACGCTTTTTCGCCTCCCTCCATTTGCCTGCATATCAGAGCCTTCATCGGGGCTTCCTGAAGCGCGCCGCAGAGTCCCGGATACAGGCCGGTACGATCATGCTGCATACTGATAACGTATTCTGCATCTCCGTTAACCACGATAGGGGCAGAATGCGACACAATAATAAGCTGCCGGCGCTTCTTGTTAGACATAATCGCGGGTATTACGCTCATGCTCAGCATCAAACAGTCCAGGTCATCCTCAGGTTGGTCCAGCAGAAGTGGATCAGTGCCATAAGATAAAAGGAACTGCAGCATGCTCGCCCCTTTCTGTCCCGGAGAAGCGGACGAAATATCCTCCATTTGTCCTCCGGGTGCCCGATACCGGATGTGAATGCCATCATCGGGATACCAGCATTGCAGTGCATCCATCTGCTGGTCATTCAGACCTCTGAGGCGATTCCGGAAAGTACCATGAAGCGAGGATCCGGCCCCTGAGTTATTCTGACGGATTTCCTGGTGCAACGCTTTCAATTCGTCCAGCGCCCTGTATTTTTGCTCTGTTGCCGCAGGCTGGGGGCTGAACGGACGCTGGCTGACAAAGGCATGCAGTAAGCCATTCCCATCACTGTGATCGTAGATACGTTCGGCAAAATTACTGATGCCAGTCACCGTCTGATAACCAGACACGATCTCTTCATGTGGGGCACAAAGGGGAAGGATCTTGATGTCCAGATCGGTAAGTGACAGGGAAGACAGAAATACTTTCCGGTTATGTGTCAGAGTCATTCGGTGAGCACGCATATCAGACAGCAACAGCTCAGACCGCGCCTGCGAGCCGGTAATCATTCCGTCAAGGCCGTCATAATTTCTCAGCTCATGTTGCAGTGCTTCACAACGCGCCATCAGTTCGTTGAGGACATCGGGATTTAGTCCCTGGGCCCGGAGGGCAACAGCCTCAGCTTCCACTGCAGCCTCCTGGCTACTGACTGCGGCTCCTAGAGCTGTGAACGCCTGTTCCTGCCTGATGCCTGTGAGCTCTGCAGCACATTCTGCCAGGAGTGCATTAAGTCGCTGGTCGTAATGCTGTTGTACAGACGACAGGCGTGCCATGAATTCCGTCAGTGGGCCGGACGGATCCTGTGGAATGGCAGGTATCTGCTGCGGTTCTGCTGCCAGAGACTGAATGGCTGTAATATGCTGCTCGTAGAGCTCCAGTGGGTAGGTTGCAGCAGAAAGCTCACTTTTGGCCAGAGCCAGCAGGCTGCAGACGGGATAGTAGGCGCTTGACTGCAGCTGGTTGATGGCACGCAGTGCATCAGATAATTCTCCCTGCAGAGAGTCGGCTGTCACCTGTCTTGCCCGGAGGCCACGCAGGGTTATTTGTTCGTTCAGATATTCCCGTTCCAGCTCATTCCATCGTTCCTTCCAGGCCCGTTTATCGACCAACGGACTCTCGTCACAGACGCGCAGGAATGCACCGGTGTCTGAAGCCAGCTCGTAAAGCATTTTTTGACTGTAGATCGAGAGCGGGAAACGGTCGGCCGACCAGTAGCTATCAGGTATCCACTCGCCGTCACTGAAGATGTGTAATTCATGGTTACCACCCGGTCGCCAGCTAAGTCTGAAATCGGTACCCTCTTTATGAAACACACATTCGATGAAGGAATCTTCTGTCATACCCGACTCACTGAACTGGCTCAGATTCCGGTTCTGGGACGCAGTGAGTCCCCCGGTCTTGCGCATCGCAAGACGAATACTTTCGATGAGCGTGGACTTACCACTGCCCCTGGAGCCAATTACAGCGTTATAAAAAGGACTGAATTCTACTGATGCTGCGTCCTGATCTGCAGGCTGGCAGTAACGGGTTCTGAGCTTCAGACTACGTAAATACGAAGCGGGTTCCTCCGGGGGAAGCTGATCGAAAAGAACACAGTTATCCGGATCAAGTAGGGCATGACGGAGCCCGTCAAAATCAGGGGACGACATTTTTAACCAGCAGGTGCGTGCACCGGCCTGTTCGGGATGATGAGCGTCTGAGCCCCGTAGCCACGGCAAACCATCAATAAGCCGCCGATGGGTTCCATCGGTAATATTTTCCACCTGATTCCTGATCTCAACCGCATGGGGTTTTTCCTGAAAAGCGGCAGTCAATTCACCCTGATTGGTCAGGCTTTGAAGAATGCCTTTAACCGCATCTATATGGGCAAGAATACAGACAGCCTCAGGATTACGGCGAATATTGTTAATGATACCGGCTGGTCCCAGTTGGAGGACCAGTTGGTGATTTTGGGCATTGCGTGGAATGGGGCAGTTGTTATTGCACTGGGCCAGAAGCCTTTCCACATCGGCAGTGGTGCTGTGCGTGTGAAGAACTGCCAAAATGTGGACATTGCCGGTTGCTGTCAGCTCCACCCCAGGAAAAAGTGTCAGCGGTCGGAATTCAGGCAGCTCGCCGGTACTCGCATCCTGTAACATTTTAGCCAGCTCATCTTTCAGGATGTCGATCCAGGCACCACTGTTATGGTCGCTGATGACAACACAATCAACCTGCTGCCGCATGTAAGCAAGAAGCCATTCTCTTGGAGTGATATCAAGCATTCTGTAATCATGTGAAGCCGGAGTATGGTTATGAAAATCAAATTTATACCAGCGAGATCCTACCATCATTGTTCCTTTTCCATGGCGCTTTAGAAGTCCACCAACTATAAGAGATTTTGTACCCAGAGAATGAAATATTTACTCATATATTCCATGGTTATTATGTCCCTACAACCTAAGTCACGGTATAAATCACCCTCCTTTTAATTCATAGCTATGAACCAGTATTGGCCGAGGATCCGACTTTGGTATTTTTCGGAACTGAGCGAAAAAAGAGAGAAGGTGTATGTACTGTATGTATTAATTGTATTGTATCGAATGTATTGTGTGTTTTTTATTCAAAGGATACACTGCCGGTATAACGCCACCACGAAGAGATCCCATGAGCAAACTGCCTTCCCCCGACATGGTCCGTCGCATTGAGGACGCCGCTGCGGCACTCATCGCGGCCGGCACCCCGAACCCGACCAACGTCCAGGTGCGCGACCACCTCGGCGGCGGCTCCCTGGCCACCATTTCCCCGGTGATGCGCGCGTTCCGCGCCCGGCAGCGCGAACAGGCCCGGGAAGAAACCCTCCCGTTACCGCCGGAGCTGCAGCAGCTGCTGACTGGTCAGCTTTCCCTGCTGTGGCAGGCGGCCGTGCAGCAGGCGGACGCCGGGGCGCAGGCCGCGCGCGAGCAGGCCGACGCCGACATTGAACAGGCCGACATCGAGCGCGACGCCGCGCTGGCGAAAGTCGCCGAACTGGAAAGCGAGCTGGCGGTGCTGCGGGAGGTTCAGGCCGAACGTGGCCGTCTGCTGCAGCAGGAGCAGACGCTGCAGGAACAGATGATATCGCTGCGCGAGGAGGTGGTACGCCTGCAAACCCGGAGTGAACACCTGAATGAACAGCTGCAGGAGAGCCGGGAGGAAGTGAAAACCCTGCGGGCCAGTGAAAAGGCGCTGCAGAAAGAACTGCTGATGCAGGCCCGGGCTGAGCCGAAAGGCGGGAAGGTGACAAAATGACACCAGAAATCAGACGCCGTATCCACGCTTTCCGCAACGCCCTGGTGCTTGCGGCCGACACCCGCTCCAATGAATGCTTCCGGATGGACCGATGGAAGGAGCTGAATGCCTTCCCACACGGCTGCTGCGATCTGGCCAGCAACTTTCTGGCGCAGTATCTTCAGGACGGTGATCCGTCCCTGAAGCCGGTGATTATCCATATGGAGACGACTGAGGATTTCCGGGAAGAGAACCTGTCGACAGTAAAATCCCACGTCATCGTGGAGGTGACCGGCTGGTTTGTCGACCTTACCCTGAACCAGTTTGCGGAATATCAGGACCGGGTGGTGATTGATGACAGAACCGGCACGGTGGGCTCCCTGCTCAAAGATATCCAGGCCAGTGGCGGAACAGTCACGAAGCGCTGTATTCAGCTGGATGCGGGGCCGGACGAAGACGGTCATGAACTCTATGTCTGGCTTCGGGACACTGCAGACAACCTTCTGACGTCAGTGAAATGAGTCTGCCGGGGAGAAAATATGAGAAGGTCTGACCAAAATGTTCCTCCGGAAGGGCACGGTAAGTCATCCCCCTTTATGGAAGAGGTTAGGGCGGTAGCAAAAGACATTTACAGCAGCCCGGCTAACAGGAAACTGGCAAAAGATTTGATTATTGAGGCCATTAAGGGAGTACCCCTCCTGGGAGGCTCTGTTTCGGCCACAGAAAAGTTTATTCGGGGTATCGCCGGGATAGAACGGGAGCAAAGGCTTGAACGTCTTGAGACGTTTCTTCTGGGACTTAATCGTGATTATGATGAAACAGTGGAATTTCGTGAGGCGGATCTGTTACCGGTCATAAGAAAACTGGCAACAGATGATGAAAAATCAAAGACCGAATATTATACACGCCTGTCGGTGACGCTGGGCCGAACTCCACTCAGCGAAATGCCAGATGACAAGCGATACCATTTTATTCGCCTTGTCAGCACGCTGACCAGCTATCAGATCAGGTTTGCCCGGGAACTTAAAATTCGTCAGACCGTACCTGTGCGTGACAGTGCCTCCTCAGAAGAGGCCGAGCAGGCTCTGACGAGCCAGGACAGTGGCATAGCTATTCAGGCGGTGCACGCCTTACAGAACGCAGGACTGGTAAAAGAAAGAGCAGCACCGGATACATGGAAAGGTTCACCGTCAACACCTCTGTACGAAACGACCTCTGACTTTGACACTCTGATGAGTCTGGTGTTTCACCCGGATGATTTTGCGCCAGAGTTGGTCGGGTTAACGCGCAAAGAGATAAGCGATATCATCATTGTAGGGACATACGGTTTTATTGATAACCTGTATTCTACCTATTTACCTGATGCTCTTCACCGGGCGGGTATAAATGCAAAAATAGTCAACAGTAACAACGATCATCTGATGACAGACTGGGCTCCGCTTTATCTTCATACAGGACAATATACCCATGGTAATGATGAATATGTAGAAGTTAATCTTACCCGGGAAGGTACACGTCCCCGACTTAATGAGACAGTGAAATACTACACCTGTCGGTTTGATAAAAAAACCTACGTGCAGCCCAGGAGCAGAAGCTCAGGTGACGCGAAAAAATTCTGTAAGGAAATGGACAGGGTAGTCAGTTGTGTAAAGACACAACTAAAAGAACTGAAATAACAAGCCTGACAGAGATGAACATGGCGTCAGTCATTTCCGGAATCAGGACGGTTTGTTATATGCAAAATTGAATTTTTAACGTGAGGCAGTTATGGCCAGACCAGTAGATGTAGAACGCCGAAATAAAATAATCAATGTGGTATTAACTAACGGCAGAGCAACCATTAGTGAACTGGCAAAAATGTTCAACGTAACTCCTGAAACGATCCGAAAGGATGTGACAGAGTTGCATGAGAAAAATATCCTTCAGCGAGGCCACGGGATTGTCCTCCCGGCAAGCAATTACACTGAAAATCCATTGCCGTTCAAGATTAGTTCACATGCCGAAGAAAAATCCAGAATTGCTAATTGTGCCGTTTCCCTGATTAGAGAAAACAATGTTATTTTCATCGACTCCGGAACAACTTTACTGCAACTTGCTAATGTGCTGAATATGTATGAAAACCTGACCATAATTACAAATTCGATGATGGCTGCACAGGCACTTTCAAACAGTAAAAATCAGTTACTGGTTACCGGCGGTGAATTAAGACCTAAAAGTTATTCATATGTCGGAGCCTGGACGATGAGGGCATTACGTCAGAGCAATATTGATATCGCATTCATGGGCTGTGATGGATTCCATCATAATGGTCCTACTGTAGGTTCATACAGAGAGCTTGAAGCTAAAGAAATAGTACTTGAACAAGCCAGTAAGTCGATTCTTCTTGCAGATACCTCAAAAATTTCATTACAGGGATTATATTGTTATTGTTCTTACAGTGAACTGGATACATTAATCTTTGAGAGGGAATTGACACCGGATGAAAGGAAATGTATTCCGGAATCAGTCAATATTTTGAAACCATTCTGACAAATTATTAAAATACAGGCATCAAGCCTGTATTTTATGATGGACATCATAATGAAATTATGATTTTGTCACCGTCAAATGATACTTTAATATTATTAAAATTATCTACCCGAAGAAGCTTCTGATATTCATATTTTAGATCGAGTGATGAACCTACAACGACGACCCGCATGCCCGCAGCAAGAGCAGAGGTAATACCGGCATCTGCATCCTCAAAAACGACACAATCTCCCGGATGCTTATTGAGTCGCTCAGCAGCCAGCAGATAGGGTTCCGGTGATGGCTTACTTTTCTGGACGTCTTCGGCTGTAATTATGCATTCCGGGACCGGAATGCCTGCACCATACATGCTTGGCAATGCCACCTTTTTCGCTCCGGATGTAACAACAGCAAACAAATCATGAGGCAATGAGGATAAAAAACTAACCGCACCTGATACCGGAGCCATTTTACTCAGTTTTTCAATCGCGAGAGATTTAACTTCTTCAACACATTTTTCATTACTAAAATGCGGTGATATTTTTGAAAGCGCTTCCTCTATTGTTCTGCCATGTATTATGGAATGAACATAGTTTATATCTAAATGATGCTTTTCAGCCCATTCACGCCACAATTCTTCTATACATTTACCCGAATCAACCAGCGTTCCGTCAAGGTCAAAAAGTACAGCTTTACATATAATTTCAGTCATAATCCCTCCACAAATAAAAGGACAGGTATTACCTGTCCTTTGAAAAGTTAACCTTTAGCTTTCTTGTAATACAGTGCACTTTCGGTGGCCAGGCGCATGGCCGCGGCCATCGCAACAGGATCACTGGCCTGTGCAATAGCCGAATTCACAAGAACAGCGTCCATGCCCAGGTCAAACAACTGAGTTACTTCTGTGACATCCAGAATGCCTGTTTCGCCGACACAGGGAATTTCCACCATACTTCGGACATTCTCCATGGCTTCAAAATTGTAAATACCACGCCCGGTCCCAAGCTCTCCAGCGGACAAACGTAAAGCGCAACATCCCATATCTTGTAGTTTTAAGGCTGCAAAGGGATCTGGTGTAATCATAGGCATAACATCAAAACCTTCTTTTAGCAGAATGTCTGCAGCAGTTATGACATCAAAATTATTTGCCCAGCGTTGACGAGGATCGTTACGAACATCAAGCTTAACAAATTCAATATCGAACATGTCACGCAGTTTCATCGCTGTATCTACAGCATCCTGAGCAGTATTTACAAATGATGTTGTTGAAACAGGGACAAATTTATATTGTTTCTCTTCAAATGCTTTAGCGACATCAGCAATAGCTACGCCAGCACTCCGATCTTTGGGGTTGATTGTAGCAATGAGTAGTTCAGCACCGGCAGCCATCGTCACATCCCGGATCATATCGGCCGTGTCGTACTGTTCAGTTCCAATCATTAGTCTGGAAGTCAGCTCAACTTTATTTGTTTTTAGCCATGGGGTAAGATGCATTTATAATTCTCCTGATAGTTTAATTTTTACAACCTGGACAACACGATTCTTTGGTAAAAGAGTAAGTATTCATTTGTAAGGTTGTTGAGTCGAAGTTATAAATAGTATTAAGATAATGTTCGTAATTACCGGTGAGAATGCGCACAGCCAAAGTTGCCGCTGTAGTTCCGATAACACCAACCACAGGCCCCAGAACTCCTGCTTCTTCTGGAGTAGGCAAAACTAAATCAGGCGGTATTTCAGGGAAGATACACCTGTAACATCCATGCTCAATATCAAAATAAGATAAAGAACCCTCATCACCCTGTACGGAGGCATTGATAAAAGGGATATTTAGTCTACAGCATGCATCATTCACTATATAACGGGTGAGAAAATTATCACATCCAAGGATGACAAGATCATGACCTTTTAAGTATTTCTCAGCGTTATGTTTAGAGATACGATCCCGATAAACATTAAGTCTGGCAGCAGAGTTAATTTTCCTGAGCTTTTCAGCAGCCACCATAACTTTTGGTTTCCCAACGTCTCTTTCATCAAACAATATTTGTCTGTGAAGATTTGAAACACTAATAACATCGTCATCAATGATTGATATTTCTCCGACTCCTGATGCTGTCAGGTATAAAGACACAGGACAACCCAGACCGCCACATCCCACAATAAAAACTGATGAATTAGATATTTTTTTCTGTCCATGAGGACTAATTACATTGATTTGACGTTTATCTCTGAGTGACTCCATATTATCCTCCCGCCATCGGGATAATTATGTCTATATTACAATCATTAGTAAGAATAAAATCGGTATTTTTCACTCTAGCCTTGTTGTGATAGATAAGAACGAACTGATTAAATTCAGTGCTGCTCTTCATTATTTTATCCATTACAATAGGTTGATTCATTGTTAAAAGCGCTTCAATAAGCGTGTTGTTACGAGGTACTGATACCGTTTTTGAGTCACCAATAGCCTTAGGTATTGATATCTGAACTGTTATTTTTTCCATAAAAAAATTCCTTCTGTGTAAAACTCAAACCTAAAAGAATTCATTGCTTTTGTTTTTATCATTAATCGCCTTATCAATATCGCTTTTTTCAGTTAGCTGAATACCGGCTATACCATATAGTTTCGCTTTGGAAGCAAAAGGGGCTATTTCAGTTTCATTAGATTCATACAGAAATAATGAAATTAACATAGGAAGATTAACTCCTGCAATGACGCAGCCATTTTGGAGTTCATGGACAAGTTGACTTGCAACGTAATGGTGACAACTCAATCTGTCATTTATTAAAAAAACAATGCCATTGGTAGTATTTAGTTCCTTGCTTGCTTGCCTGTAACGATTTACGAGTTCCTCAATGCTTTCGCTATCGTGAAATTCTATGGCCCTGACATTTTCTAACTGCCCAACAGTACGTTCTGCTACTTTGACCAATTCGCTGGCGAGTAAACCATTTGAAGCAATTACGATTGCAATTTTCATGGATCCTCCCGGGTTAACTGAAGATTGATGATTGCTTTTGTGTAATTAACATACGATCAAAACAAAATCAAAACAAGATTTATAGCTTCTGTTTTGGTTTGCTGCGTTTGCATTTTGTGAATGAGATCGCATCTTTGATGACAGCTGTTTTTCATAGCCAGTACCAGGCAGGGCCTTGTTATGGGTATTCATAACCCGTTCCACCCGGAGTGGTACTGTCTCGTCGCCAATGGAATTCATATTCGAGCCAGATCACTGGAAAAGCACTGTGGTTTGTGAAATTGTTGGTTACTCTGCATCACAGAGATAAAGGCTTTCTGGAAGGTTACCAGGCCTTTACGAAACAAATGTGGAAATGGCTTCTTTGCGGTTCCTCATGGGGATATTCACATGTGTCTTATGAAGACATCACAAACATCGGGGAGCTGGTCACTGTGCATGAACGACATTTGCCGCTTAGGCATTTCTCATGTAAGCCTGATTACTTTCTGCATAAGTGTATTTTTCTTTTTTAATAGAAAGGTGAACCAGAAGGGTATCCTTATGTTCACCTTATTGAATAATTTCTTTTATGGAACTTATAGTTCTAAAAAACATATATCAAAGTGTTTATTTTTTTATACTTTCTACCAGACAATCTGTTGCAAGATACATTGCATCATGAATAATATTTCAATTTTTAGCTGGAAAAAGAATTATTAGTGCTTGTGGAATAAAAAGCCAAAACCCTGATGCAGGAATTAATATACATCCAATGATTGAAATAGTCATTATGCTATAACCTAGAAATTTAGGTGCGGGCTCCTGTGTTTTCTGTATAAAAACATGGAGCAATTGACCTAGCATGATAATAATTAACCCACAAAAAATAAACCAAAAATGATATTCAAGATTTATATTCTGGGCTATTACATTGAAATATTCTCTATGGCTGATTTCATTGATCGCACTATATCCTAAAATAACTCCTACTATAGTGTGAATTATGCCAGTTAAAAACATAAGTCGACCGCTTAATTTCCACATATCAATATCCCTTTATCAATCTAATTAAATAGCATTATTTTAATCAATAAAAACATGAAAAAGTTGATCTTCTTCTAAAATGCCAACTTATGTTTCAACTTTTCACAATGTAGTTATTTATACTGTTTTATATCCTCTATGTTCTCAATGGCTTGCTGTATCACGAAAACTCCCTGTAAATCAGAGAGCATTACTCCGATACCGCGGGCAAACGGACTTGTCAAAGCATTGAGGAAAATTGGTCGGTAACGAACTTAGTTCATGCTCGACTGGCTCCGCGATCCGGCATTTCGTCGACGGGTCCAAGCGGGCCTGAATAAATGAGAGGTCAGTAGCAAGTTGGTACATGCGGTTTTCCTGTTCAAAAAGCAGGAATCGAAAGCTGGGGCTATCGCGCCTGTGCACTGAAGCTGCTGACTGACCTGCTCCCCGTTGATTAACATACCGCGATGTTAGTTATGTCTTCATCTCTTACATGAGGGCATCTTCATAAGGATCCACAACCATGCACGCAATGTGCGGGATATCCACCGCCCGGAGCCAGTGTGCCGCGCCCGGACGGTCACGGGACGGGCGGCATTTTCGCTCCTGTCCGACGTCGCTGTGATTTTACGCCATCCACTCGCACACTTTAAGGAGAGTCCTTCAAGCCGCTTTCGCGGTATCGGCTCGCTGACGATGGGGACTGTCGGCTCGTTATTCCACGGTCAGCTTGACCCGTACCCGGAGCGGCTGCCTTGTGCGCAGGAGTGGTTGACTGCGGCGAAATGTGATGATCTGCTGGCCTTCCTGAAAGATGTCATTGACCGGATAGATGACATCGTTCACCAGGACGCGCAGCACATCGTGGCGGTACTTGTACCATCTGCCGCGCCGCGGCTGATGGAAAAACGTTTCGGAGACTGGCGACTGGTTGCGGACGAATATGGGCATGACAACTGGCTGGACAGTAAGGACGGGGAACGGTTGGATCAGGTGCTGGACGGTATACTGGTCCGGGAGGCGCGGTTTTGTCCGGTCCTGCTCACCCTAGTGAATGAGTCCCGGGAAGAAATCGAAGCGGCCGGGGTTATGACCGATCTTCTGCGTTTCCCGAGGGAACCGGTTCGTCGCTAGTTGACCGCCGCGTGTTGCGGGATGTACTGAACTTGGTGTGCAACACAGATCTGTTCGGGGATTAAGTCATTGAGGGAAGGGGAAACTCCTCCTTTTTTATCCGCCGGTGACACAGAAGTTGAAAAGAATGACGTCGGCTCAGCTTTTATGGCGGCCCCGTCCCCGCGTGACGTGGCCTGATGGTTTTCCACTCTGTCAGTCCGGCGCCGTGTGCGGGCTGTCCCGTGCATCCATCGTAGCCGGGCTGTCGTGGATACATGGGTAAAGTGCACGCGGCGGTCATCCGGTCCTTCCTACACGTCAGCCGCGATCTTCCGGTCGTTCGACCACTCAAGTTTCACGGTCTCACCCTTCAGCTCCCGTCTTCCATGCCGTCAGGCTGCGGCTTCCTTTGCGCCCTTGTATCCCCGACTGATCGTCCGACTGGTATGGATGCACGGCACCGCCCGGTTTCGCGAAATATGTGATTCCCGGCCTGAACTGGGAGCCGAAGAACCAGCTGACCAGCCTGAAACAGGTGGAAGAGGCACTGGACCGCCTTATTTCCAGCCACGGAGAGTCTTACCCACTGCCACTTTCCACTGATGTACAGGCTGAACTGTTCCCGGAGGTGATGCACATGCGCTCAGATCGCCGGATGCAGCGCGAGAAACTTGCTTCCAACCGCAAAATGCGCCGGGAGGAAAAAGTGCTGGAGCGTGCCTGGATGTTGCGGCAGAACTTGCTGGGACAGGCCTTGACGGAGCTTAATTTTCAGTCGCCGGAAACCATTAACACCTTGTATACGCGTTGGGCTGACGAGTTTGACGCGCGGGAGCTGGCACAGGGGTTCTGGCAGTGGTGGACGCGGTTTGCCTCGCTGATATCGCTGGGCTGGCTGCGCGACAGCAATGAGCCACTGTACAACGTGATGTATGAAATCCGGTTCAACGTCCGGGACACCCCGGCACATTTACGCGAGGCCGAACGCTGGAAGGTACCCAACAAGCTGACGGACCGGAGCCGGGGATGAAGAGGCGCTATTCGCTGCGCTGGAAGGTTCCGCACAGACCGTGTCCGGGTCCGCATGAACTGGTATCGGAAGTGGTGGGGGCCGGGCAGCCCGCTCCTGAATCGGTGATGGCCCGCTGGGTGGCTGGTGCCAGGTATGCAGTGTGTGTGGATTTCCTGATGAGAGACAGATCAGGAGCTGGAGCGATGAACGGAAAGCGGCTGCCCGCAGAGGAAATCTGGAGCGCCGCGTTAATCGGATTGCGCCACTGTTTGCTGATGAACTTATCGAGCGGGAACTGGAAACCCGACCGGAGTATTTTCGCGGTAAATCAGCCCGATAAGGGCTGGAATCCTGGTCAGACAGTGACGGTGTGCGGTATTATAGCGGTGGCGCTTGAGGCTTTTTGCCTCATGACGTGAAGGTGGTTTGTTACCGTGTTGTGTGGCAAAGAGCAGAAAGCCCCGTAGTTAATTTTCATTAACCCACGAGGCCACCTGTATGCCTAGACAACATCAGGATAGCCTCTTAGATGCCGCAAGGCAAGGAGAAGAAGGCCATGAAACTACCGCGAAACACTCTGCTCGGGTGCGTATTAATAGTGTGTCTCACACTGCTGATATTCACTTACCTGACCCGGAAGTCACTCTGCGAAATCCGGTACAGAGATACGAACAGGGAGGTGGCGGCTTTTATGGCTTACGAATCCGCTAAGTAGCTAACCCCGGCGGGGGGTAACCCCCGCCATTCAGGGGCTAATGATGTCTGACATGCCTGAAGCGCCTTTATGAAGGGACTGTCTGAGCAATCGGGCAGTCCCTTTTATTATTGCGGTTCTGCGCCTGAGGGCTGACCTGCGCAAATGATTCAGGGCAGCATTCTCTGAAGCATCTCAAGGGCTTTCAATTTGCTGATCTGAGGGCGTGATATTAGCGGCATGATACCCTGTACGGAAAGCGTGATCATGGCCAACGCTATGGCCCGCTTAACTTTAGACGCGTTTTCGTAATCTTTGTAAGAACGCGGGCAAACGCCCAGCTCCTCTGCTGCCCTGTCGCGGCGCCAGCCAAGGCTCTTTCGCCATAATCTGAGTTCAAAACCGGTCATAACGACCATCAAAAAAGTGCAGAAATTGCACTTATTTTACCTCGTTATTCATCCGCATTTCGAGTCGATAAGCATCAAAACCAAAGAAACTCAAACCTGGCCTGGCGCCGTCCTGTCAGGATAGCAAACGATGCCTGAAGGGTGTCGTTAGCAGTTGCCGAACCGGCAGTGCCACTCTAACTGGCCGTCACGGACGGCCGCTAAGGAAAGCCGGAAAACCGGCTTCTCCCGATGCCTGCTCTCAGTTTGAATGGTGATGATACTGCCCTGAAACCCGGGGCAATATGTTTCCCGATCAGTAAATTTCTTTCCGTCAGACACCATCCCGGGCTTGCAACTGGCTTGCGCCAGTGCCGCCCCAACCGGGGCCGCTTCGCGTCCCCTTTACGGATACGGGCATGGCCCGCCACTTCCTTCCGGCGTTTCCCTTTTCGTTCCCGGTGTCATCGCAGTCCGCCTTTGCCGTGAAAGACACTGGCCTGGACCGTTCACCCTGCAAGGGCACGGCTGACGCCTGCTTTCCTCCCCCGTTCGCACTCCTTCCTGTTGGTCAGTCGCTTGCGCTGCGGCCTCGGTCAGCTCCCTTGCAGGCCTCACTGTAGGTCCAGGCCGGTCATTTCATCACGGCAACGGCCTTTCGCGATGGTGAATCACCATCAAAAGGACAACGCCAGAAGAAAGTCACTTTTTGCATTCAGAGGAGAATTACCATGGCCCGTTTATCATCCGTTTTCCGCTCTGCCAACGTCATCCGTAAAGAGCGCGCGCTGACCAATGACGAACTGATGCGCTTCGTTCCGAGCGTCTTCTCGGAGGAAAAGCATGAATCCCGCAGCGAACGCTACACCTACATTCCGACCATCACGCTGCTGGATAATCTGCGCAAAGAAGGGTTCCAGCCTTTCTTTGCCTGCCAGACCCGTACGCGCGATATCGGTAAGCGAGAACACACCAAACACATGCTGCGACTGCGCCGCGAAGGTGAAATTGCGGGCGAGGAAGTACCGGAAATTATTCTTCTCAACAGCCACGACGGCAGCAGCAGCTACCAGATGATCCCCGGTATGTTCCGCTTCGTTTGCATGAACGGCATGGTCTGCGGAAAGACTTTTGGTGAAATCCGCGTGCCGCACAAAGGCGACGTGGTGGGGCAGGTCATTGAGGGGGCCTTTGAGGTGCTGGAGATTTTCGACGGTGTGAAAGAATCGCGCAGCGAGATGAAAGAAATCGGCCTCAGTCGCGACGAACAGCGCATTTTTGCGGAGATTGCGCTCAACTGGAAATATGACGAGAAAGGGGAAGGAAAACATATCCCGCTGACGGCTGACGATGTGTTGCAGGCCCGCCGCCACGAAGACAAAAAAGATGATCTGTGGACGACTTACCAGCGCGTTCAGGAGAACATGACGAAGGGCGGCGTATGGGGCAGGAACGCGAAAGGGAAGCATCAGCGTACGCGCCCCGTAAACGGCATCGACGGGGATGTGAAACTGAACCGCGCACTCTGGGAGATGGCCGAGAAAATGAAACAGCTTAAAAGCTGAACATGAAAAAGGGGCGCAACGGACGCCCCTTTTTTCTGTCATTAATCTGACTTTTCTCCTGCCAGACCGCCCGCTTTTTTTTCTTCTGCAACAGCCGGACTGCCTGTCCGTCTGCGTGCCGGTCGCCCACCGTCCAGCAGGTCCCGTAAGGTTTTCTCGCTGACGGTCAGGCCGATACTCGCCAGCTGCTGGCGCAGCTCCGGAAGGGTGTAACCTTTCTTCCTGTGTAACGTCCGGATATCGTCGCGCAACTGCCCGAGCACCTCCGCACGCGTGAGCCGCTCCCGTGTGAGATCCGGCAGCGCACTCAGTCGTTCGCGGGCCGCATTCACATCATTTTCGGAAAACCATTTTTTTGCTGTCATAACATGCCCCTGCATCCCTCCTGCCCGGACGCGGGGAATTGTGTCACAAAACCACACACCAAGCATGGTTTTTCTGGAGTCACCAGAAAGACGTCTATATACTCGATTGCATGCAAAATAAGCGAAGCCAAACGCGGGACAGGATGTGATTTGTTGAACCGCCACCACGGTGTCGGCCCCAACAAATCTCCTGGTCAGGGCAGAGCCCCGACACCCCGGGTGAGGCGAAATTGCCCGGCAATTTCGCGCAGGGAGCGGATAACTAACTGTGAGCAAGAGCGAAAAACGTCAGCGCACCGAGCTGCTTCTGGGGATCAGATGCACGCCGGAGGAGAAAACAGAAATTCTGGAAAAGGCGAAAATCGCCGGTCTCAGTACCGGGGAATTTCTGCGCCGGTGCGCGCTCAATCGTAAAATCCAGACCTGGAGCGATCAGCAGACCGTCCGTGAACTGACGCGCCTGGGGGCTCTGCAGAAACACCTCTTCAATGAAGGCCGGGATACGGTCAGTGCCAGCTTCAGCAAACAGTATGCTGATATCCTGGTGACCATTCGCGACACGCTGCTCAGGCTCGGGCAAAGGAGCGGCGTATGATCGCCAAAGTCCCTGACGGCCGGCGAGACGGCCGGTCCAGCTTCCTGCAGCTCATCACCTACAACTGCATCCGGGATGAGCTCAGTCCGGAAGAGGCGCTCCGGGAAGATGCCCGTTTCCGGCGTCCCTCCCGTTCACGTGAAGCGTGCTTTGAGCGGCTGGTTGAATACATTGACCGTTCGCAGAACGCCGGCGAGGGAGAGGGGACAGAAATTATGCTGGAGAACGGCGACTCCCGTATCGCGGTGAACGGTGTGGTGATCCAGCATAACTGCTTCAGCCTGGAAACCGCGCCGGTGGAAATGGCGGCGACGGCGATGGCTAACCGGCGCTGTGAGGAGCCGGTATTTCATTACATTCTGTCCTGGCAGGAAGATGAAAATCCTGACCCGGATATCATATTTTCCTGCGTGGCTGACACACAGAAAGCCCTGGGTCTGGAAGGGCATCAGTATGTGGCCGCCATTCACCGTGACACGGACAACGTCCATGTGCATATTGCGACAAACCGCATATGTCCGCGCACGTTCAAAGCGGCGACGCTGTCCTTCAGCAAGGAGCGGCTGCAGCGCTGCTGTCGTCAGCTGGAGCTGAAACACGGATTCAGGCATGACAACGGCAGCTGGAAGGTTGACGAGCAGGGTCATGTTGTCCGGGCGAAGAAACGGATGAAAGCGCTGCCGGAAGGGGCGGCGCGTCTGGAGCACTTTGCTGATACGGAAAGTCTGACGACGTATGCACGCCAGCACTGTTTTGAACAGATTGATCGCCTGTTGTCCGGACCGCATTTCTCCTGGGGGGCCGCGCATGAAATTTTGTGCGCGGCCGGACTGTGCCTGGATCGCAAGGGAGAAGGACTGGCGGTCTACAGCCTGTATGACACAGCACAGACACCGATTCGAGCCAGCCGGCTTCATCCGGATCTGACACTGAAACAGGAGGCGATCGCCGGTGCGTTTCAGCCGCCGGACTGGTATCCGGAAAGCCATAACCGGTACCGGAACACGCTGCATGTGCGTGACCAGGGGGCGAGAGCAGAACGCCGGGAGGCCAGGGCAAATGCGCGTCTTGAGTTGCGTGCGCGGTATGAGCGTTACCGGATGGACTGGAAGAAACCTGACCTGGATGTGGCGGGACGTTTTCGGGCGATAGCCGCAGAGGCGCGCGATCGGAAAGCGGAAGTGAGGCGGCGGGGACGGACAGCCGATCCGCAGATACGGCGTCTGGCGTATAACATTATTGCGTTTGAAAAGATGCAGAAAGAAGCGGCGCTGCGTCTGCAGTTGCGTGAGGAGCGGGCGACACTGCACGTGGCGGGTAAGCTGCGCCCAATGACGTACAGGGGGTGGGTGGAGCAGGAAGCGGTTAAGGGCGATGTGGCGGCAATCAGCCAGTTACGAGGCTGGCACTACCGTAGCAAGCGGAGGGGATTTCCGACTAACAGTATCGTCTACTGTGCTCCGGCAGATGATGTGGGCATCATGGAAGCCCCGGAGTTTGAGGCAACTGTCAGACGGGACGGTGTGGTGGTATATGGCCGGAACGGCTGGGCAGAGGTGGCAGATTATGGTGACCGACTGGAAGTGGTTACACCGAAGGAAATCCCGTCCATGTGGTTTGCTGTGGGGGCGGCTTCGCTGAAAAGTGGCGAACATGTGAGCTTCAGTAACGATCCTGACTTCAGGACCCGGGCCTGCCGAACCGTGGCGGAGTTTAACCGGGAATTTCCGTCTCGCAGGCTTGCACTGCAGGAGCCGGAGCAGCGCAGGATCGTGGAGGCCGAGCAGAACCGATATACAAGCCAGGAACAGCCGCGCAGACAGGAACAGCAAGATTCTCCACAGGGTGGAATGGTCTGGAAGCCCTGATGAAAGTTTTCGTTTCACAGGACTGTCGGCCCCTGTACCATTACATTGATATTTTTCAGAGTCTGGGTCGATGAAGAAAAAAAGCAATAATCCGACACCTCATGATGCGACGTTCCGGCAGTTTCTGACACAGCCGGATACCGCACGCGATTTCATGAATATACACCTGCCGGCAGAGCTGCTTGCGATCTGCGATCTCAGCACGCTGAAGCTGGAATCGGGCTCGTTCATTGAAGATGATCTCCGGCAGTATTTCAGTGACGTGCTCTACAGTCTGAAAACAACCGCCGGTGATGGATATGTCCATGTTCTCATTGAGCACCAGTCGTCGCCTGATAAACATATGGCCTTTCGGCTTATCCGTTACGCGGTGGCTGCAATGCAGCGCCATCTTGATGCTGGCCATAAAAAACTGCCCCTGGTTATACCGGTATTGTTCTACACGGGGAAGCGCAGCCCGTATCCATACTCGACTCGCTGGCTGGATGAGTTTGACGATCCTGAACTTGCAGGAAGGCTCTACAGTACCGCATTCCCGCTGGTTGACGTGACCGTTATTCCGGATGATGAAATTGCAGGGCACCGCAGTCTGGCTGCGCTGACGCTGCTGCAGAAGCATATTCATCAGCGCGATCTGGCAGAACTCGTTGACCAGCTGGCGCCGATTTTACTGGCCGGATATCTGTCTTCATCGCAGGTCCTATCACTGGTACACTATATTTTACAGGCAGGCGAAACAGCGGACGCCGAAGCCTTTGTTCGCGAACTGGCACAGCGTGTGCCGCAACACGGAGACGCACTTATGACCATCGCACAACAGCTTGAGCAGAAAGGTATCGAGAAAGGTATCGAGAAAGGTATCGAGAAGGGCATCCAACTGGGTGAACAGCGCGGAATTGAAAAAGGCGAGCGTGAAGCCACCCTTAAAATTGCCCGTACTATGCTGAAGAACGGTATTGACCGCAGTACCGTCATGAAGATGACAGGTCTGACTGAAGACGACCTGGCGCAGATCCGCCACTAATCTTTGCCTGATATCCCCTGCCGGGCCATCAGCATGTATTGATGAGGCAGGGGTATAAATCCCGATGAATATTTTCCCATAGCCGGTGTCCGTAATAACTCTCTTTTCATTTAGATCAGTGGGGGAAGATGCAGCCCGCACGTCGTTCGGGCTGCCAGGTAATTGTCAGGCCAGGAGATTTGCCGGATTATCAACACAAAGTTTTTTCACTGACTCCGCATCGACCCCGCGGCTGGACAGATAGCCCAGGAAGACGTTTGGCACAAATCCCCATCCGTTCCCTCCATTTTTTGCCCACATTTGTTTCAGGAAAACATCATGACTTAATACGAGCTGATCTCCATACCCCAGTTCAATGAGCTTGCTGACGGCATCGGCTGTCTCCTGTACCCCAGGAGCTACACCTTCTTTCGGAAACGTAATGTCGAGCCCAATCATATCAAACTCCAGCCAGACTCCTCTGTCGAGCATACGGCGTTGATAATCAAGGTCCTTTCCGGATGGATCTGAATGAGCCAGGGAAACTTTCCTTGGGGAGACTCCCATTTCTCCCAGAACGATATCCAGAACCTCATCTCCACGTCTTAACCATCCAGGCATGTGAATATTGATTGAAACATCCGGATTGTCTTTCCAGGCCAGTGAGGCGGCTCGCAGACCGTTTTTCTCCGCATCGGTAAATTCCGGAGAGACACCGATTTCGCCAATCATTCCTGCCCGGATATCCGTTCCGTCAATCCCTTCATTCAGTTCACGATCAATAGTCCGGGCAAGAATGTCCACTTGCTGATGAAGTTTTTCTCCTTCGAATTTTTCAAGGTACGGGCCAGAAGAGGCGACAATGTTAATACCTGTTCGGCGGGCAACTTCATAAAGCGATAACGGATCGCGACCAATCGACGCAGAGCCTGTGGCATCGACAATGGTTTTACCCCCCAACGCCATGAAGCTTGTTATCTCCTCAATGACGTCTTCAATTTCCTTTTTACTCATATTATCAGCGCAGCAGTATGGATCGTGCTTAAGTGCCCACTGTTTCTCCGGGCAAACGCAGGAGCCAGCGATCTGTTCAGACCAGCTATAAAAGGGTTTATCAACGACAGAAGACAGGTCATTAAAGAGGTGCTCATGTGGCAAAGTTAAGCCCATCTCTTCCTTAGGTATTGAACCGGTAACAGTCTGCAAATAACCTTTCATTACTGTGCCTCCGCTTTCGCCAGCCGTGCTTGTTTGAAGTCGGGGATGGTGGTGACAATCGCCCCCACAAGGGCAAATACCGTACCTACCAGGGTGACAAAATAGACGGTATTGCCAAGCGCCGGAATCAGTACATCAATAAGTACTGACCCAAGAAGCTGTCCGGCGGTGGAGGCCACGCCCAGCATCAATAATCCCAGTCCACGAACCAGAATCGCCATCAATCCAATGGACATCAGCCCCAGTGGTCCGCCGAGGTACATCCACCATGTATCAGGCAACTGGAAGCTGACGTGACCGAGCGAGATCCTGACGAGAAGGGCGATACCCAGGACGGTAAAACCGACGATGAAATTCCAGGTGATTGATACCAGCATCGATCCAGTCGCTTCCGCGACTTTCGCGTTACCTGCAGGTTGCCATCCAGCGAGTAAACCTGCCATAAATGGCAGAATGGCCAGAAGGATAAACGACGTGGAACGCCACTGAGGAGAAACCACAAACACCGTAGCGACAACGGCGAAAATGGCTCCGATAATCCGGTATGAAGTGAAGTATTTTTTCTCGCTAACCCCAATACCAAATCGGTCACACAGTAAACCAGAAAGAATGAGTGCCGAGATTAACGCTGTTTGAAAAGTTGCCACGCCGAGCGCGCTGGCGGATGCACCTTCAGAAAACACCACCATTGCCCCACACAGACCAGCAAACCAGTTCCATAGCGGTATTTTCCGCTGTTTTATCAGTGAAGGAATAGAGGCAAATTGCTGACGGGTTTCTTTTTTGGCCATAATTATAAAGAACATCACGACTAAACCACTGGCGAAAGAAATCACTGCGCAGGCATTTCCATCATTGAGCCAGTGACCGAGTTCGCCATTAACAGCAGACTGCATTGGAGAAAGCGTACCTGCAAGAATTGTTGCAAGCATCAGCAAAGGAACAGAATATTTGCTTTTGTTCATAAGTCCATCCTGTATATTAATCAGTCAGGAATGGGTCCGAAGATATAAGCTTCTGACCCGCTATTTTTAACTGCTGGCGATATAACGCAGAATGTTTAACCACATCGGGGTGTAATATTTCCAGTTCAGAAATTCGTGGCTACCCCAGTGTGGTGAACAGTCACTCATAAAACAGGCTGTCCTGCCTTTTTCAAAACATCCATAAACAAGGAGAGGGTCGTTATTGATAGTTAATGCAACGGTTGCGTTTTCTTTTGCCACTGCTTTGTTATAGCCCAGAAACATGGGCCAGTCGGAGAAACCTAAGACTGTTTCATGCTCATGCTCAACCGGAGAGGCATACACACCAGCGGGTTTTTCGATACGATCATCGCCATCTGGCATAATTACCGGAAGAACTTCAGCTAATACAGTATTTTTATAATTTGCTTTGGCTTCAATCCCCATAAACGAAAGGTATCCACCAATCATTAATAATCCTCCGCCATTTTTGACATACTCTTTTATCATGTCCAGCGCGTCAGGTTTGATTCTGGAATGATAAAAAGTATCATTTTGCAGAAGGAACGTGTTACTGCCGATGTCGCTAATGACGATGGCATCATATTGCTCCAGTTCTGCCTGCTCTTGCGGGAAAGAAATCTGTACCTGATGAGCTGGCATATAAGTAACGGAGACGTTATTTTGGCGTAAGTTTTCCAGTAAAAATGTAGCGCCTTCTTCATATTTACTTGATGTAAAACTGTCGTATCCTTTTGAGTGAATCATATGGATATGCCATGATTCACCGATAAAAAGGATTTTTAAGGAGGAAGTATCAGCGTTCATAATCGATTCCTTTTCTGCTTGTTTAAGAAATTATCTGACGGTACTGCGTTGTTTTTATTCGATGCAGTACTGCCTCGTTATCCGGCATATCCGAGGCATTAGCCGTTTCAACGGCCAGTGATGAAAATGCGGTTGCGTAGAGTAACGCATTCTCCAGAGAGCGCCCTCTTGCAAGCTCTGATGCAAGGGCTCCATTAAATGCATCACCGGCGCCAGCTGTGTTCTTTACCACCGCAGGAAAAGCTGGAGACACAATGAACCTTTTGCCGTCATAGGCCACGGAGCCCTTTTTGCCAAGGGTAATAACGACATTTTTCACCCCTTTTTTATTTATTGCTCTTGCAGCTTCCATGGCAGATTTATCATCAGTTACAGAAATACCAGTGAGTAATCCAGCCTCGGTTTCATTAGGTGTCAGATAATCCAGTCCATCCAGTAAATGGTTAACGCCTGAGTTATAAGGAGCGGGATTTATAATGACAGGTATGTTATTTTTCTTCGCGAGTTCAACAGCTCTTACTAAAGCCTCTGTATTGGTCTCGAGCTGTAATAGTAAAATGTTAGATTCAGCTATAGCGTCTTGCTGGAGGGAAACTTCATCATGTAAAAATGTCATGTTAGCTCCAGGGAAAATAGCTATTATGTTTTCACCTGTAGACTCATCAACAAGAATGGAGGCGGTGCCTGTCTGAACCTCTTCTGATTTATAAATGACAGGTTTTTTTATGATTGATGCATTGATAAACGAACTGGCGTAATCACTAAAATGATCGGAGCCTATTTTAGTAATAAAGGTTACATTAGCATCAGCATAGCTGGCTGCAAGAGCCTGGTTACAACCTTTCCCCCCCGGAGAGAAGATTAATTTACCAGAAAGTAATGATTCCCCTGTATCTGGAAGCCTCGGAAGATAATTTATAATGTCAACATTAAATGAACCCAAAACACAAACGTTATTTATCATGACAGGAGGTCCCTTTGTTATTGTGTCGAGTGAATCCACTGATTCAAGGACATGTATGATTTCGTTTTTGGTGACGCTATCCAGAGAACTAATATCGATATAAGCACCACCATGACAGCGATGTAATAATCCTCTCTGGGAAAGCTCATTGAGATCTGAACGAATTGTTTCTTTCGTTACTTTTAAGTGTTCAGAAAGGGCACTAACACGAACAAATCCTGCTGAGCTGATCAATTTAATTATTTCATGATGGCGTTCTGTTTTCATACGTCACCTCACTGAGTTCAAATGTAATACTCCTGTTATTTAGGGCTGTGATGGTATCCGTAAAATTGTTCGCAAAACCAAAAAAAAGCAAAAAAAAGTAAAGGTTGTTCTCTTTATCCTGGCGGTTATAGACACCTCCGCTTAATTTGTTAGATAAATCAGATGAACGGGTGTTAGTTGATGTATTTGTGAAAAATAATTTATGACGTTGTTGGTTATTACCGTGGATTAAATCCGTTTTTCGGAAAAACGGAATGTATCATTCGCCGAAGTGGACGTTAAGGATGCGACTTAGGGTTACGCCTCAATGTTTTTGCAGTACATGAAAGCCGGGACTGCGTATGACAAAAATGTAGAAAAAAGCCCGCACATGGCGGGCTGCGTATCGGTATGCAGATGAAAGATGTAACTGTACTTTTCGTGAACGGGGAGGGCGCCATACACCATACAAAGTCATCATTGAGCGTATCAGCAATGGATAACTGTCTGTTGAATTCTTGTGCCAGCAGGCGAGTTCAAAGGGCTGCACCCTGCTTTTTGAACAAAGAAGATACAGGTTACTCGTCCGCTTTATGTGCCCAGGCCGGCATCGCTGTCAGGTAGCGTTTGGCCCGCTTGCGTGCTTCCATCTCACCTACCTTTTGCCAGGAGTCGAGAAAGCCAGCAAGACCTGAAACGGCTTCATCCCAGGATTTCAGGTTCCCGTCGCTGTCGCTACAGTAAGCGCAATATTTATCGCTGGCCCCCTGCGCATCAGGTGCGGACATCGGCATTCCGCAAGCCTGACAAAACTGCTCGTGCTGTGTCATAACATGTTCCTCCAGTCGTTTTATTGCCTGTTAAATATACAGAATTACTGCGCAGCGTTTAACCGATCAGATCAATAGAACCAGCCGTAGCTATCATCAATATTGACTGAAGTCATATATTTAATCGCTAGGGGTTTGATACTCTTTGCGTACCTTTTTGGTCTTCGACAGGACTGTAATGTTGGTAATCTTTTTTTAACCATCTGAAAAATATCTAAAAAATATTTTTCATACATGAACAGTTTTGGTCCGTTTTGTACGGATCTGGTTTTTGTATGGGTTAAAAAAGGTACGTTATGAAAGTCACATGGACTGTCACGCCTGTGGGGTATCAGTACATTGCCAAACGCTGCCCCTCCTGCAATGTAAAACGCGACTTCGCCCCTTCCGGCGCCATCCGGGTGAATTCGCAAAAGAAGTTGCTGGATATCTGGAGCATTTATAAATGCACGCACTGCGATTACACCTGGAATATCGCCCTGTTTTCCAGGCTGCACGTCAGCAAGATTAACCGCGAACTGCTTCAGCGCCTGAGGCAGAACGATGCTGCCATGGTTCGCTATTATGCCGCTGATATCGCGACGCTGAAGCGCAACCGCGCTGAGCTGTCGGGGCAACCTGATTTTCGTATTCAGGAGTATTGGTCGGTCAGGCTGATGGCTTGTCAGCGAATAACAGTGCGCGTTCGGGTTCTTCAGTCTTTTCGCGTCAGCCTGCTGTCGATACTGAAAAAGCAGCTCAAGCTGAGTACGGCTGATATCCGCTGGTTGGTCGCGACAGGGCAGATCAAGGGTATACCATTAAAACAGCTCAAGGCGAAAAAACTGAAGGCGTCAGAATACGATTTTCAGCTGGCGGCGGAAACGCTGTATGCGCGACGCCGGATTATGTTAACACTGCAAGGTAGATATTGTCATATGCTCCGGGGCGAAACGAACAAACGCAGTATTGCGGTACCCGCTCAGAATGCGTCGCAGATGACTGACTATTGACGGGGCTGGCCAGCATTTACGGGCACTGTGCGGCAGCATTTCCCACATCTCTGACGGGGTGGGGGCGGGCACTTCGATAAACCGGTTAATGTGCAGCGATTCGCGGGTCAGCTTATCGTGATCCGCTATATAGAGTGCAGCACCGCGTACAGGCTCGCCCTTAAACAGAGTGACAATTTCTCCAGGCCTGAGCGCCTGCAGCTCCGATAAATCAATCCGGTCATGCTCGCGAAGCTGCAACTGGTCGCTTTCACCCCAGTCGGTATCGATAACCCCCTCCCGGCGTTCGACAGCAGCCATTTCTGCCCGAAACTCCCGGCCGCCCGCTTTGCTGAAAACCTGCAGTGTTTCTTCCGGATCAACGGTCGTGCCGGCAATACGGGTGCCCATGTTGGCCAGCAGGGTACCGGTTTTCTTGCCGGCAGCCACGATCAGACGCTGCAGATCCTGACCGGCAAGGAACAACCCGTACCCCAGGGAACGTATCTGCGTGGCCAGTTCGCCGATTTTATCCGTGTAGGTGGCCCCGATTTCATCCCCGATGATGAGGAAGGGAAAACGGTCCTTAAATTTACTGATAACCAGTATGTCGCTGGCGCGACCTTCTATTTTCTCGCCGAGATCCTGGCTCAGGATCATGGCCATCTGGGCATAGTAGAGACGGCCCAGCGTGGCCGCTTCTTCTGATTCCAGCTCCAGCGCCGGGATCAGGACCACCACAATGCGGTCATTGTGGAGGCAGTCCCGGAGCTCGACGTCGCCGGCCCCCTCAGCAAAGACGTGTCCGTAGGTGTCATTGAACAGGGTCAGCATTCGTGTGAACTGCTGGATAAGATACCCGTGCTGCTGCAGGGCCTCTGGGGCCCATTCCGACGGCCGGCGGACCTGGCTGATATCGAACCCGGCCAGCAGATTCAGGTAGTTCTCCAGCGGCAGTCGGGCATCATCGTGCCAGTGCTCATCAACCGCCTGACAGTACAGCTGCGCCACCTTTTTCAGAGGCAGATATTCCACCAGGATCCGCTGGGACATGATGCGCTGCTCGCGACGGCAGAGATAGCACAGGGCCATCACCATAGCCTGTATCATCGCTTTGGCTTTTTCCTGCCAGCCGCCGTCACTGCCGCCCACCTGAGGCAGCATGGACTGCATCAGCTGGATAATGAAGGTTTCCTGCGCGATGGCGAAATTGTTGATGGTGTTGGTCTGGGGGCGACGCCGGTCGTTATCGAGCAGCGCCTGGGCCCGGCTGCGGCCGCCGGTAATGAAGTTCAGGTAGCGGACGTCATCCTCGCGGCCAAAACGTCTGGCCAGTGAACCGATGGCGAATGCCACGTCGTTCTGGGCCTTGCCATCCGTAAAGGAAAATCCTTTTCCCCAGCACAGGGCATTCAGGCAGACGCCGAGCAGAAATTCTGTTTTACCCGCGCCGGTGGTGCCGAGAAAAAGAGTGTGACGGGTCAGATCGTCCATGGAGAGCCAGAGCTCCCGGCCCGCGTCTTTCAGCCGCTGAAACCCCAGATACAGAATGCCGGCACCCGGGCTGCGTCTGATGTGTATGCCCCCAAACGGCAGCCAGGACACAAACCGGTAGCGGACAGCGATATCCGTAGAGGGATCCGGGTGGTTCAGGGTGGCGGGCATTCGCATGGGCATTCGCCAGGGATTGCCCAGCACAATCGGAACACAGAGCACCAGAAAGGGACCGGACAGCAGCCAGGTGGCAGGAAAAAACCAGCCGATACACGTCGTGATAACGATAACCAGCAGGAAAATTTCGGGCGTGAACAGCAGGCCGGAAAGCCCGTCCTGCCAGACCTCCCGGTTCACCCGCCGGGTATCGACAGCAGGTTTATTCATGTGCGTCCTCCGGCGTGATATTCGCCAGCCAGGCGGCCAGCTGTGCCGGGTCCCTGACTACCGACTGCGGGACCGCCTGTCCACGTTCATCCACAATCCAGGGGGTGCCTTCAAAACCGTACACCCGGAATGCCTGGTCATTCACGGCCACCGCACGGCGGGCCAGATCGCAGTCGCCGTCATTTTCAGGCGGGGTGATGGACGGTGTAAGCACCGAACGCCAGCGCTCAGCCCGGGATGCGTCACCGGCACACAGTGCCGTTGTGGCCAGTGCCAGCGATGACGCGCCTTTGTACACGGATACCGGGAATATTTCGACATTGACCGTTTCAGCCACCTGGCGGAGTATGGGGTCCAGCCGGCGGCATATCGCACACTGCGGGTCGGCGAACACATACAGCGTCCGGGCATGGCCGGATGACAGCGTTACGGTAAACATCTGCCGTTCTGCTGCCCGGCGAATATTGGCGGCCATCACATCAGGCTGAACAGGTACCGGGACGGGTGTGGCGGTGCGGGCTGCAGGAACGGCGGCAGACGCGGGTTCAGGCAGGCGGAGTACGGGCTGCGCAGCCGTTTGTGTGACTGTCATGGCTTTTGGCGCAGGAGTCCGGACCTGCGCAGGTGATCTCAGCTCCTGCGAGACGGAAAGCGTCAGGGCACACAGGGCCAGTATAAAGGCGAAGATACTGATGATAAGCGGGGCCGGTTTTCTGCCCGTGGCGGGCAGGGTGCAGATAATCTCCGGTGGCGCTTTATCCGTTATTTTCAGCACAGCCAGTTCGTCCCGGCTGAGGCGCAGGGCTTTATATGTGTGATCCATGAATATCTCCGGGGGAAATCAGTCGTCAGCAACCGGGCGGGCGCTGACCGGTGAAGAAGAAGGTAATTCGCCAAAGGTTTCCAGTTCGCGGGTGAGCGTACTGAGGAGGGCATCAAAGGACGGCTCCGGTCGCGGATATCCGAGTTTACGGGCAGTGATTTCTGCACGCGCAACAGCCACCACTCCGGCTCCTTCGACAAATACCGCGGTGGTGTCGGCGGTATGCAGGGCATACCAGAGCGTACGGTCGAGACCTTTCAGCCAGCGGAACGTGGACGGAGGAATATGCAGATCGCGTCCGTACAGGCCTGTCAGTGCAGTCCGGACATAGCGATGGGTGGAAAGCCACTCCTGTACGCCTGGTGCCCTGCTGACGCGGCTGAAGGCCCTGTCTGCGAGGCGCTGAACGGGATACCCTCTGTTGCCGATGAGGCACGAGCGGTTGAGGTCGTCGCGCAGCTGCACGGCCGCTTTCCTGTCCTGGCAGAATACCTGCAGGCCAAAGAGCGCGAAGAGTACCCGCTCGTGCTTTTTCAGGTCGTGCAGTGAATTGAGCGGACGACCCAGCTGTTCCCGGAAGACACGCTCAGCGGCCCCGCGCTCCAGGCTTTCATGGCGTATCAGGTGATGCTGACGGACAAATGCTTCCGGAGACAGGGCCGGTGCCTGCGCCGGGGTGGTATCGTTCAGCAGCAACTCTTTTTTATCGCCGTAACACAGCACCGGGGCGATGGCCGGCGAGTACGCGACCATCAACCGGGCCAGGTTGTGAATGTCGATAACCCGACGGGAATGGTGGCTCATTGCCGGATGACGTACACCCAGGACAAAGCCGGTGATGATAAAGGGAAGGACGTACCAGAAAATAATACCCGCAGAATGCTCCATCACCTCAAGCCATTCAGACAAACTGACCATTCTGGATTCATTGCCGGTTCGCGCCAGCAGGTTGATATGTACCGGTGCCTCTGTCAACAGAGACGGGGCAATACGCCAGGGGATAAGCCAGAGGTGATAGAGCAGGAGACAGGACGCATAGACCAGATAATCGAAAAAGAGCCAGAGCAGGACAGCGGCCATCACGACGGAAATACATATCAGGCTGCGGTTATTCTGGGATGCAATCTGTGCAGAAGGACTTTGCATAATTTCACTCCATGGGGAAAGACCCTTTAGCGAAAGGCGGACAGGATAGCGAAGGTATGGTTTAAACCTGATGGCGGAGAGGTTTATCCGAAAAAAAACCGGTCCTGAGGACCGGCTGGAAGGAAGGCATGCTACATGGTTATTATCGTTATTCGGATATGACTACGAGTTCTATCGCCAGCTGTAACATACAAAGCAGAGACGAGATGAGGACAAGCCATTTTACGGGACGCAGCTTACGTTCCGGAATGTGGATGGTGTGGAGGATGGCATGACGTTTCATTTTCTTTAAAGGCATGCTTCCTCCCTGAAAAAGAGCCGCCTGCACAGGCGGCTAAACGATGAAAATAATAAGTAAGGCATTTGTGAGCAGATCAGGTGCCACGGATCTAACATAACGATACCTGTCGTCATGGAAAAAAAGGCCACGGGTGGCCTAAGAATTTCCAGTCTGAGCTGACAGCTTCCTCCAGGAAAGCTGTTCGTTGGTTAGCCAGAACAGATTAACGGATTAAAACACCATATCCACACTAAAAAAGTGGTTGTTTAGTCTTCATTTAACAAATGCAGGCCGAATAATATACAGAAAAATAATCAACAAAGCGGGACTATCCAGTCCCGCTAATTGATAGAGTATCAGGGGAAATACTTATCGGGCCATGAGCACGAAAACACCCCAGCCCAGATATTCCCGCGTATAAGTGACGTGGTTGGCTGGCGCGGTATCAAGCATGGTGCGAATTTCGCTTGCCATTTCGTCATCCGGGTTGTTATCCAGCCAGCGCCGAAGGGTCAGCCATTTGGCTGCCTCGTACCGGTCCCATCCTTCCTGGTCGGCAAGAACCATTTCCACCACGTCATAACCATTTTCACCAAAAGAGGCTACCAGTGCCGGCAACGTCATGAAGTCGTCAATGGATGAGGCAAAGCATTTTTGGGCGACTTCATCTGATGCAGGAACCTGGCGCCAGAAGGGCTCACCAATCAGAATAAGTCCGCCTGGTTTCAGGCTTTTTTGCAGCAAATCAATCGTCCCTTTGACTCCGCCACCTATCCAGGTCGCTCCGACACAGGATGCAATATCGCATTTCTCTTCGGCGATAAATCCTGCTGCGTCGTTATGGATGAAAGTGACCTGATCGCTGATACCCAGTTCCTCTGCGCGTTGGCGCGCCTGTTCGCTGAACAACTGACTCAGGTCAACGCCAGTACCGGTGATGCCATACTCCAGTGCCCAGGTACACAGCATCTCGCCTGAGCCGCTGCCGAGGTCGAGAATGCGGGTTCCCTGCTCCATTCTCAACACCTCACCCAGGACATGCATTTTTTCGAATGTGAACGGGTTGTGGATACGGTGAGCACTTTCGCTGATAGTAAATATACGAGGGATATCCAATTCAGTCTTTCCTTTCAGAGAGATAAAGAAGAAGGCCATTCCTTCAGGCCAAACAGAAACTGATTAAAAATATAACAGGGCAGGTTAAATGAGGCCTCAACGACTGGTTTTGTAAAGCAGCATAAAAAGGAGGGGCGTCGGGAATTAGCCCGTATCAGAATCGCTTGACGGGAATTGTCAATAAACGTCAATAAGCTGATTTACACAAAGATACCGCGTTTTGCATCAATCCCGGGGCGGGTATTCAGCATGCGGCTCCCGGAACTCGTACGGATAGAGGCAAGCAGAAAAGATTCTGAGCTTTTCACCACGTTGAGCATGGACGGATTTTATTTCGGTTAAGCCGGGTGAGGATAAATGCGATAAAAAAACATCCTACCTGACGAGTGGTTTCTCAGAATCTCTTTTGGTTAGGGTGTGGCTCCGGGGTGAATAACCAGTGACAATAATCCCTCCTCAAATAAAATGAATGGGATGGCAAATAAATCCGTACATATAGAATATTACAAAGGGTTTATAAATCCTAATCTGTTGGCGGGTGATTGTGAAATTGTTAGTTGATTCACTTATAATTATACATAAAGACATAATCACTTAAGCGGAACTATTCAGCTCCGCTTATAGAAAATGGTCTCTCATCATTCTGCACCGATTTGCTAATTATACACAGGGATAAAGACTTTGTGCTCTTCTGCGATGCGTTTCGCATTGTGAGCAACATATCCCGGGAAGTAATAGCAATCGTAACGGTATTGTCTGTTGGACATGGTGTTTATGAGCGACAGTATCCTGTCACCATCGCCAGCGCGGGTTCCCATCGACAGCACGGGTGCTTCAATGGTCTTCGTTTTGATGTTCAGGAGCCGTCCATCGAGCTCGATGCCGACCCAGTTGTGCATATCAAACCCAATAAGATCAACCTGCCCGCGACGAATCAAACGTACATACACAAAGGTTCCGCGCTTAGCATCGATGCCGAGGTAAGCTTCAGAGTGGGGCTCCCAGAACTCGTACTTTGGCTCAGGCAGGAAAGACTCAGAGCTTTTAATGGCGCTGAGGATTTTACGGATTTTCTTTCTACTGGACCTTGCTAATGCATATGCAAGGATATGTGGTGATAGACCTATAATGATTATAGCTATCCCCATCATCGTTTCGGTAGTGTTTCGACTATCAATCCATACTGCTATTATTCCAATGAAGATGATTATTGGTGAGCCAAAAACTCTTAACATATAAAATAAAGTCATTGGTATGACCTCTAGAATACTCCGTTTTCTCTTAATCATGGTTTCTCCAAACGATACTGGATATTATTTTCAATATATCATAGTCTTTTTTTTGTCACTTGATCTTTGTCAGCTTATGCCATCTGCCTTTGGATCAGGATTTGATTGCTTACTTTCTATTTGTTTCGCCTTGCTAATGTTTCCTGCTCCTCTTCCGAATCCAGCAAACATACCTTTAACGGATTCAACCATTCCCCCCATGACGTTCGCGGCTTCACGCCCACCCAGAAACGAAATCACATAGTCTGGCATTGTGACCTGTAGTCCAAATAGTCTGGTTACAAGTGTTGTGCATATTCTTGCGTAGATCATTAAAATTCCAATTAAAGAAATAACGCCAGTAATAGAATCAGCTTGTACATTGGCAATGGCTGCAGCGAACAGCAGGTTTAAAATTGTGCCCACAGCAACTACTCCCAGAGAAGCAAAGAAAAAACCAAATACCATTAATGATGGCCTAATCATCATATCTATTAAGAAAACATAACCATATGCGGAACGACTACCTTTATCTGCTTCGGTACCTATATGAGTAGCTGCCCATAAAGGTCCGGCAGTGCAACCGATAAGTACACTGACAAACCAGTTTGTAACAGCTGCTATCCAGTATATAAATGGAATGAAAGGTAAAAAAATTGAGAGGCTAAATCCGATGGAAATTAAAATAAATAAAAGAAAATAAAAAGGAGACTGTATAGCCTCTAAGGCATTTTTGGCAACATCACCCGCCCCGGTCACGGTGTTGACCACACGTCCAAATAGAGTACCCGTAGCCCATGCGACGCCTATTTTTGCACCGATATAGCTGGCAAAAGCTATTTGAGCTCCTCCAAGCGTATAATCCCCAACATTTTTCATTCGCAATAGCGGATTGGTTTGATTATTGTCAGATGTTTCGTTGAATGATAAGGCAATACTATTCGCGGCACTTTCGAGTGAGCCTTGAAAGACTGTTTTTAATAGATTGTTTGGGTCACTAGAATCAACAACTGCTAAATCATCTCCGATCGCTTTCATCCCTATCGTTGGCGTGTAGGAACTATTCTGAAGCTGTTGTGTATAGGCCGCCATAACCGCGTTATAGGTATCAAGCTGACCTGAATCCCCTTTACCGTTGAATCCCGTGGTGACAGGGGATTGCTGTGCCACCGCTGCTGTCTTTTCATTTGCGGTAGCAAAAGTGTGGTACCAGGAGCCCAGTGCAACCCAGCCGTAGCTTTTTAACTGACTAATGAGTTTGCGTTGCATACTGTTCTCATTCATGTTCAGGCTGTTAATCGCCCGGTTGATGCTGTTTTCATAGGCCTCTGCAGCATTCTGGATGGCGGTTTCCGCATCCGGGAGCGATACCTCGCCTGAGATACGGTCATTGAGATAGGCGTTCACAAAATTACCTGCCGCCGTATCCAGCGTTTGTACCATCGTATCCATCGCCCGCAGCTGCGCATCCTGGATGGACGTCACATCGATGCCTGAAGCTATGTCGAATTTATTGTTCCAGCTGCTGCTTCTGGTCATGACAGGCACGCCTACGGTACCGCAGACGGAATTCCCGTTCGTAATGGTGTAGCCGCGATTGTCCTTAGAAGGCTCAATCTCCATCATCTGTTGAGTAAAGTAGTTTTCCATTTCACTCTGCCGTGCATTGATGGCATTGCGGCACAGCATGGTCTCGAAGATGGTGCGGGATGCGGTACGGGTGCTGGCTGCTGTAGGTTGTGTAATCAGTGAATAACCACTCCCGATCATCTCTGCACCCTTGTTCGTCAACAGATTGGCGCTACCAATCCCCATAATGGAGGCGGCCCAGAGCATGGTCAGTTGTGCAATGGACCAGCCGGAGCCGGTGGGTACTATGCTGATAAAGCCTGCCAGAGTCATGACCGGATACATGTAACTCCGACCGGAGCCAAATACCTGGCCCTGAGCGCCACTGGTGGTAACGTGCTTGAGCGTGATAGTCAAAAACCAGAACAGCGCGATACAGGCCAGCACACCGTTCATCAGGGCAAACAGCGCCCCCATGACCGTCATTTCCGAAGCCTGAAACGGATCGGCAACCACCTGGCCAAAAACGGCAATCAGTGCCTGTCGGGACAGGTCTTCATTATTTTTTGCCGCATCAGCGATGGTGCCATAAGTCACTGAGTCAGCACGGACGGCCGTCGTCAGGGCAAGCGCGAGCCCACCCCAGAAGAGTCTTTTAAGAAGAGTCATAGAGTTTTCCACGCGTAGAGTTGATGGAAGTAAATCGGAAAGGCGTTGTGGTTGATGACGACAGAGTGGTACAGGAGTGTGTTTTTATTAAAGGCCGGGAAGGGGGTTCCCGGCCTTAGTTACGTTTCCGGAACTATCAGTCGATGAGTTCGCGGATCAGTTCCAGGACTGCAATCAGCGCGTTTGCACACGCGATTACGGCCCGAAGAACGATGATTAACAGGTTAACCATCCGTTTCTCCAGATTAACTGGAAGAAATCACCGTTGCTTACTCATACACTGCCTGTCACAACGGATCTCTCAATGTCAGTTGAAAAGTGACTTCTTCCTGCCAGAGCACTGAACGCAGCACCACCTGTTTATTCAGCCAGGACTTTAATTCGTTCATACCCGCATGTTTACGGGGTAGGGCAGGAAAGACACTATGCAGAGCTAACAGGCCGATTATATCAGAGGTCTGTATGATGTCAGGTTGCATTTACACCCCACAGGTAATATCATCATTTTGTCAGTTGAAAAGTGACTTCTTCTGGTCAGAGCCACCAACTCAGTGCCGGAATGTATTAAAACCCGATCTCACCAGTCGGGTTTTTTTACGTCCTCAGTATCCCATCGTCTGGCGTATCCAGGCGTTCTCAGCCGTAAAATCCCTGAATGTCCCTTTTTCCGCGATACTGACGCGGCGGCTCAGCAGCTGCCAGCGCCGGAACGTGGCCTCCATCGCTTTGACAAAGCTCAGCAACGTCAGCGAGAGGAGTACAAAAAGAAATGATACGGACCGCAGGACCTCAAACGCACTCAGCGTCGTCCAGGACCCAATGACCAGCGTCAACAGCACGAGGCTGACCAGCAGGCTTCCCCACATGACGGCACGCCACAGCCACTGACTGTGGCGATAACGCCGGGCCAGCGCCGCCTCCGTGTAGCCCGAGGCCGCGAGGGCCTCCGCCCAGCTCAGGTCAGCCTGTTCTTTCGCCTGCTGATGAAAAACTTCCCGGGTACGCCGGAGAGTCATGAGGAGGGGTTTCGGTGCCGTCATCACGATACGTGCAATGTCGCGTACCGGAAACAGCAAGTTGATAACGTTCACGGCAATCTGGGCTGTCTTACGCGCTTTTTTATTTCCCACGGGAACCCCCTGCATTCATGCGTTCTTCAAGCGCGGCCATCTGAGGCCGGTATTTCTGCTCAGCGAGCAGCGCAAGTGACTGCCCCTCAATGACGGAGAGCCTGATCAGCTGGTTTCTCATCCCCAGCGCCAGCCAGTTCGACAGGTTCTGGGTGCGGATAAGCTCCCGAATCAGGTTGTCGCCGTCCATTTCCTGCAGGTCGGTCAGATAGGCGGTATTGGCATAGCGGCGTCCCACTTCAAAGGCCTCAAATTCCCGTTCACTCATCATGCCGGTCCGTCTGGCTTCGCTGCTTGTGGTCTCGTCGTAATATTTTCTGGCCGCTTCTGACTGCAGGGTTTCACTCAGGACATCCCGGGTGCTGGTATTGGGTTTACTGGCCGCAATGAGCGAGAGCTGGGGCTCAGCGGCAGCATCAGTAATCCCCTGATATTCCGTAAAGACCCCCTGGTATTCCTGGCCCGCAGCGGTTTTCAGGTCCATTTTCTCGGGCGAGCGACCCGCAGAACGGCGCGCGGTATTTTTCATATACGCCAGGGCAGCGTCGATTTGCTCATCACTGAACGTCAGATCCGGCCGTTTACCTGTTTCGCCGGAGCCGTCATACAGGGTGGTGACCTGCCGGTCCCCACCGGGATGCCGGGAGACAGCAGGGCAAAAGGGCGTTCCCCCAATCGAACTGAACTCTTCTTCCGTACAGTAACCTGCATGGGTTGACGCGGCACGGACAGCATCCTCTCCGGGTGTCCGGGTTTGTCCCGTCAGGGCGCCGCCAGCTGCCGCCCGGACGCTTCTGAGAGACGAGGCTGTCGCGCGGGACGTGCCTGCCACCTGCGCAGCCGCGCCCGAGGCCGATTCGGAACAGATGCTTTCAGGCACAGTGAAGCTTTTCCGGGCGTCCTCAAGGCGTTCGGTCTGCCGGGCCAGGATGTCCATTTCTCGCTGGGTTTTAAAGCCCTCGCTGACGACGGAGGCGACCTGTTCATTACCATTGACCACGGCGGTGCCCAGTTGTATCTGCGTGGCCAGAATGTCCGCCAGGGTGGCTTCAATGGTCCCCAACGCCGGCATGATTTGGGTGGTGACGGGGGCGCTGCCAGTGACATAAACACTGTAGGCATGGGCGCTGGCCGACAGGCACAGCGAAACGCCCAGTAATGAGAGACGTATTTTCACAGGATCCTCCGGGGAGTCAGAAAAAGGGGGGCAGTACAAAGGAGAAAGAGGCCGGTAACGTCACAGCGCATACTGCCTGATACTGCGCGGACTGCGCTTCGTGGGTGCGCCCGGCACGGAAAAGGATATCCCGGATATCGTACCAGGGAGCGGTAGCGAACCATTCGCTGTCATATTTCATCAGCAGCCCGGTTTCCTCCAGTGCCCGGTCCACATCCTCCAGAACGCCGGCCGTGTAGAGCCGGGGCTGGGTTTCTGCGGTCGCCCGGTAGGCCTCATCGGTGATGCGGTTCAGGATCTGGCGGGTATCACGGGCGTTCGGCGCCTCGCCCGTTGTCGGGTCAATACACAGGGCATAGAGCAGGTTCAGCAGCCACTCTTTCTCCGGTATCACGGGTTTGCGGGCGCCGAGCTGTACATCAAACGGGTTCCGGCAGAAGTCTTCATGGTTCTGCAGGATGATCCCCACGGCTTCGTCCTTGCGGTGTGCCGGCAACGCATCCCTGATCATCTGTATCAGGCCCTGCGCGGAAAAGCCTTTATCCACGATGCCAATAAAGGGCAGGGCCGTCTGGGCCGAGGTGATGGTGATTTCATTCAGGACGTTCAGCAGCACGGATTTGCCAAACCCGGAGTCACCGGTGATGAGCGTGGTGTGTTTGTTCTGCTTTGACGTGCCCAGACGTACCGGACAGAGTTTACCGTCCAGCGTGATGAAGGGGATATTTCCGTCCCCGGCCCAGGGCGTTGCCGCGCGGTTTAACGGCAGCATCCCCAGCACTTCACTCAGGGGGGGATACAGCAGATTCGGTCCGCTGGCAGCAGAGGCAGCCAGAATGGTCGAGGTCCAGACCCGATACGGATCGCCGGTCTGGGATGTCATCTCGCAGACGCCCCATGACTGAAAGGCTTTCTGCAGCAGCGTCAGGTTACGGTTCACCTCTTCTTCCGACCGCCCCCAGGTACTGGTGGTGATGGTGGAGACGGTAACGGGATCCTGGCGGTCAGCCTGCTCCAGCCGGCAGACACAGTCCCAGACAGGGCGCAGGGCCGGGAAGACGGCGAGAAAGGTCAGGGCAGTCTTTGTCATGCCCAGCTTTCTCATCCCTCCGGGCGCAATATCGGTGCGTATTCTGAACGGGAGTCCGCGGGGAATATGGGATAACAGGCGAGTGAAACTCTGGCGCTGCTGCGGGCCGGTGACCATGGAAAGGGAGCCATGCCAGGTCTGTCCGACCCGGACCAGATTTCCCTTTGTCTCCGGCGCTTCGCTCATCAGCTGGTAATTGAGCCAGGGGGCCAGAAATGGTGTGTGGTCGTCCCCCTTACGGTCTCCGTGAGGTGTAATGTGATCATCCGGCAGAAGGGGATACCACTCCGGGGACGTGCCCTCCCGGTCAACCTGTGCGCGGATATCGTGCCCGGCTTCATGCGCATCGAGCAGGCGGATCATGAGTCCCCGGCCACTGTTGAACAGCGTGTGTTCCAGCATTTCGAGGAAGGCATCATGGCGTATTTTCAGACTGACCAGAGAAGACAGGGTCGGGATCTGGCCAAAACGTGCCGGGGGGATCTGTTTATTCATCGCGACAATGCGGGCCTGTTCATCCCTGATTTCTGCAGAGGACAGTGAGGCGCGGGACGTCCAGATAACCAGCCAGCAACGTTCCCGGGCGATCCAGGGGGCTAGCTTGCGGGATTTTTCGTCCAGTACGTCGCGAATGTTCAGGCCCAGACGACGAATGCTCTGGTACTGGGGGGCAAGAAGGTGGTCGATTTCTGCCTGGCCCTGAGCCGGATCCCGTTCATACACCATACTGATTTTATGTCCCGGGCGGCCAAACTCGGCATTCAGGGCGGTGGCAAGGGTATCGACCCAGGTTTCGAGAGACTGCTCCAGTCCATCCACGTCTTCATCAAATTCCGTACCCGGCCATAAAGCAGAGCGATCCTGTCACCAGAAAACACAGCATCCAGCCGGTCGCGACAGGTAGTGTCCTCCTGTGCAGGAGGCGATGCTTCTCCTGGGCACCCAGGTACGCCAGGCCGGTCAGTCCTCCGGTCAGACAGCAGGCAAGCAATATGACAATACTAATCAGCATGGCGGCCTCCGGGGGACAGGGATATACCCCGTTCATCCAGCATCAGTCTGCGATAATGTTTATATACCCGGCTGGCGTATGCCTCGCGGATAGCATCGTTTCGGTCCTTAAACCCGGCGTTGTAACTGCCCAGGCAGTTCCAGCTAACCCGGCAGGTCTGAAAATGTCGCGCCAGGATCCATGCTCCGGTCTGGACGTTCAGACAGGGATTACCCAGCAGATCCTGATGGCTCCTGATAATGCCGGCAGAGCGCAGCCCGGCGATATGGGTGGAGTTAATCTGCATCACGCCGTAATCGCTGCTGAGGATTTTTCCGGTTTTTTTATCCCGGTTATGGTTGATGGCTCTGGCATTCAGCTGGCTCTCTACGGTCGCTATCGCCCGTAGCAGGAGAGGGTCAATGCTGTAGCGGGCTCCGGCCGCCTCAAAACAGAAGGCCGCCGATTTTGCGCTGGAGAGAAGTAACAGCAGAGACAGAAGCACTTTCATAAGACAGTCTCCGGAATACGGGAGGCTGACGCCTCCCGGAACAGGATCAGCGTACGGAAGTGAACGCCAGGGTGTTGTCGTCTTCGTCAGAGCAGTAGCCAGTGATATCCGCAATGGAATCATCTTTATCCACCACGGAACCGTTGACAGTGATACCGGCGATAGCCCCTGTCCGGCTTAACTGATTGGCAATATTCACACAGGCGGATTCCGGAACCTTTTCGTACGTCAGGGTAAAGGCCAGATTCTCGTTAGAAACCGTTGCGCCGGAACTGCCGGTACCGGTAGCCACCTTGACCTCACCGCCCCACGTGTTGTTCAGCGTCCCTCCGGACATGTCGTAGCTCATGGCGCTCGGCACGCCACCGGCGCGGTACAGTGCATCGATGCTGACGTCGACATAACCGTTACGGGTTTTGAGCATGGAACTGGTGTTGGTCATCAGGCTCTGGATATTGGTGAGCTCTGTGCCGGAGGCGGAGCTTTTTGAAAAGGAATAATAGAACCCCAGGAGTACGGCCAGGATAACAATTATCGCCACCACGGTGATGGAAGCATCCAGGGAGTTCACTCCACGTGCGGGTTGACGCCGGACAGACTGGACAGACTGGAGAGAAAGAGCAGAAGAAGTTTGCATAGAGACTCCGGTTATGAGTGAAAGAAAAACTACGGGTGTAACAAGGAGTGCGACTCAGGCCGGGAGGCTGAGAAGGGACTGCAGCGTCTCGATGGCCAGTGCCATGGTGATGATGAACATCAGCATGGTCAGCAGGCAGAAGGCCTTAATCAGCAGGGTAATGAGCGCCACCTGACGGGCGGCTTCACCAATCCACCACTCACCAAATCGCGCCAGTGCCTCCGCGGCCCCATCGCCAATAACCAGCAACCGGATATGCGCGATCGCATCCTCCGACGGGAAACCGTAGCCGGTCCGGCTCAGGGCCTCTCCGAAGGAGGCTCCTCCGGCCAGTTCGCGGCGCGTGGCGGCGATTCGCTGCTGCAGCCACGGACTGGCAAATCCCTGCAGGATCAGCAGTGACTCTGCCTGGTTGACCTGGGCTTTCATGAGCGAACCCATGTTGGTGAGGAACGCGGCCCCCTGTAGTGTCCGGTAAACGGACCAGGGCGGGAGTTTGTCCAGGATACGGCGGCCTCCGGCGGTATAGTCAGGCAGAGACCAGGCGATGAGCGCCATAACAGCAAAACCGCTCAGCAGGATCAGTAGCCCGTAGGTGTTGACCACTTGTGACAGCCCGTGCATGAATGCCAGTGGACCGGTCAGGCGTGATTCCGGAACGATTTTCAGCAGAACCGGCATCACTTCACTGCTGAACGTGCCGACAATGCCGGCCATCAGGGCCAGGAAAAACAGCGGATAAGCGATGCACTGCAGGGTAGCCGAACGAATGACGGCGAATGTCCGTGCCGTGACAATAGCCTGCTCAAGAGAGGACTCCAGGGCCCCGGTACGGAGTCCGGTATGTAACAGGGCGGCTTCATTACTGGGTAACCAGCGCCTCAGCACATCTTCGATACGGTGTCCCGGACGGTTATCTGCCAGGGCAGCCAGTGCTTCGCTGGCCAGTTGCGTGTGGGCGTTGGAACGGGTTCCCCCCTTTGAATAGACTTCCCGGATATTCTCCAGCGCCGTATCCACACCACGCCGGTTGCGAAGCTGGAGCAGCAGAATTTCATAGAGCTGTACCCTGGCCTGGGCGAGAAACAATTGTCTCTGGAACCAGACCTGTACCTGCAGGACGTTAATCATCTGCCACCTCCCCGTACAATCGGCCGTCCTCATTGAGCGGGCAGATATCGTCGGCTATCAGTGGGTCAATCATGCCCTGCGCCACCCGGCGGCGCATGTGTTCACAGCGCGTGATGCCGCCCCTGGCTTTCCAGTACAACCGTGCGGCCAGTACACCATTTGTCAGCCATGTTTCCATCAGTCCGCGATCGGTAGGGACTATCTCTGCAATGACCGTCCGGCCCTGCAGACCGTGGCTGATTTCCTGCCCCATGACCTTTTTACGGCAGACCGGGCAGCCGTCGGGATTACGGAAATGGACGTGTGTCACGTCGACCCAATTTCGGATATAAGCCTGCTGTTTTTCGGTGATGTGGTTTTGCGTGACGGCTTCCGTCCAGGGGATCCGACACGCTGTACAAAGCACCGGGGCCAGCCGCTGGGAAATCAGAGAGACAAATAATCCCGGGTCGGCCAGCAGCGCGGGAGGATGCCCGTAAATCTGCAGACGGGTGAGAATACTGAGCGGGTCTGTTGTGTGGAAGGTTGTCAGTACCCAGTGTCCTGACAGGGCTGCGCTGATCCCGGCCAGGGAGGAGGCATAGTCCCTCAGTTCACCAATCAGCAGTGCATCCGGATCCAGACGCATGGATGACTGTATGCCCGTCTGCCACGCCCGCATGGTGTCGTCCTGGGAGGATTTATCCGCGATAACCGGCGTCTGTATTCCACCCGCAATACGCCCTTCAGGCGGATCTTCAATGGTTATCAGATTACGTCTTCCCTGGGTGCGCTGAATAAACCGGGCACTCAGGCAGCGCAGGGTCGTGGACTTGCCCGAACCGGTAGGTCCGGACAGCGCGTTAACGCCTTCCGGCCGCCGCTCCAGTTCCTCGATCAGGTTAATCTGCTCAGGCAAAAATCCCAGCGCATCGAGCGTCGGGGCAGCGTCACCATCGTCCGGAATGGTTCGCATGACAATCAGCAGTCCTCCCACCTTGGGACGGTGGCTGTACCGCGCGCCAAACAGGCCTGCCTGACGCAGAAATGTTGATTTCAGCCGCGCATCCTGTTCACGGGTTTCAACCAGGTGCGGCTCAGACGCATCACACATCGTGCCGTAAATCGTGGTGGCCATGGTCATAATTTCCCTCGCAGGGGGTTCGGAGACGGTGTACAGCTCCCCGTTGACGCGCATGCGGATCAGGCCAGAATTGCCCTCAGTAATGAGATGAATATCTGAAGCACCGACCTCGCAGGCCTGACGAAACAGACGGATCACCTTGTCCTGGGTCTCCGACTGTCCCTCTGTCGCCGCCGGATTACCTGAAAAGGCGGCCAGCTCCGTTCGCCCGGCAAACGTCACGTCCACCTCCGGGTGACTACGGCACAGTGTTTCCACCCACGCCTGAACAGCAGCGTCCGTTTTCTGTTCGCGGTCAACCAGCACCACGGGAGGAGACGCATGATCATCAATGACCACGGCGTCGGCTATGGCTGCCGGTACCGGAGGGAGCACCGGTATGTCATTCATGGTGGATCTCCTGACCGGGAACAATCACAGTGCCGTCACTCAGTGTGACGCCTTTCAGGGTGATACTTTTTACCGTGAGACGGCTCCCCGGCCACGGATTGCCGTTACGTAACTCATGAGTCAGCCCGTTGCGCTGCAGCTCAGCCGTCAGCACCCCCTCTTTCCCGTGAATACCGGTCAGCATGCTGACAGGGGCTGATGGAGAGGCGGGCGTGGCGCCCCGGGGCAGAACAGAGAGCGGCTGAGCCGGCTCATTGTGTTTTGCCATTTCCGCCAGCATACGCGCACCTTTCAGGCGCGCTTCCAGCAGCAGGTTGTTTTCCTGAACACTTTCCAGCTCGCCCACCGTGGCGGAATGGCCGGCGAAAGAGGCTGCCAGCAGAAGCAGTCCGGAGAGGTTATTTTTCATCTTCATGGGGGGGCTCCTTTATGGCAAAAATCTGTCCGCTTGTTTTCCAGGTGATGGAGGTGGCCGCGCTCAGACTGAACGCAATATCCGTGATGCGTATCCCTTTCTGTAACGGAAACCAGCGATCCGGTGCCCGTGGCGAGGTGACGGAAAATGACCAGGACTGCCAGCCCTGGATATAACGGATAACTTCGCCGTCAATGGTCTGTGAAGGACGTCGGAGTGGAGGATCGGCTTTCAGCTGAAGCGTGACGTTGCGCGCCTGGAGACTGGATATAAACGGCGTGAGCTGTTCGGTCTGATTCCCCGGACGTTCATCCGTCATTTCTCCTGCAGGGATGGGCCAGCGAATTTCTCCGCTCTGGCCATCATCACTGGTCATCACAACCGGTGGGGGAGTCAGGGCAAGTGCACTTTCTCTGAAACGGGTAAGCGTACTGCCGGCCTGGAAATGATATTCCGCGCGAATACCGTCTCCCCGGCATTCCCCACCTTTCAGCGTCCAGCCGGAAAGAGTAAGGGGAAGATTTCTGACGGCCGTCAGGCACTCGCCGAGCAGATATTGTGGTGTCGACAGGGTTGCCCAGGGGTGGGGAAGGGCAACACGGCGCATCCCGGTTTTTTTCGGGGCCTGTTTACGGGCCTGGGCGGCCAGACGCTGCGCTTCCCGGCGCTGTACCCCCTGCCAGTAATCCCAGGCATACCAGATCGCCACGGCAGCCAGTCCGACGAGAAGACACCGGCGGACACGCTGCCCAGGAATAAACAACCGGGCGGCGGCAGGGAGGCGGGGGGGCAGCAGGGCGGTAATGTCTGCGGGTGCCGCCTCTGTCCCGGTTTCCTGCCATCCGGAGACAGGGGCGTCGTGAAACGCCAGAAAACGATCGCGCGCCCTGATACAGGTGACACTGTCACCGGTTATATCTCCCTGCAGGGCGGGCATACCGTCCACGGCGGCCAGAAACAGCCACCGTTCATCCGGTAATTTAATCAGGGCATATCCGTTCTGGCCCAGGGCCGGGAGGGCGGCAACGGCGACAGACCAGGCGCGTTCCCGGCCTTCTCCCACGCCGGCGTACTGCATCTCTCCCTGACGAACCAGCACACATGGATTTCGTCGGCCGGTCAGCGCGCGTAACTGACGGCCCGGACGTCCTCCGGTCAGCACGGACCAGGAGAGACCCGCCGCCAGACGGTATTTTCCGACAGTAAAATAGTGCATAGGGCCTCCTGTCAGGACAGAACCGGCGTGATGAGAATGACCAGTGTTGCGCGCTGGTCAGAAACGCCGCGTCCACCACCGAACAACCAGTTCTTCGGTGTGAACGTTCCTTCACGCGTGTCCTGGGCGGCAGTGGACTCATAGCCGGAAAGAATGAGTGTTTGCCCGGATTTCATGTTGACCCGCTGCGCCAGGGAACGAAGCTTGGTGTAGGGCATTTCAATCGAGGTGTTTCCATCTGAGGAGGTCACCGTACGGATGGTCGGGCTGTCAGAAAGGTTAAAACTGAACTGCAACTGGATATCGCCGTTATCCCGAACGTACGGCATCATCGTCATGTTAAAGCCGGTGGTGATACTTCCCGGCGTCAGCTCTGTGGAGCTGTAGGAGTCTGAGGTGGTGGTTTTGGTGGAGGCCAGATAGACCGTCTGGTCAGCCACCTGAACTGGAACCGGCACCATATTGGTGGTGGTGCTGGTCTGGGTCGTCACGACGGCCAGATTACCCTGCTCCGCAAGGGCTTTGATAAAGACCTCAGAACCGCGCCAGCGGGCCGCTCGTCCGGTGGCCGAGTCGAGAATACTCATACCGGCACTGGACGCGGTGCTGCTGCCGGAGGCAAAGCTGCCGGTCAGAGAGGCACCAATGCCGGTCACCGAGTTATAGACCGCTTTCCAGTCCAGCCCCAGCTCGTTCGCTTTCTTCGCGGTCACACTGTAAACCTCCACCTTCAGGGTGACCTGCCGGTTAAGGCGGCTGTTCTCGGTCTCGATATAATGGCGTACGCGGGCGAGCACCTCCGGGGTGTCAGTGACGGTCAGCGTACTGCTGGCCGTGCTCAGATAGTAACGACCGCTGTCTGGTGTCAGCATAGTTTCCACGGCTTTACGCAAGTCGTCATAGAGTTCAGATGCCAGACGTACCGTGGTTTTCTGGGAGGTATCCTGATTGCCGGACAGGGAGTTGCTGTTCGAGCCTCCGCCGGAAACACCGGCACTGGCGGACGTCCCCCCGGTCACGCTGGCATCCATGGACGTACTGGCATTTAACACCGCTATCTGAAAGGTTTCGGTTGTCTGGCTGAAAAACGTTATCTGGCCCCCTTCATGGCGCCAGTGCATCCCGGAGCGGGTGGACAGCGTATCCAGCAGCCCGCCCAGTGGCCCCTGCCAGCTCAGGGGCCCGATATCCGGCGAGGTGACCGCGATTAACCGGGAGGAGGGCATGGCGCCGGCCGTGGCCAGTGGCGTCCGGCCACTGGCATCCGGAAGCGGGAGCGAACCGTTTAACTGGCGGGTCTCACCGTGGGCTGACAGCCCGGCGGGGGGCTGGATCGTCACCGGCAGGCCACAGGATGCGGTAATACGTTGCGCGGCGGCCGACAGCGTGAGGGGAACAGCAGATACCAGCGTGATGCTGCAGGCCGGGACGCTTCTGGTTTTTTCACTGACGGTCAGGGGGTGTGGATTGACCCACTGGCTGTCAAGCCACGTCACCGGAGGTGCTTCTGCCACCTGGTGGGTTTGCAGCGCGGTATCGCTCTGGCGGGTGATGCCGGCGGCCTCCTGACTGATGTCGTCATACATGGCAGAACAGCCGGCGAGCGACAAAAGGGATGTCATCAGCCAGACCGCGCCGGATCGGAACGGTAATTTCATAGGGGAAACTCCGGGGGAAGTTAATTCATTAATTCAGATAGACAATGTCACTGTCAGTGATACCTGAAGGCAGAGGGACACCCATCGGCGTGCCGGATGCCATCAGCAGTGTACCGTTACTGACGGTCAGGACGAGAACCGACTGACGGGCTGCAGCACGCAGGGCGCTGAGCAGGCCAGGTTGTTCCCGGGTCCAGATAAAAAGCCGGTCGTTGTGCACAGTGAAGTGGATCCCGGCAGGCAGGGGCCAGGGCAGATCCAGGTCCTGCAGGGCTGGTGTACCCTCGTAACGGTACCGCCAGTCATTGACCGCATCGGCCAGCATCAGTATCTCACTCGCGGTCTGTCTCGCGGTCAGGTCAGACGGCGTTAACCGGGATTCTGCGTGTCTCTGATACCAGCCGCCGGTCACAAGCAGTACCAGCAGCAGTAACGGCGCCAGCATGTTCACGGCGTGCCTCCCGGAAAAGGTTTATCACTGACGGAAATCACACACTGCTGGCGACTGACTCCGGCATACAGGGGAACCGCGGCTTTCTGATAGAGGGTAAACAGCCCGGTCATCACCTGTTCAAATGGCCCGTTAAAGGTCAGAGGCGCAGAAACTGGATAGTCAACCGCGACGGGCCAGATAACCAGCCATTTGCCACCACTGCAGCTGGCCGTGGAGGCCCACTGCGTGAGGGTGGTCCGCAGGGTGCTGCCGGGTTCGGCTTTCCAGACCGGGCCGGCAGGTGCGACCGGTATTGGGGCTGGAGGGGGGATGGAGGTATCGTCTTCACGCCCCTGCCGGAACGGATTACGCGGCGCTGGCGTGGCAGCAGGGGCGGAAGATGTCACGGGGACTGCTGGCTGAACGCCGGGACGAGACAGGGTCAGCGTCCGGGCATGCCAGTCCAGATGGCCCTGAATATTTTGTGAGACCAGCAGACGCTCGAGTACCCGTGTCCATTCATCATTCTGCCAGATAGTCTTGTGTCGGGTGCTGAGCGTCTGGCGCAGGGCATTTTCGTACTGCAGCTGCCAGCCATCAGGCAGAATACGGCGTATCCACTGCTCTGTTGTCAGGTTACTGACGCCGGGCAGGCTGATAACCGCCGGTTTTTGTGGTGTGCCGGTTACACGCAGCCCAGCTGCCGTGGTCGCTGCCGGGGCTGCGGGACCGGTCAGTGTGTCATGCGAGGTGGAAGGCGACATTGCCGGCACGCCAGAGGTAGCAGTCGCGGGTGTCGGGGGGATCGGGGCTGCGCGGGATGGCGCCGGCACGGTCGCCTGCACCTGCTGCTGGGTATGTGCCACCGTTTCTGCTGAGCTGCGTATCTGCCCGTCAACAAACACCAGTGCCGGGACCTGGAGCTCCGGCGCGGGTGATCTCAGTGGGGAAAACCCCGTACAGCCGGTCAGCAGTGCCGGCATGACAAACAACATTTTTTTCATACAGTTCCTTACTGGCTGGCCATGAGTTGTTTCTGACGGCGGCGGCGGTCACGATTACGTTCGCGTTGCTGGTTTTTCTGGATAAGTAATCCCAGGGTTTCCACGGTGCTGTCATCCCCTTCACAAAGCTGGTCGATCAGCGCATGCAGGACATCGCGCGGGCGGACTTCAGTACGCAGCCTGAAGGCGATACAGAGAGTGGTCTGGGTCAGGCGGTCAGTGTGCAGAGGAGAAAGTTTGTAGGATTTGGCTTTGGGCATGGGGGAACCGCAGAATTCGGAAAAAATCGTACGCTAAGCTAACGGTGTTCTCGTGACAGCTCTTTGACTAGGCTTTCTAAGGCCATTCTGATAGCCCTGACTTCCTGAAAAGCCATGGCTAAAATTTGTGCGGCTAAAAGGGATAACCGATGGTAAAGTAAGTTATCCCTGTCGAGATACTGAAAAGCGTTATCCTCGTTTTTCCCAAAACTGTTTTGCCAGTTCGCTCAGAGCGCTAGTTAACTGAGCGACAGATTTCGCACTTTGCAAATTATTCTGCCCGGTCTGTACATTGGTATCAGCAGCATCGCGTATATTGATAATACTGCGGTTTATGTCTTCACTTACTGCTCCCTGCTGCTCGACCGCAGTCGCTATTTGCGCGTTCATGTCGGTAATTTCGTTAACGCGTTGGCCAATTCCATCAAGAGCTGTAGCTGCTTCCTCTGCGTGAGCTACACTCGTGTGCGCTTGCCGACTACTTTGCTCCATGACTGTAACAGCGGATTGCGCTCGCTCTTGTAGAGCGCTGATCATGCTTTGAATATCCGTTGTCGATTGCTGTGTGCGAGCAGCAAGACTGCGAACCTCATCGGCGACAACAGCAAAACCACGCCCCTGCTCACCAGCACGCGCGGCCTCAATTGCTGCGTTGAGTGCCAACAAATTCGTTTGCTCGGCGATCCCTCGTATAACGTCAAGAACTTTTGATATCTCGTTACTTTGACCTTCAAGCTCATGAATAACCTGAGTGGCTTGCCTAATTTCACCTTCAAGGGCAGTGATTGACTGGCTTGTGTGGGCTACCAGACGCTGGCCAGATGCCGTCTCAGTGTCTGCTCTTCCGGCCGCATCTGCAGCATGCTGTGCATTGCTCGCAACCTCTTGAATGCTTGCCACCATTTGGTTTACTGCCGTTGCTATTTGATCTGTCTCTGCCTGCTGCTCAACTGTAAGTACATTGCTTGACTCAATATCCTTTAGTAGGCCTCGGGTGTGTTCGCTAAGCCGATTTGATGCATCACCTATGCGACCTACTATGGCGCCTGTTTCAGCTTGCATCATTCGTAAAGCAAACTCTATTTGGCCAAACTCATCGGTGCGCCCAGTGTAGAGGGATTGACTTAATGGGTTATTGGAAATATTCCTGGCTCTTTCAACCAGTCTTCCAAGAGGAGAGAGAATAGCCAAAACACTAACAGAGCTTAAGCTTCCTGACATTAAAGTGGCTAACAATAAGCTGCTTATTGATGTATCAGTAAGCATGCCGGCAGCCATTGCGCTTGATATAATACTACCCCATATGAGCAAGAGTATTTTCACGGAAAAGCTAGCAGCCAATTTCGGCCTCGCGGCCTTCCCGCTTCTCAATTGAGCATATAATTTTTCCGCAGCCAAAACCTGCTCAGGTTCAGGCTTGGTCCTTACAGACTGGTATTCAACAATCGAACCATTCTTAGCTATTGGCGTTACATAAGCACTTACCCAATAGTGGTCGCCATTTTTACAGCGATTTTTTACTAGCCCCATCCATGAGCGGCCAGATTTTAATGTACTCCACATATGCTCAAATGCAGCAGGCGGCATATCTGGGTGTCTTACGATGTTGTGAGGCTGGCCTAATAGTTCTTCCTCAGTGAAACCACTGATTTTAATGAAGTCAGGATTAACGTACGTGATATGGCTTTGAGGGGAGGTAGTCGAAAGAATATTGGCATCTTTTGGGAGTTCTAAGTTTCGACCCGTCACTGGTAAATTCTGGCGCATAAGAACCTCAAGGGTTGGCTGTTTTATTTTATTGTTTTCGGCATTAAGCCCAATTTCTTGAGCGTTACGATAAAGCTAGCATGGAAACGATAGGTGCAAGCAAGTTAAGGGTTGCATCGCGCATGTCAATCTAGGCTATACCCTAACTTGATGTCAGGCAGGGCCGCGCCGCTTCGTCAGAATAGAGTCTGCTTTCCCATTTTTTGACACATGCCCGCGAAGGTTATAGATTTCAGCCTGACAGAAATGGGCTTTGAGGCACAACGGAACAGAAAGTGCACTTAAGCCGCCTTCAACCAAGGAGACATCGTGCAGGGGCACCGCATCGGCTACGTCCGGGTCAGCAGCTTTGACCAGAACCCGGAACGCCAGCTGGAACAAACCCAGGTGAGCAAGGTGTTCACCGACAAGGCATCGGGCAAGGACACCCAGCGCCCCCAGCTCGAAGCGCTGCTGAGCTTCGTCCGCGAAGGCGATACAGTGGTGGTGCACAGCATGGATCGGCTGGCCCGCAACCTCGATGACCTGCGTCGCTTGGTACAGAAGCTGACTCAGCGCGGCGTGCGCATCGAGTTCCTGAAGGAGGGCCTGGTGTTCACTGGCGAGGACTCGCCGATGGCCAACCTGATGCTGTCGGTGATGGGGGCCTTCGCTGAGTTCGAGCGCGCCCTGATCCGCGAGCGGCAGCGTGAGGGCATCGCCTTGGCCAAGCAGCGTGGCGCGTACCGGGGCCGCAAGAAAGCCCTGTCCGATGAGCAGGCTGCTACCCTGCGGCAGCGAGCGACGGCCGGCGAGCCCAAGGCGCAGCTTGCCCGCGAGTTCAACATCAGCCGGGAAACCCTCTACCAGTACCTCCGCACGGACGACTGACACATGCCGCGTCGCTTGATCCTCTCGGCCACGGAGCGGGACACCCTGCTTGCGCTGCCGGAAAGCCAGGATGACCTGATCCGCTACTACACCTTCAACGACTCCGACCTGTCGCTGATCCGCCAGCGACGCGGCGACGCCAACCGCCTCGGCTTCGCCGTGCAGCTCTGCCTGCTGCGCTACCCCGGTTACGCGCTGGGAACCGACAGCGAGCTGCCCGAGCCGGTCATCCTGTGGGTGGCGAAGCAAGTCCAGGCCGAGCCGGCGAGCTGGGCAAAGTACGGCGAGCGCGACGTGACCCGTCGCGAGCATGCCCAGGAACTGCGCACCTACCTGCAACTGGCCCCGTTCGGCCTGTCCGACTTCCGCGCCCTGGTGCGCGAGCTAACCGAGCTGGCCCAGCAGACCGACAAAGGCTTGCTGCTGGCCGGTCAGGCCCTGGAGAGCCTACGGCAGAAACGACGCATCCTGCCGGCGCTGAGCGTGATTGACCGGGCCTGCTCGGAAGCCATTGCGCGAGCCAATCGGCGGGTCTACCGCGCCCTGGTCGAACCACTCACGGACTCGCATCGGGCCAAGCTGGACGAGCTGTTGAAGCTCAAGGCCGGCAGCAGCATCACCTGGTTGACCTGGCTGCGCCAGGCACCGCTGAAACCCAACTCTCGGCACATGCTGGAACACATCGAGCGGCTGAAGACATTTCAGTTGGTGGACTTGCCCGAAGGCCTGGGCCGGCACATCCACCAGAACCGCCTGCTCAAGCTGGCCCGCGAGGGTGGGCAGATGACGCCCAAAGACCTCGGTAAGTTCGAGCCGCAGCGCCGCTACGCGACCCTGGCCGCCGTGGTGCTGGAGAGCACCGCGACCGTGATCGATGAGCTGGTCGATCTGCATGACCGCATCCTGGTCAAGCTGTTCAGCGGCGCGAAGCACAAGCATCAGCAGCAGTTCCAGAAGCAGGGCAAGGCGATCAACGACAAGGTGCGCCTGTACTCCAGGATCGGCCAGGCGCTGCTGGAAGCGAAGGAAAGCGGCAGCGACCCCTATGCCGCCATCGAGGCGGTGATTCCCTGGGACGAGTTCACCGAGAGCGTCAGCGAGGCCGAGCTGCTGGCCCGGCCGGAAGGCTTCGACCACCTGCACCTGGTCGGCGAGAACTTCGCCACCCTGCGCCGTTACACGCCGGCCTTGCTGGAGGTGCTGGAACTGCGCGCCGCGCCGGCCGCGCAAGGCGTGCTGGCAGCCGTGCAGACCCTGCGTGAGATGAACGCCGACAACCTGCGCAAGGTGCCGGCCGATGCACCCACGGCCTTCATCAAGCCGCGCTGGAAGCCGCTGGTGATCACCCCGGAAGGCCTCGACCGGAAATTCTACGAAATCTGCGCCCTGTCCGAGCTGAAGAACGCCCTGCGCTCCGGCGACATCTGGGTCAAGGGCTCGCGGCAGTTCCGCGACTTCGACGACTACCTGCTGCCGGCCGAGAAGTTCGCCGCACTCAAGCGCGAGCAGGCCCTGCCCCTGGCGATCAACCCGAACAGCGACCAGTACCTGGAAGAGCGTTTGCAGCTGCTGGACGAGCAGTTGGCCACCGTCACCCGCCTGGCCAAGGACAACGAGCTGCCCGATGCCATCCTCACCGAGTCAGGGCTGAAAATCACCCCGCTGGATGCGGCGGTGCCGGATCGGGCGCAGGCGCTGATCGACCAAACCAGCCAGTTACTGCCGCGCATCAAGATCACCGAACTGCTGATGGACGTGGACGACTGGACGGGCTTCAGCCGCCACTTCACCCACTTGAAGGACGGGGCCGAGGCCAAAGACAGGACGTTGCTGCTGTCCGCAATCCTCGGTGATGCGATCAACCTCGGGCTGACCAAGATGGCCGAGTCGAGCCCCGGCCTGACCTACGCCAAGCTGTCCTGGCTGCAAGCCTGGCACATCCGCGACGAAACCTATTCGGCGGCCTTGGCCGAGCTGGTCAACCACCAGTATCGCCACGCCTTTGCCGCCCACTGGGGCGACGGCACGACCTCATCCTCCGATGGCCAGCGCTTCCGCGCGGGTGGCCGGGGCGAGAGCACCGGGCACGTCAACCCGAAGTACGGTAGCGAGCCGGGACGGCTGTTCTATACCCATATCTCCGACCAGTACGCGCCGTTCAGCACCCGCGTGGTGAATGTCGGCGTGCGCGATTCCACCTATGTGCTCGACGGCCTGCTGTACCACGAGTCCGACCTGCGGATCGAGGAGCACTACACCGACACGGCCGGCTTCACCGATCACGTCTTCGCCCTGATGCACCTGCTGGGCTTCCGTTTCGCGCCGCGCATCCGCGACCTCGGCGAAACCAAGCTGTACGTGCCGCAGGGCGTGCAAGCCTACCCGACGTTGCGCCCGCTGATCGGCGGCACCCTGAACATCAAGCACGTGCGTGCCCACTGGGACGACATCCTGCGCCTGGCCAGCTCGATCAAGCAGGGCACCGTCACCGCCTCGCTGATGCTGCGCAAGCTCGGCAGCTACCCGCGCCAGAACGGACTGGCCGTGGCCCTGCGCGAGCTGGGCCGGATCGAGCGCACGCTGTTCATCCTGGACTGGCTGCAAAGTGTTGAACTGCGCCGCCGCGTGCATGCCGGCCTGAACAAAGGTGAGGCGCGCAACTCGCTGGCCAGGGCGGTGTTCTTCAACCGCCTTGGGGAAATCAGGGATCGGAGCTTCGAGCAGCAGCGCTACCGGGCCAGCGGCCTCAACCTGGTGACGGCGGCTATCGTGCTGTGGAACACGGTGTACCTGGAACGCGCCACCCAGGGGTTGGTCGAGGCCGGCAAGCCGGTGGACGGCGAGCTGCTGCAATTCCTGTCGCCGCTGGGCTGGGAGCACATCAACCTCACCGGCGATTACGTCTGGCGGCAGAGCCGCAGACTGGAAGACGGGAAGTTTCGGCCCTTACGGATGCCCGGAAAACCTTAGCGTACGATTTTTTCCGAATTCTGCGGGCTCCCCGGCATAGGCGGCTCCCTGTAGGGTGGCGGGCGCAGGGTGCGCCTGCTGTTCAGTTGGGCCAGATAGACCCGGGTGTAATCAACGCCGCTGTCATGATGGTCAAGACTGTCGGCGGAGAGGTCGGCGGAGAGGACCGCGATCTCCGGTCGGGGACCCGCTCTCACAACGACCAGTTGTGATATCTGATCCAGGCGTCCTACAGGCGGACAGAGGGCTTTACGCTGGCTTTTCCCGGTGCAGAGCGAATCAAATGCCCCCGTTGGTCCTGAAAACCAGAAAAGACAGCCAAAAGCCAACATTATGTAAGGTGTCATTAGCAAAAAAATAAAAAATCACAATATTTAGTTTATATCGCAGTAATTAAAAGATTCGATCTTATCTACTGCCGCATAACACAACACCCAGATTAATGATCTGGATAAATTTGTCAAAACAGTCATTTATTCTTATCTGAGGCGTGATATTAGATCGTCTGTCTGCAAATGTTAAAAAACACGATCTTTTTGATCATAAACCCTGTTTTTATCAGAATAAAAAACCATCAAACTGAGTGTTAGCCGCTCTTATCCATAAGATATTTCTTAAAAAATATTGATTCCCGTCAATTTTTAACATCTCCTGATTTCGCAAGATGAAAGGCATCCCGAGAGGTGATGTGAATAAACGTCCGGTTTTGCATCCTTTTTGTGATCTAATCCCTTTTTTTGAAAAAATGGAGAAACATGAAAATGGATATGACTCATTCAACACTGGGCCGGACGTGACAACGACGGCCAGTGTCAGGGGACGGCGTCGGGGGGACCACTCAACGGTCTGTAAATGCCGGCACCCGTTCTATTTCAGACCTCCGGACTGGAAACCTCTGAAGGGGATCCACGGGCATGCCTATGCCAGTCTGGTCGCCCGCGACCGCAAAACCGGCCAGTGTTCGTTGCGGCGCCGAGTATCTGCCGATCCGATATTCATTGCGCTGCGTACGGCGCTTGGCCGCAAGCGCGGGTTCCCGAAAGTTCGTCGTGATTTACTGGATGCGGTATTCGTGCTTCTCATCTCAGCGGCAGACCTGGCCACCGGGATCGTTGTTCTCAATATTACCGAAATCAGCCGTCAGCTCAGCCCGGTGCGACCGGATGGCTCACCAGATCCCTCGCAGTATGTGGTTGTCAGCCGCCTGTCACGTCTTCTGAATGAACTGGAACGATTTGGTATCCTGGAAAATCCACGTCCTGAATTTGATTTTACGGGTAAGGTTCGTTTCCCGAAACATGTCATTATCACCGACCTGGGATGGAGCCTGACAGGGATTGATATGGCGCGTTTCCGGCATGAACGTGAGGTGCGTCTGAACAACGAGGCGCTGAAAGAAGCTCAACAACGCTGGCAGGAACGAAACCGGCTGGCCGTTCTCCGGCGCAGACAACAAAAAAGGGCAGAATCCCGGCTCAGGAAACAGTTACAGGGGTTATCGCCGGATGAACAGAAGCGCCACATAGGGGAGCGCGTCTACCGTCAGCTGGGCCCACTTCGAACATCCATCCCTCCTCAGCGTTTTGGTAAACTGGTGTACGAACAGCTTTACCAGCTACAGCTCTTTTTCCGGCCGCAGAAATGCGCGCCACCAGTCAAATGATTTGCATTTTCTCTCCAGCTAACCGCCTCCTGCGGTGATGACGTCTGCCTGAATCAGGCAAAACGGCGTTCTCTCGTCACTTCTGCCCTTACTGAGCTTCCCTGCTAACTCCGAAATGGCCACAAAACGTCGCTAACAAACAGACGTATTCTGTTGTGCACCGTTATCTGCAAAGTAGCAAACCGTCGTGAGTGCAATTGAACTTCAGTTAAGTGCAATATATTCATACCCACCATAGATAATTCATTACATACCGATTATTTCAGTCCGCAGTCTCTGTGAATAACGGGGATATTACAGGCAATTGCAAAAAAGTAGTTACAACATCCAATTAGAGCACCAAAAATGGAGCAGGTAAGAACCTCCGTGCCCCTCCTCAACATCGCGATAAACACCATCACAGGTTTGAAAGGATCGTGCCGCTTCCACCCACTACAAAACCGCCGCCGCCCCCGGCCGAAGGCCGGGGAACACCATCGCTTTTAATGATGGGTGTTGTAACTACTCTTCTTCATGCTGTGGGTGGAGCTGCGGTTAGTTGTCTGGTACACGCTCGTAAGCGGCCCTACGGCCCGCTAACGCGGAGATACGCCCCGACTGCGGCTGTCGCCTTGTCGGGTCCACTCCGACCGCGTACAGAGGCGTCTGAGATGTTTTGAGCGGGTATGGCTTTGCAGAGAAGGGGGTCGGTGAGGCAGAACCTGTCAACACAGTAGCCGGCTGCGCCGGGCAACGGCGCCACTCACTATCAGAGCTGTACTCAACTGCTGCTGGCGCCTCCATGCCGCAAAGCGGCATTCAGAGAACTTGCTCGTCAGTCCAGGCTGTGTATTCAATTCAGGGTGAACGGTTCCGAATCCTTTCTGCTTCCGGTTAAGATACATTCAGGTTCTCGAAAAATAAGGGAAATGTTCGTAGTGAATCTGAAGGAAAAATCGGCCCATCTGGCGTGGTGCGAGCTGGTTGCGCTGGCATTAGGTAGGAAGAACGGCGATATAGTGTCGCCAGTACAGTAAAATCTCTTTCTCACCAGGTGGCTGGCGACGGCGCTGAAGCAACGTCGCTTTTCGTGTGATATTACCCCCGACATCGAGTGGCTTCTGAAACTGCTGTGTCTCATTGAACGTGAGCCTGCACTGATTAATACATTGCGCGGTATTCTCGCTTGAACAAAACCAGCCCCTTCGCGCTGACGGGCCTGGTTTTGTTCTTCGGTGTACAGTACACCGTCTGACGACGGATTGCCTCCCTTTACCTCGGTGCATAGCCCTCTTCCGCCAGTGTTTTCATATGAATGGACTAGGAAATAAATTATGCTGACTCATTATTTCTGGCCATAAAGGTTCTGGCAGTGCCATCTTTCGGGTCAACAAAGGTAATATCTTCAGGATCACGACGAGGGCTGGCCAATGACAGAAATATTACGGGTTCTTCAAGAAGGGTTGGTAATGCATGGACAACATTACGCTCGAAAAAAAGCACGTGGCCGGGGGCAAATTCGGCTTCGTCACGAGGATCTTCCATCCAGAGCGTCCCCATGAATCCCTGAATAACCTGACGCCGGAGGATCACCTGCTGATGGCTGAAAAACCGGAACTCTCAAAAAGTGCGTGGAACTAAAACAGGTGTGCATTACTCCACCTCATGTTGAAGAGACCAGACTGCATCAGAAAATTGCACCATAACTGAGCAAGCCGCATCCCATTGGTGCAAAAGTGTCTCCAAAAAAAAATAATCCATTGATTTAACTGTGCTTTAAAAATGGCATGAATTTTTCATGTCGGGTATATGCAAGCAGGGGCAACCCTTAAGCCTTGAATCCATTAAATATCGACAGGTAATGAAGCCTGATTGCCCTAATAAGGACAATCAGGCTTTTTTATTAATGCAGAGAGCAAACATACGTGCAAACTATTGATATTGGAATTTTGCTTTCCACAGAAGGTACCTACAGCCACCTGGCGAACAGCACACTGCTTGGTGCGCGCCATGCCTTAGAGGAAATCAATGCCGATCCTGCTTATCCTTTTCAGCTGCGGGCCCGACATATCAACCCTGCGGGTGAACTCGCAGCCTACAGTGAAGCGGTGAGCACCTTTATCGCTCACGGCATCCGCCATATCTTCGGAACCATTACCTCTGCCAGTCGGAAGGAGATTATCCCGGACCTGGAGCAGCATAACCTGCTGCTGTGGTATGGCTGTCCTTACGAGGGGTTCGAGAGCTGCGAGCAGGTCGTATATCTGGGCGGTTGTCCGAACCAGACTCTGCTGCCACTCCTGCGGCTGGCGCTGGATATGTTCGGAAATCGCTCCTGGCTGATCGGCTCTAACTACGTCTGGGGCTGGGAAAGCAATCGTATCGCCCGTGAGGTAGTGGAAGGTTCCGGCGGTACGGTGGTGGGCGAAAAATATCTGCACCTGAGAAACAGCAACGTGACCGAGTTGATTGAGGCGATTCTCAGCACAGAGGTAGATTTTGTGCTCAATAACCTGGTAGGCGAAACCTCTTATGCGTTTCTGCGCGCACTGGACGAGGCCTGTCTTCGCGATCGGCGGACGTTAGCGGTGCTCAGCTGTAATTTTACCGAAGCCGAAGTCGCCGAAGTCGCGCCACTAAGGGCGGTACGTTTGCTTTCCTGCGGACCGTTTTTTGAGAGCGTCGATCTCGATTTTTGTGCGCGGCAGCACCTGCAACATGGCGCACAGCGCATCTCCCACTACTATATCGGCGGCTGGCGGGCAGTAAGGCTGTTTGCCAATAGCCTGCGCGAGGCCGGAAACAGCGAGCCGGGTGCGGTGCTGGCGGCACTGCATCGTCAGCACGACGTTGATTCTCCGGGCGCTCGCTCAGTAATGGCTCGAAACAACCACGCCTGTTTGCCCTGCTACATCGCTGAGTTGCAACAAACTTGCTTTCAGATACTGCATCGCGAACCGCTGCCGGTTATGCCCGATCCCTATCTCTCCGCGACCGAGCTACGTGAAAGCCGAACGGTTGCAGCCAGACCTGCTCTGAGGATTGTTAAATGAAAACGCTGCTGTCCCCGGATTTAGATGCTCAGCCGCTCCTGCTGGTAGACTGTGAAGCAAGGAGTCGCGAAGCGCTGGAAAAAAACCTGACGCGGATGGGTATCCGCTGGCATCACCTGACCGGAGATGAGGCTTTACCTCCTCTCACCCCCTGTGCAGTACTGGTGGAACTGGAGGCATTCGCCAGCCCGATAACCCTGAGCCAGATCAACCTGGCGGGAATACCGGTGATCGCGCTGACCTCACATGAGGGACTTTACCAGGTACAGCGCGCGCTGGAGTTAGGGGCAACAGCGCTCCTTACCAAGCCTATTACACAGCGAGCCATCTATACCACCCTGATGATGGCAGTGGGGCTGCGTCAGCAGTTGCATGACATTCAACAGCAACAGATGCTACTGCGCCAGCGTCTGGCAGTAATGCCGCAGATTACCCAAGCTCTGGCGGCCCAGATGCAAGCGGAAAGTATTGATGAACAACAGGCATGGGTTCGCCTGCGCTCGGAATCAATGTGTACGAACCAGTCGGTGGCACAGGTGGCGCAGAAGTGGCTGCTACGAATGTCGTCCGGCAAGCGGGGAGCACAATGAATAGAGTCGGATATTTTCTGCGCCGGCCAGCCCTGCTGCTCTCGCTGCTGTTTATTCTCCTGGTGGTGATGAGCGCGCTGTTTGCCCCCTGGCTCACCCCCTTCGATCCCGATGAACAGTTTGTCGAGGGACTGAGCCTGGAAGGCGCACCGCTTTCTCCCAACAGCACTTACTGGCTGGGAACCGATCTGCTGGGACGCGATCTCTTCTCGCGTTTAATTTACGGAGCTCGTACTTCGTTACTCATCGGTGTTGTCGCCAACGGCACTGCAGTACTGATCGGCGTCCTGGTAGGGCTTAGCGCAGGTTATCTGCAGGGGCGTATCGGAGGGCTGCTGATGCGCTTTACCGATCTGATGATGGCGTTTCCCGCACTGCTGCTGGCGATTGCCCTGGCGGCGATTTTCCAGCCAAGTGTCTGGATCGTGTCCCTGGTGATCGCCATGGTGAACTGGGTGCAGATCGCCAGGGTTATCTACGCCGAAACTAGCGCGCTTAGCGCCCGCGACTTTATCGCCGTGGAACGCACCCTGGGGGCCGGAACGTTGCGTATTCTCGGCGTGCATTTAATTCCACATCTGGCGCCAACGGTGCTGGTCTGGGCCACACTAGGCATCTCCACCACAGTCCTGCTGGAAGCTACTCTATCGTTCCTCGGGGTGGGGGTACAGCCGCCAACGCCGAGTTGGGGCAACATCATCTTTGAAAGCCAGAGCTATTTTACTTCGGCTCCCTGGCTGGTGTTCTTTCCCGGCGCGGCGATTGTGCTGCTGTCGCTCTCTTTCAATATCGCTGGTGACGCCCTGCGCGACGCCCTCGATCCCGGCTTAAAAGGACGAAACTAATGCTATTTCTGGGAAAACGTCTGTTGCATGCCGGGCTGATCCTGCTTGGCGTTACGTTGATCTGCTATTTGCTGCTGTTTATGTTGCCCGCCGATCCAGCGCGCCAAATCGCCGGGCGCAGTGCCACGCCGGAAGTAGTCGAAAACATCCGCCATCAGTTGGGGTTGGATCTGCCGTTTTATCAGCAATATTGGCGTTATCTGCAGGGGCTGCTGCACGGCGATCTGGGACGCTCGTTTATTCAGCGCAGCGAAGTGAGTGAACTGGTTTCCGCCCGTATCGGGCCGTCACTGCAGCTGATGGCGGCGGGTATTCTCTGCGAGTTGGTACTGGGGATCGCCCTCGGCACCCTGGCGGCGTTAAAACGCGGCGGGCTGGCGGACCGGCTTCTGATGGCGCTCTCCTTTATCGGTGTTTCGGCGCCGCAGTTCATCGCCGCGATGCTTTTTCTCTATCTTTTCGCCGTGGTACTCAACTGGTTCCCGATGGGAGGCTATGGCGGCTTCAGCCATCTGGCGCTACCGGCGCTAACCCTCGGCCTGCTCGGCAGCGGCTGGTATTCACGCATGTTGCGCTCGTCGATGATTGAGGTGCTGCATCAGGATTTTATCCGTACCGCGCGGGCCAAAGGGCTGGGCCGAACCCGCGTACTGCTGCGTCACGTGCTGCCGAATGCCGTGCTGCCGCTAATTCCGATGATAGGCATTGATATCGGCATTTTTATGGGCGGACTGGTGGTAGTCGAATCGGTCTTTGGCTGGCCGGGTATCGGTCAGCTGGCCTGGCAGGCGATTCAACAGGTGGATATCCCGGTGATTGTCGGGGTAACCACCGTGTCAGCGGTTGCCATTGTTGGCGGCAACCTTATTGCGGATCTGGTGCTGCCGTGGGTCGATCCGCGCATTGATGTCAAAAAGTAGCAGGGGAAGATGATGAAAAATGCGTTATTGACAATGGCGGTGGCCGCGGCCTGTTTCTCTTATGGCGCGCAGGCTGACGAGAAGACCGGCGGCGATATCGTGGTGACCTACCAGAACGACGTGGCGACCCTCGATCCGGCCATTGGCTATGACTGGCAAAACTGGTCGATGATCAAAAGCCTGTTCGACGGCCTGATGGACTATCGTCCCGGCACCACCGAGTTGGTGAACGACCTGGCGGAGAGCTACGCCATTTCCGAGGACGGCAAGGTCTACACCTTTGTGCTACGCAAAGGGGTGAAATTCCACAACGGCCGCGAGGTCACGGCGGCGGACGTGAAATATTCTCTGGAACGCACAGTCAACCCGAAAACCCAAAGTCCGGGCGCCGGGTTCTTCAGTCCCATCGCGGGCTATGACGAGGAGGCCAGCAGTAAAAGCACGACCCTGAGCGGTATCGAGGTCGTCGACGATCATACGGTAAAAATCACTCTGAAAGAGCCCAACGCCACCTTCCTGCATGTGCTGGCGCTGAACTTTGCCTCGGTGGTTCCCCGTGAGGAGGTGGAGAAATGGGGCGCCGACTTCGGCAAGCATCCGGTCGGCAGCGGCGCGTTTGAGCTCCAGGAGTGGAAGCTGGGCCAGGAGCTGATCTTCCGCAAAAACCCGAACTACTTTAAAGCCGGCGTGCCGCGGCTGGATCACATAAAGTTCGAAATGGGACAGGATCCCTCGGTCGCTCTGCTGCGGCTGGAAAAAGGCGAAGTGGATATTGCCGGCGACGGCGTACCGCCCGCACAGTTTCTGTCGTTTAAAAACAACCCGGCCTATAAGGGCCTGATGGTCACCGGCGACCAGTTGCAGACCGGCTACGTGACGATGAAAACCACGCTGCCGCCTTTCGATAATCTCAAAGTCCGCCAGGCGGTGAACATGGCGGTCAACAAAGATCGCATCATGCGCATCATTAATGGACGCGCGGCGCCGGCCAACCAGCCACTGCCACCCGCCATGCCCGGTTATGACAAGGCATATCAGGGTTTCAGCTACGACCCGGCAAAAGCGAAGCAACTGCTCAGCGAAGCGGGTTTCCCCAACGGTTTTGCTACCGAACTGTACGTGATGAATACCGATCCGCAGCCGCGTATCGCCCAGTCTATCCAGCAGGATCTGGCCAAAGTGGGCATCCACGCCAGCATCAAATCCCTGGCGCAGGCGAATGTGATTGCGGCGGGCGGCTCCGCCAGCCAAGCGCCGATGGTCTGGTCCGGCGGCATGGCGTGGATCGCCGATTTCCCGGATCCCTCCAACTTCTATGGCCCGATCCTCGGCTGCGCCGGGGCGGTAGAGGGCGGCTGGAACTGGGCGCGCTACTGCAACAAAGCGCTGGACGCGCAGGCGGCCGCGGCGGACAGCATGGTGAAACCCGACCAGCAGGACGCGCGCATTGAAGCCTGGCGCAAAATCTTCATCACTGCAATGGATGACGCGCCCTGGGTGCCGGTATTCAACGAGAAGCGCTACACCGTACATTCCGCACGCATGGGGGGCGAGGACGCGCTGTATGTCGATCCAGTGCATGTACCAGTCAACTACGACTATATCGGACTGAAATAATTTGATGGCGCCGGGACGGCGCCGCTGCTTAAAGGAGAGTCAGGATGTGCCAAAATTGTCTGGTGAAGACCATTCATCATGCTCAACATCATTTCGGCTGGGATAACAGCCTGAGCCCGGTCCTGCACGTAGCTTCCGGCAGCCAACTGGAGTTTCACTGCCTGGATGCGGCTAACGGCTGGTTCAACGCCGGTTCTACCGCAGCGGATATCCCAACGCTGCCGTTTGATAAGCTCAACCCGGTCAGTGGCCCGGTCTATGTGGAAGGCGCTCAGCCGGGCGATGCGCTAAAGGTGACGCTGGAATCCTTTCGTCCCAGCGGCTTTGGCTGGACTGCGAATATCCCGGGCTTCGGCCTGCTGGCCGATCAGTTTTCTGATCCGGCGCTGACGCTGTGGCAATATGACCGCCAGGGCTTAACCCCCTGCGCCTTTGGCCGATATGGCCGCGTACCGCTGAAACCCTTCGCCGGTACCCTCGGCGTCGCTCCCGCCGCCGCGGGCCATCATTCGGTGGTGCCGCCGCGCCGCGTGGGCGGCAATCTGGATATTCGCGATCTGGCCGCTGGCTGCACATTATGGCTACCGGTGGAAGTAGAAGGCGCGTTGTTTTCTATTGGTGACACCCACGCCGCGCAGGGCGATGGTGAAGTCTGCGGCACGGCGATTGAAAGCGCGATGGACGTGGTGGTGAAGCTGGAAGTGGTTAAAGATATGCCGCTGAAAACGCCGCGTTTCGCCACCCCTGGCCCAGTGACCCAACATCTGGATCGGCACGGCTACAGCGCCTTCACCGGCATTGGCCCTGACCTGATGACCGCCGCCCGCGACGCGGTAAGCTATACCATCGATGCGCTGTGCCGCGAACAAGGGATGTCGGCGGAAGAGGCCTATATGCTCTGCTCCGTGTGCGGCGATCTGCGCATCAGCGAAATCGTCGATCGGCCTAACTGGGTGGTGTCGTTCTATTTTCCCAACAGCGTGTTTAATTAGGAGCGTTATGTCAGCAGTCCTATTTCCGGCGCCGCTGCTCTCGGTCGAGCGCCTGTCGATCCAGTTTGGTACACAGCGGGTGGTGGATGACGTCAGCTTTGCGCTCTGGCCGGGAAAAACTCTGTGCATTGCCGGCGAGTCGGGCAGCGGTAAATCGCTGACTTCGCTGGCGATCATGGGTTTGCTTCCGGAGGAGGCACAGATTCCAGGCGGCGCGATTATTTTTGATAACCAGGATTTGCTCAGCCTGCCGGAGCGGCAAATGCAGCTGCTGCGCGGCAAGTCGGTTGCCATGATTTTTCAGGAACCGATGACCTCGCTCAATCCGCTGATGACGGTGGGCCAGCAGCTGGAAGAGACGCTGCAACGCCACGAAGTGCTGGGCCGCCGTGAACGGCGCAGCCGGGTCAGCACGATGCTGGACGCGGTCAAAATCAGTCATGTGGAGAAGCGCCTGCAACAGTATCCGCACGAGCTTTCCGGCGGTATGCGCCAGCGGGTGATGATCGCCATGGCAATGCTGTGCCAGCCACAGGTGCTGATTGCCGATGAGCCGACCACGGCCCTCGACGTCACTATTCAGGCGCAGATCCTCGAGTTGATGCGCGAACTGCAGCAGGCGTTTTCCACCAGCCTGCTGTTGATCACCCACGATATGGGAGTGGTGGCAGAAATGGCCGATGATGTGCTGGTCATGAGTCACGGCAAAATCATGGAGCAGGCTCCGGCAAAAACGCTGTTTACCTCGCCGCAGGCGGCTTATACCCGCCAGCTGTTGCAGGCGGTACCGGTGCTGGGCCAGGCGCCCGCGCTGGCGCCGGTCGAGGCGACGCGACCGTTGCTCAGCGTCCGCGACCTCAGCGTGCGCTTTCCGGTGCGCGGCGACGGCCTGCGCGTGCGTCGCGAAGTCCATGCCGTCGATGGCGTCAGCTTCGATCTTTTCCCCGGCGAGACGTTGGGCATCGTCGGTGAAAGCGGCTGCGGTAAATCGACGACGGCAAAAGCGCTGATGAATATGGTGCCATTTAGCGGCAGCGCGCAGCTTAACGGACAGGAGCTGCACGGCCTGAAGGACGAGGCGTTAAGAGCGGTACGCCGCGATTTGCAGATGGTGTTTCAGGATCCCTGGGCGGCGCTCAATCCGCGCAAAACTATTTTCGACCTGGTTGGGGAGCCGCTGCTGATTCATGAGCAGATGCCCGCAGTACAGCGCACGGAGCGGGTGGCGCAGCTATTGCAGCAGGTCGGCCTGCCAGCGGAAGCGATGCGGCGTTATCCGCACCAGTTTTCCGGCGGCCAGCGCCAGCGCATTTGCATTGCCCGCGCGCTGGCGCTGAACCCGAAAGTGATCATCGCCGATGAATCGGTTTCCGCGCTGGATGTTTCAGTACAGGCGCAGGTGCTGACGCTGCTGGAAGATTTGCGTCAGCGCTATCGGCTCAGCTATCTGTTTATTTCCCATGATATGGCGGTGGTGGAGCGCATCTGCCACCGGGTAGCGGTGATGTTTGGCGGCCAGCTCGTGGAGATCGGCCCACGAGATCGAGTGTTGCACCATCCGCAGCATCCTTATACTCAGCACTTGCTCAGCGCCGTTCCTATACCTGACGTTCAGCAAAGACGGCAACCCCGAGCCACCAGCGCAATGCCGATAAGACCAGAACCGATCAAACCCATCGGCTATCAGAGAGTACCGCAGCGCTTTACCGATTTTGGCGACGGGCACCTCGTCGCCTGCTGAACAAAAAAGCATTCAAACCGGCGGATTTCCGCCGGTGGCAACACTGTTGCCACACAACTCGACGAGAGGCCATTAAACTGGAAAAGTTAGCACATAGCAGGACATAGAGCCGGTCTAAAATGCCCTAAATGCAACGTACCGTATCTTTTATTGTTAGACAAAACCGGAGGTAAACATGCTTAAACCGTCTTCTCCCTAGTGGCGTGATCTCACCACGCGGGAATTCAGTAAACTGGATATGGCGAATATCGTCGCCGTACTACCTATTTGCGCCGTAGAACAACACGGAGCTCATCTGCCGGTTCGGGTGTTTGCTGCCATTAATGTGAAGTGGTTTACTGATTTAGTGTATGATGGTGTTTTTGAGGTGCTCCAGTGGCTTCTGTTTCTATCAGCTGTCCCTCCTGTTCAGCTACTGACGGGGTGGTGCGTAACGGCAAAAGCACTGCCGGACATCAGCGCTATCTCTGCTCTCACTGCCGTAAAACATGGCAACTGCAGTTCACTTACACCGCTTCTCAACCCGGTACGCACCAGAAAATCATTGATATGGCCATGAATGGTGTTGGATGCCGGACAACCGCCCGCATTATGGGCGTTGGCCTCAACACGATTTTACGTCACTTAAAAACTCAGGCCGCAGTCGGTAACCTCGCGCATACAGCCGGGCAGTGACGTCATCGTCTGCGCGGAAATGGACGAACAGTGGGGCTATGTCGGGGCTAAATCGCGCCAGCGCTGGCTGTTTTACGCGTATGACAGGCTCCGGAAGACGGTTTGCGCACGTATTCGGTGAACGCACTATGGCGACGCTGGGGCGTCTTATGAGCCTGCTGTCACCCTTTGACGTGGTGATATGGATGACGGATGGCTGGCCGCTGTATGAATCCCGCCTGAAGGGAAAGCTGCACGTAATCAGCAAGCGATATACGCAGCGCATTGAGCGACATAACCTGAATCTGAGGCAGCATCTGGCAAGGCTGGGCAGGAAGTCACTGTCGTTCTCAAAATCGGTGGAGCTGCATGACAAAGTCATCGGGCATTATCTGAACATAAAACACTATCAATAAGTTGGAGTCATTACCCTTTTTTCAACTTCTGATGGATGCGAGTGATTGAACTCATACATTAATGTTTTCCCACGAAGTCTTTTTTCAGGTAAGCCTTCGCACATATCGGTAAATAGCTTGCCTGCTTTTATTTTTTCTGTCATCGACATGTTCATTTTTAACATTCCGTCCTGATAAGTTGGTCGGATAAGGCGCTCGCGCCGTATCCGACATTAATTTCTTAAGCGACTTCATTCACCTGGCGACGCAGCAGAGAAAGTGGGCCGGGGCCGCTAAGCGTGAACACGGAAATTAAGGTGAAGCCCAGCGCCACCAGACCCAGCACCAGGTAAGCGCCCTGGAAACCGATGCTTTCATACATATTGCCCGCCAGAATAGACATAAAAATCATCGCCAGTTGCTTAAAGAAGCAGAAACAGACCAGATAAATCGTCGCTGAAAAACGCACTTCAAACTGGCTGGTAATATATTTAAAGCAGCCCACCAGCAGGAACGGTACTTCAAACATATGCAGCGTTTTCAGAATAACCACTTCCAGTGCTGAGGTAGCGAACGATGAGCCAATAATACGTACTGACATAATAGTGCCAGCCAGCAGCAGGGCGTTTTTCCCACCGATGCGATTAATGATCAGTGGCGCAAAAAACATAATCGAGGCGTTAAGTAATTCGCCCATTGTCGTTACGTAGCCAAATACCCGCGTACCCTGTTCACCGGTAGCAAAGAACGAAGTAAAGAAATTAGCAAACTGTTGGTCAAAAACATCGTAGGTGCAGGAAACGCCAATAACATACAGTGACAAAAACCACAGTTTTGGCTGTCTGAACAGTTCCAGCGCCAGCTTAAGGCTAAATGCCGAATGGTTGGCACCTACCGCATTGGCAACCGTGGCAGAAGAGGGCGCATCCGTTTTGGCGAAAAAGAGTAAAACGGCGAGGATGAATGCACAGCCAGAACCCAGCCAGAAAACAAACTGATTATTGATGGTGAACATGATGCCGACAATCGAGGCACACAGCGCCCAGCCAACACAGCCAAACATCCGCGCGCGACCATATTCGAAATTACTGCGACGGCTGACTTTCTCGATAAATGCCTCTACTGCTGGCGCACCGGCGTTAAAACAAAAGCCTAGATAAATACCACCAACAATCGATCCTACTAAAATGTTGTATTGTAACAGTGGCCCGAAGATAAAAATAAAGAACGGCGCAAACATCACTAACATGCCGGTAATAATCCACAGCAGGTATTTGCGCAGCCCGAGTTTGTCAGAAAGCAGACCAAACAGCGGTTGGAATAATAGCGAGAACAGAGAAATAGCGGCAAAAATAATACCCGTATCACTTTTGCTGATATGGTTGATGTCATGTAGCCAAATCGGGAAAAACGGGAAGTAGGCTCCCATGATAAAAAAGTAAAAGAAAAAGAATAAACCGAACATCCAAAAGTTTGTGTTTTTTAAATAGTACATAATGGATTTCCTTACGCGAAATACGGGCAGACATGGCCTGCCCGGTTATTATTATTTTTGACACCAGAGCAACTGGTAATGGTAGCTACCGGCGCTAAGGTGGAATTCCGCCGACACTGACGGGCTCCAGGAGTCGTCGCCACCAATCCCCATATGGAAACCGTCGATATTCAGCCATGTGCCTTCTTCCGCGTGCAGCAGATGGCGATGGCTGGTTTCCATCAGTTGCTGTTGACTGTAGCGGCTGATGTTGAACTGGAAGTCGCCGCGCCACTGGTGTGGGCCATAATTCAATTCGCGCGTCCCGCAGCGCAGACCGTTTTCGCTCGGGAAGACGTACGGGGTATACATGTCTGACAATGGCAGATCCCAGCGGTCAAAACAGGCCGCAGTAAGGCGGTCGGGATAGTTTTCTTGCGGCCCTAATCCGAGCCAGTTTACCCGCTCTGCTACCTGCGCCAGCTGGCAGGTCAGGCCAATCCGCGCCGGATGTGGCGTATTGCTCGCCACTTCAACATCAACGGTAATCGCCATTTGACCACTTCCATCAATCCGGTAGGTTTTCCGGCTGATAAATAAGGTTTTCCCCTGATGCTGCCACGCGTGGACCGTGGTAATCAGCACCGCGTCGGCAAGCGTATCTGCCGTGCACTGCAACAACGCTGCTTCGGCCTGGTAATGGCCCGCCGCCTTCCAGCGTTCGACCCAGGCGTTAGGGTCAATGCGGGTCGCTTCACTTACGCCAATGTCGTTATCCAGCGGTGCGCGGGTGAACTGATCGCGCAGCGGCGTCAGCAGTTGTTTTTTATCGCCAATCCACATCTGTGAAAGAAAGCCTGACTGGCGGTTAAATTGCCAACGCTTATTATCCAGCTCGATGCAAAAATCCGTTTCGCTGGTGGTCAGTTGCGGGATGGCGTGGGGCGCGGAGGGGAGTGTCACGCTGAGGTTTTCCGCCAGACGCCACTGCTGCCAGGCGCTGATGTGTCCGGCTGCTGACCATGTGGTCGCGTTCGGTTGCACTACGTGAACCGTTAGCCTGAGTTGTCCGGCGCTCTTCGGCTGCGGTAGTCCAGGCAGTTCAATCAACTGTTTACCTTGTGGAGCGACATCCAGAGGCACTTCACCGCTTGCCAGCGGCTTGCCATCCAGCGCCACCATCCAGTGCAGGAGCTCGTTATCGCTATGACGGAACAGGTATTCGCTGGTCACTTCGATGGTTCGCCCGGATAAACTGAACTGGAAAAACTGCTGCTGGTGTTTTGCTTCCGTCAGCGCCGGATGCGGCGTGCGGTCGGCAAAGACCAGACCGTTCATGCAGAACTGGCGATCATTCGGCGTATCGCCAAAATCACCGCCGTAAGCCGACCACGGATTGCCATTTTCATCATATTTAATCAGCGACTGATCCACCCAGTCCCAGACGAAGCCGCCCTGTAAACGGGGGTACTGACGAAACGCCTGCCAGTATTTAGCGAAGCCGCCAAGACTGTTACCCATCGCGTGGGCGTATTCGCAAAGGATCAGCGGGCGCGTCTCTCCAGGCAACGAAAGCCATTTTTTGATGGACCATTTCGGCACAGCCGGGAAGGGCTGGTCTTCATCCACGCGCGCGTACATCGGGCAAATAATATCGGTTGCGAAGGTGTCGGCTCCGCCGCCTTCATACTGTACCGGGCGGGAAGGATCGACAGATTTGATCCAGCGATAGAGTGCGTCGTGATTAGCGCCGTGGCCTGATTCATTCCCCAGCGACCAGATGATCACACTCGGGTGATTACGATCGCGCTGCACCATTCGCGTTACGCGTTCGCTCATCGCGGGTAGCCAGCGCGGATCATCGGTCAGACGATTCATTGGCACCATGCCGTGGGTTTCAATGTTGGCTTCATCCACCACATACAGGCCGTAGTGGTCGCACAGCGTGTACCACAGCGGATGGTTCGGATAATGCGAACAGCGCACGGCGTTAAAGTTATTCTGCTTCATCAGCAGGATATCCTGCACCATCGTCTGCTCATCCATGACCTGACCATGCAGAGGATGATGCTCGTGACGGTTAACGCCGCGAATCAGCAACGGCTTGCCGTTCAGCAGCAGCAGACCATTTTCAATCCGCACCTCGCGGAAACCGACATCGCAGGCTTCTGCTTCAATCAGCGTGCCGTCGGCGGTGTGCAGTTCAACCACCGCACGATAGAGATTCGGGATTTCGGCGCTCCACAGTTTCGGGTTTTCGACGTTCAGACGTAGGGTGACGTGATCGGCATAACCACCACGCTCATCGATAATTTCACCGCCGAAAGGCGCGGTGCCGCTGGCGACCTGCGTTTCACCCTGCCACAAAGAAACCGTCACCCGCAGCTCATCGCGCAGCTCGCCGTACATCTGAACGTCTGCCTCCAGTACAGCGCGGCTGAAATCATCATTAAAGTGAGTGGCTACATGGAAATCGCTGATTTGCGTGCTCGGTTTATGCAGCAACGAGACGTCACGGAAAATGCCGCTCATCCGCCACATATCCTGATCTTCCAGATAACTGCCGTCACTCCAGCGCAGCACCATCACCGCGAGGCGGTTTTCTCCGGCGTGTAAAAATGCGCTCAGGTCAAATTCAGACGGCAAACGACTGTCCTGTCCGTAACCGACCCAGCGCCCGTTGCACCACAAATGAAACGCCGAGTTAACACCATCAAAAATAATTCGCGTCTGGCCTTCCTGTAGCCAGCTTTCATCAACATTAAATGTGAGCGAGTAACAACCCGTCGGATTCTCCGTGGGAACATACGGCGGATTGACCGCAATGGGATAGGTCACGTTGGTGTAGATAGGCGCATCGTAACCGTGCATCTGCCAGTTTGAGGGGACGATGACAGTATCGGCGTCAGGAAGATCGCGCTCCAGCCAGCTTTCTGGTACCGCTTCTGGTGCCGGAAACCAGGCAAAGCGCCATTCACCATTCAGGCTGCGCGACTCTTGGGAAGGGCGATCGGTGCGAGCCTCTTCGCTATTACGCCAGCTGGCGAAAGGGGGATGTGCCGCAAGGCGATTAAGTTGGGTAACGCCAGGGTTTTCCCAGTCACGACGTTGTAATACGACGGCCAGTGAATCCGTAATCATTGTCATAGTTGTATCCTGCGTGAATTGTTATCCGCTCACATTTTCGCATAACATACGAGCCGGACACATAGAGTGTAAAGCCTGGGGTGCCTAATGAGTGAGCTGACTCACATTAATTGCGTTGCGCTCACTGCCCGCTTTCAAGTCGGGAAACTTGTCGTGCCAGCTGCATTAAGGAATCTGCCAACGTGCGGGGAGAGGTGGTTTGCGTATTGGGCGGTAGGGTGGTTTTTCTTTTCACCAGTGAGACGGGCAACAGCTGATTGCTCTTCACCGCCTGGCCCTGAGAGAGTTTCAGCAAGCGGTCCACGCTGGTTTGCCCCAGCAGGCGAAAATCCTGTTTGATGGTGGTTAACGGCGGGATATAACACGAGCTGTCTTCGGTATCGTCGTATCCCACTACCGAGATATCCGCACCAACGCGCAACCCGGACTCGGTAATGGCGCGCATTGCGCCCAGCGCCATCTGATCGTTGGCAACCAGCATCGCAGTGGGAACGATGCCCTCATTTAGCATTTGCATGGTTTGTTGAAAACCGGACATGGCACTCCAGTCGCCTTCCCGTTCCGCTATCGGATGAATTTGATTGCGAGTGAGATATTTATGCCAGCCCGCCAGACGCAGACGCGCCGAGACAGAACTTAATGGGCCCGCTAACAGCGCGATTTGCTGGTGACCCAATGCGACCAGATGCTCCACGCCCAGTCGCGTACCGTCTTCATGGGAGAAAATAATACTGTTGATGGGAGTCTGGTCAGAGACATCAAGAAATAACGCCGGAACATTAGCGCAGGCAGCTTCCACAGCAATGGCATCCTGGTCATCCAGCGGATAGTTAATGATCAGCCCACTGACGCGTTGCGCGAGAAGATTGTGCACCGCCGCTTTACAGGCTTCGACGCCGCTTCGTTCTACCATCGACACCACCACGCTGGCACCCAGTTGATCGGCGCGAGATTTAATCGCCGCGACAATTTGCGACGGCGCGTGCAGGGCCAGACTGGAGGTAGCAACGCCAATCAGCAACGACTGTTTCCCCGCCAGTTGTTGTGCCACGCGGTTGGGAATGTAGTTCAGCTGCGCCATCGCCGCTTCCACCTTTTCCCGCGTTTTCGCAGAGACGTGGCTGGCCTGGTTCACCACGCGGGAAACGGTCTGATAAGAGACACCGGCATACTCTGCGACATCGTATAGCGTTACTGGTTTCACATTTACCACCCTGAATTGACTCTCTTCGGGTGCTATCATGCCATACCACGAAATGTTTTGCGCCATTCGGAGGGGGCACGCCGAAGTGAGATTCAAAATGCCGACGTCAGTTCACAGGTGGGTAATGATACCAACGTGTTGATTTCGTATTTTCACTGACACCAGGATCATCCTGATGTTACAAGGATTGAATGACTACAGATTAAAATAGTCATCAACAGGTTGACAGCATTACCCAGCGCCCGCTTTCCGCGTATTTTTCGATTTGCACTGCCGGGGGCACTGGCGGGTATCGCGTTCCGCACACTTTTACATTTATTTATCTGGTGACTGACCTTTTTAAGGAGACAGAATGAAAGCCGTTGGTTTCTGGCAACCCGGGAAAGTACATCCGTTATTGAAGATTTGTCGCTTCCCCACCCATCCATGCCCAAGGGGCGTGATCTTTTGATCAGAGTCAGGGCGGTCGCGGTTAACCCACGGGACCTGAAAAGCCGGCGAAACATCAGTCCCTCTGCAGGCAATCCGGTAGTTATGGGATACGACGCTTCCGGTGTTGTTGAAGCAACCGGACCAGATGTGACGCTGTTCAGGCCAGGTGACCACGTTTTCTATGCCGGTGTGCTCGATCGCCAGGGAGCCAACGCAGAGTTTCAGCTGGTTGACGAACGCATTACGGGGATAAAGCCGGCAGCACTAAGTTTTGAAGCTGCAGCGTCGGTTCCTCTGACCGGTCTGACAGCCTGGGAAATGTTATTTGATCGTCTGCAGTTGTCAGTGAACGGAGATGCTGATCAGACCCTGTTGATGCTTGGCGGTGCGGGCGGAGTCCCTTGTATGGCTATACAGCTTGCCCGCACTCTGAGTCGGGTGAACATCATCGGGACTGCCTCCCGGCAGGAGAGTGTCAGAGCGGTTCGCGGGTTTGGTGCGCATTATGTCCTGGATCATTCATCTGCGCTTGCGCCACAGGTTGCCAGCCTTGCTGGACTCCCTCCCATTACCCGGATTTTCTCAACGTACACCACGCCATCTGCCTGGGAAAATATGGCCGAAATTATTGCCCCACAAGGCCGTATCGGACTCATCGACGACCCTGAACCACTGGATCTGCGTTTGATCAAATTTAAGAGCGTTTCTGTTCACTGGGAGGCAATGTTTACCCGCCCCATGCATGCTACTGCGGACATGTCTAAACAGCATTATATTCTTAACAAACTCTCATGCATGCTGGATTCCGGTAAGCTCAAACCTCCGTTGCTGGCAGAGTATGGCAGGCTGAATGCTAAAGCACTTCGCCGGGCTCATGAGGACATGGAAAATAAAAATGTGAACGGGAAAATTGTTTTTTCAGGGTTCTGATGAACAGGCCTGTCAGAGTAAAAAAAGATTCGGGTTCAGCACAATGCTGAATTCTGTCTGGCTATAGAGTAAGAATCGTACCGGAATTGAGCATTTACCCTCAGTACCTGCGGATGAAAAAGCAGTCTGCCCTGACATACTGAACAATCCCTTCTCATAAGATGCCTCTCTTTTGCTGTTTAAAGAGCTGAGCAGTCCGGGCGGAGACTGACCTCGTTCCGCTTTCCAAGCGACCCCCTTGTTGAAAGTGCGACAAAAGAGATAGGGCGAATGACTATACTTCGCTCATAGCTGCCCGCCATGCCAGCTCAAAAAACAGGCTTAACGTAGGATATTTTCCGTTTTCCAAGCGGCCCCCTTTTAGGGTGAGGGAGCATGCCATAAACCAGATCGCCAAAAGGGGATGCTGCTGAAGGGACACTGTTATCCAGCGGGGTAATTTTCACGCCTTTATCCGATATATCAACATCGGGTAAATCACCGGCCAGCGCCATCGCGTTAACTTCTTCCAGACGCGATGCAAGAAGCGTCAAACGGCTCTTGATGTATTCATGGCAATCGGCCGGAACAGCAAGGGGTAACTGGTTATCCCGGAGTGATTTTTCAAAATCGTCTGACGGGATCAGATAATCATCGAAATTCCTGTAGCGGCGTGACCCCTTTACCCAGGTGTCACCTGAACGTAAGGCTCCCTTCAGTTCATTCAGCACGCAAAATTCGTAATATTTTCGGTCAATGCCGGTGGGGGTGATCACAACCTTTCTCCAGCTTTCCGGGATGAACCCGATTGGCGCGGAAGGCGGTACTTTTCGGAGTTGTTTTCTATACATATCTCTGACGGTATCCAATGCGTCACTGAGCTGCATTGCGGCGGGTGCAGCCCTGAACTGCAACACGGACAGCATCCGGGGGGCGTATTTACGCAGCGTACTGTATTTTTCTGTGATCAGATGCAACGGGTCGAAGTTGTCCTTACGTGACAGGAACCGCGTCTCTTCCACGCTGTTGATGAATTCCTGCCAGGGAAGGACGTCTTCTATTGCGGCCCAGGGATCTTCCCCGGACTCTCTGGCGTTAAGTAATGCCTGTCCGACGGTAACGTATTGCTTCAGTTTACTCTGAATCAGCTTTCCCGTTTGCTGGAGCCGCTCGCCCTGAGTACGTTTTGCCCTGCTGAACAGACTACTCAGAATACGCTCGTGCAGATCAATAACTTCGTCAGTCAGGGTGGATCTGGCCTCCGATATGATACAAACCAGCGAGGCATAACGGCGAACATCCGTGAATCTTGCCAGATCCCGGCTACTCATTTTCCTGCCTTCGCGTGCGAGTTTCAGGAGTCGGTTCTGGTGAACGGAAAGTGCAATGCCGTCAGGGAGTGCCAGCGACTCAATCGCATTTAACCGGTCGATATGTTGCAGGACATTTTTACCATTAATTTTTCCCGGAGGCTGGAGCAGCCAGGCCAGCCGTGAAGGTTGCTCACCCTCAGATACCAACAGACGGTCCAGTGCCGCTTTATGCCCTGGTTCAAGCTGCGCGGTAAGCGCAGAAAAAACCGCCCTGTCGGCAAGTGTTGTTGCTTCGGCCAGGGTTCGTTCGATCACTTCAACAGAGGGGAAAATAACCTTATTATTGTGGAGCCAGGAGAGCATTTCCTCCGCAAGTAAAAAACCTCTGTCTGTCCGCATGGCGTGGGGATAAAGGTGGCGAATACAGGTTTTTTGCAGCGCCCGGTTAAAAGGGGATAATTCCAGGTAGCGGTAGAGTTCAGCCAGATGTTCCCAGCGGGTGACCTCTCTTGATGCATACTCGGCCCACAAATCAGACTGGACTTTCAAATGAGCCGCCAGCCTGAAGACAACACAGTCGTGAGGTGAAATACTTTTGTCGGGAGGAAACCCTAGTCCTCGCAAATAACAGAGTAAAACTGCAAAGCCCAGACGGTTAGCTGGCCTGCGGTGTTTATTAATGAGCGCGAGGTCATGTTCACTCAGAAAGCACCTGCGCGTCAGAAATACGTCATCATCTGGCACAATCAACAAGCGTTCTTTTTCTTCACTACTGAGTATTTGTCTCCGTGGCATAAATGCTTCCCCTGCACATAGTTCATTAAAGTTATCATTCGCACTGACCGAAACCGGTCGGTTTCGTACGCCTCGCAAACAATATGTCCGAAAGTCAGCGAAATTTGTTTCGTACATACGTTATAATTCGGACACCCTTTGCGTACGGAAAGTTTCCTATGTCACGAGTTTTTGCCTACTGTCGGGTCTCCACTCTGGAACAGAATACAGAAAATCAGCGCCATGAAATTGAAGCGGCGGGTTTTGCCATCAGACCCCAGCGGCTGATTGAGGAACATATAAGTGGTTCGGTTGCTGCCAGCGAAAGACCAGGGTTCATCCGGTTGCTTGATCGAATGGAAAGCGGTGACGTATTGATTGTCACCAAACTTGACCGACTCGGCCGTAATGCGATGGATATCCGAAAAACAGTTGAACAACTGGCTACTTTAGATATCCGTGTTCATTGTCTCGCTCTCGGAGGTGTGGATTTAACCAGCCCGGCCGGAAAAATGACTATGCAGGTGATTTCAGCTGTGGCTGAGTTTGAGAGGGATCTGCTGATTGAACGCACACATTCAGGGATTTCTCGGGCAAGATCAGCCGGGAAACGCTTCGGTCGTCCGCCCATCTTGAGCGAGGAGCAAAAAAAAATAGTGTCAGAGCGCCTTAATTCCGGGGCCAGTATCAGTGCGGTTGCCAGAGAATTTAATACCACCCGGCAAACCATACTCCGGGTAAAAGCAGGACAGCAATAATACTGAATGTGAATAAAGCCCATAACTGGCCAGGCAGTTGAAACTGTTCTTGAAGTAAACATCTGGAAAGCATGAAACATCATTCTATCCACAGGGAGCAGTGGCTATTATAATCGAATTTCGATAACGAAATTCGATTATAATAGCCACTAAAACCAGCAATCAGGATCTGACCATGAACGATACTGCCAGGAATGATCACAGCCCCTGGGCTGTCTTTCTGATTTTCTTCCGACTTGGCCTGACATCCTTCGGCGGCCCAATTGCCCATCTGGGTTACTTCCGCGATGAGTTTGTGACGCGACGGCAGTGGTTGACCGAGCGCAGCTATGCAGATTTGGTCGCTCTGTGCCAGTTCCTTCCGGGACCAGCAAGCAGTCAGGTTGGTATAGCGCTCGGGCTGTCCCGGGCCGGTTATACCGGGGCGCTGGCAGCATGGGCCGGCTTCACGCTACCGTCAGCAGTTGCACTGATCCTGTTTGCGCTGGGGATGACCAGTTACGGGGATGTGATGCCCTCTGGTGTATTGCATGGGCTGAAAGTGGTAGCCGTTGCGGTGGTCGCGCAAGCTGTATGGGGCATGGCCCGAAATCTTTGCCCGGATATACCGCGTATTACTGTCATGGCAGTGGCAACCTGCTTTGTGCTTCTTGTGCCATCGGCCTGGGGACAGGTGGGAGTAATCGTCACTGCGGCTGTCACTGGCATGTTACTGTTCAAACCTCAGCAGACGACGGTACATGATCCGCTGCCCGTTTCAATACGGCGTCGCGTCGGATTGTTCTGGCTCACGCTGTTCTTTGTGCTACTGACAGGGTTACCATTGCTGACGGCGATATTCCCAAATCCGACGCTGTTAATGGTAGAAACTTTCTACCGGACCGGATCACTGGTTTTTGGTGGCGGGCATGTCGTGCTGCCATTACTGCAGACTGAAGTCGTTCCTTCTGGCTGGGTCAGCACTGATACATTCCTGGCTGGCTACGGCGCTGCCCAGGCCGTTCCTGGACCGTTGTTCACTTTTGCAGCCTTTCTCGGGGCTTCGATGAACCAGGTGCCTTCTGGCTGGCTGGGTGGTCTGGTTTGTCTGCTGGCAATTTTCGCACCGTCCTTCCTTCTGATTGTGGGAGCATTGCCGTTCTGGGAAAGTCTGCGCCGCAATATCCGTACACAAGCAGCGTTGCAGGGTATTAATGCAGCCGTAGTTGGCCTTCTGCTGGCAGCTCTCTATCAACCAGTATGGACGAGCGCAGTTCTCGCTCCGCAAGATTTCGGCCTTGCCCTTGTGGCACTGGTCGCTCTGATGTTCTGGAAACTGCCGCCGTGGCTGGTCGTAGTGAGTTGCGGTGTTGCGGGTTGGTTGTTGAGTTTAGCACTGTGAGGTTCCGGGCGTGACCGACAAAGATCTTTACGGCGGGATGATCCGTTTGCACATCCTGCATCATGCAGCCAAAGAACCCGTCTTTGGTCTGGGCATCATTGAGGAATTGCGACACCACGGTTATCAACTCAGCCCGGGTACCCTGTATCCGATGCTGCACGGTATGGAAAAGAAGGGGTATCTCACCTCACGACATGTTCAGGCCGGTCGACGAAGTCGGCGAGTATATGAAATCACCGGACAAGGGCACATAGCGCTAACGGACGCCAGAAACAGGGTGAAAGAGCTGTTCGGTGAACTTGTTGAAGGCAAATGATATGCCTATGGTTTTAGTCCGGTCTGCCGTCTTCTGAAAACGACAGACACATGTAAGATTATCCGCTGCCTGGCAGAAGGAGACTTTGTGAAAACGCTCATGGTGTGTATTTATACGATCAGAAGGCGTTATATTTTTTCCTGATTGACGCGGTACGAAAGTTCCTGATGACTCTCTTTTCGTTCGCTGTAGCGATCTGCAAGGTAGCTGGTTTGTCCCCTGAGCAGCAACGTAATTTTAAACAACTCCTCTGCGACATCTACGATACGGTCGTACCATGAGGACGGCTTCATCCTTCCGTTCTCATCAAATTCCTGCCAGGCTTTCGCCACCGAGGACTGGTTGGGAATTGTGAACATCCGCATCCAGCGGCCCAGAATGCGCATCTGGTTCACGGCATTGAAGGACTGCGAACCGCCGCAAACCTGCATCACTGCAAGTGTCTTGCCCTGCGAAGGACGAACCGCGCCTTCACTCAACGGTATCCAGTCGATCTGCGCCTTCATCACCGCGCTCATAGCCCCGTGCCGTTCCGGCGAGCTCCACACCATCCCGTCACACCATCTGACCAGCCCGCGTAGCTCGGAGACTTTAGGGTGCGTATCCGGGGCATCATCCGGCAGGGGTAAACCGGAGGGGTTAAAGAATTTCACCTCCGCGCCCATCGCCGTCAGCAGGCGACCTGCTTCCTCCGCGGCAAAGCGACTGTAGGAGCGCTCCCTTACTGAGCCATACAGGATCAGAATCCGTGGGGGCTCCTGCAGGTGCAGACGTTCGGCAATATGTTGATCAAAACAGTCAGTATTCAGGGCTGGAAATTGTTCCATTTTTCTCCTCCGGAGAGAACAGGTGATTTTAAAGTTAATATATATGATCTAACATATGTGTATTCTAAAGGGAACGGAGTGAAAAATGCTACAACCTGTTCAGCTTTTCAAAATCCTGTCGGATGAAACACGGCTAGCCATCGTCATGCTTCTCCGTGAGTCCGGAGAATTGTGCGTCTGCGATATCTGCGTTGCCACCTCCGAATCGCAGCCCAAAATTTCGCGACATATGGCTATCCTTCGCGAGGCTGATCTGGTTCTTGACCGTCGGGAAGGCAAATGGATCCACTATCGTCTGTCACCCCATATTCCGGCGTGGGCAGCAGAGACAATCACGACGACCTGGCAGTGTCTGCGCGAGGATGTACGTGAATGGCTGGACAAATCAGCCTGCACCTCCTGCTGAGGCAGGAAAACATATTTACAAAATCATATATGATGGGGTCTGAGATGCTTTTGGCAGGGAGTATATTTTTACTGACGCTGGTACTGGTGATCTGGCAACCCAGAGGCCTGAGTATTGGTTGGAGCGCGAGTATCGGGGCTGTGCTGGCGCTGGGAACCGGTGTCATCCATATCGCTGATATTCCCGTTGTCTGGAATATCGTCTGGAACGCGACAGCGGCATTTATTGCGGTCATCATCATCAGCCTGCTGCTCGATGAGTCCGGCTTCTTTGAATGGGCCGCACTGCACGTCTCCCGCTGGGGTAACGGACGTGGCCGCCTGCTGTTCACCTGGATAGTCTTGCTCGGTGCCGCTGTTGCTGCTTTGTTCGCCAATGATGGCGCCGCGCTGATCCTGACGCCGATTGTGATTGCGATGCTGCTCGCACTGGGGTTCAGCCAGGGCACGACACTGGCCTTTGTCATGGCTGCAGGATTTATTGCAGATACGGCCAGCCTGCCACTCATTGTTTCTAACCTGGTGAATATCGTCTCGGCGGACTTCTTCGATCTGGGCTTTACGCAGTACGCCTCCGTTATGATCCCCGTGGATGCGGCAGCGATTGCGGCCACGCTGATCATGCTGCATCTCTTCTTCCGCAGGGATATTCCGGCAACGTATGACGTTTCGCTGCTGAAGACGCCTGCCAGTGTGATAAAGGATGCGGCAACGTTCAGGGCGGGCTGGATTGTCCTGTTATTGCTGCTTGTCGGTTTCTTCGTTCTGGAGCCGCTGGGGATCCCTGTCAGCGCGATAGCAGCTGCTGGCGCAGCAGTACTGTTTATCGTGGCGAAAAGAGGTCATGGCATCAACACAGGGAAAGTCCTGCGCAGTGCGCCATGGCAGATCGTGATTTTTTCGCTGGGCATGTACCTGGTGGTCTATGGCCTGCGCAATGCCGGGCTCACGGAGTATCTGTCTGGTGTACTGAACCTGCTGGCAGAAAAGGGGTTATGGGCAGCAACGTTCGGCACCGGCTTCCTGACCGCGTTCCTGTCGTCGGTGATGAACAATATGCCGACGGTGCTGATTGGCGCGCTGTCGATTGACGGGAGTACGGCGACTGGCGTCGTCAAAGAGGCAATGATTTATGCCAACGTGATTGGCTGCGATTTAGGCCCGAAAATCACCCCGATTGGCAGTCTGGCAACCCTGCTTTGGCTGCATGTGCTTGCCCAGAAAAATATAACGATCACCTGGGGTTATTACTTCCGCACGGGCATTATCATGACTCTGCCCGTGCTGTTTGTCACTCTGGCCGCGCTGGCGTTGCGGCTTTCCATCACTTTGTAATGAGATAAAGATATGAGCAACATTACCATCTATCACAACCCGGCCTGCGGCACTTCACGCAACACGCTGGAGATGATCCGTAACAGCGGTAACGAACCGACCATTATTTATTATCTCGATACGCCACCGACCCGTGATAAGCTGATTAAACTTATTTCAGATATGGGAATTACGGTGCGTGCATTGCTGCGTAAGAATGTTGAGCCTTATGAACACCTGGGCCTTGATGAAGAGAAATTCAGTGATGAGCAGTTGATTGATTTTATGCTTCAACATCCGATCCTGATTAATCGGCCGGTAGTCGTTACGCCGCTTGGCACTCGTCTTTGCCGCCCTTCAGAAATAGTGCTGGATATTCTACCTGAAGGTCAGAAAGGAGCGTTTACCAAAGAGGACGGCGAAAAGGTCATTGACGAAACGGGGAAGCGGGTTAAGTAACCTGTTTTTTTCGTCTCATTTTTATCGTATTCGGGTGTCTGTCTGTACCATGCAGACGCTCGCTTTTTGTAATGCCAGCTAAAGAAACAGGCTTAACGTAGGATATTTTCCGTTTGCCAAGCGGCCCCCATATTGAATGGCTGACGGTACTGGATTTCGATGAGATAAAAATAGACCGTATTTTTATTGCCAATATTGATGACCCGGTGAAGCGAGCGCTACTTGTTTCTGTGGTGAAAGGGTTACGTGGTACTGGCAAACCACTGGTGTTTGTAGGGGTGGAAACGCCAGGACAGTTTGAATTCGTCCGTTCTCTTGGCCTCGGTTACCTAGTTCAGGGCTGGTATACCGGAAAACCCGAAACAATATCTGCGATGAATATTCAGGGTTAAAACGATACGGGGCCCGGCCCGTATCGGCAACCCGACCCGTCAGCGTATCGCTTTCTGTCTGAAGCCGGTTCAGGTCGGCTTCTATCTGCGCGATGCGGCGGGAGATTTATTCAGAACGACTGCCGAAGTTCATCCGGCGAAGCTTATCCAGCTGCGCCTGCAGATGGTCTATTTCGCGCTCCCGGTCGGCCTGCTTTTCCAGCAGGGCGCGGTTCAGCGCTTCCTGTTCGGACAGGCGCTGTTTCAGCAGAAGGATGTCGTCAGGGGGAGGTGTTGTTCATAAGCCCGCATTTTACCAGGCTTATTCAACGACAACCAGGATAAAGAGGCCTACAACATGGTCAGGGACGTAAGCAGTCTTTTAGGCTGCCGCCAGTCGATGCCTTCCAGAAGCATTGCCAGCTGCGCCGGGGTCAGGAACACTTTGCCATCGCGGGCAGAGGGCCAGGCGAAGCGGCCGCGTTCCAGCCGGTTGGTCAGCAGGCACAGCCCGTCGCCGGTGGACCACAGCAGTTTGACCTTACTGCCGCTGCGGCCCCGGAAGATGAAGACATGGCCGGACATCGGGTCATCTTTCAGCATCGTCTGCACCTTTGCGGCGAGACCATTGAAGCCGTTGCGCATGTCGGTGATACCGGCAACCAGCCAGATTTTGGTGCCTGTTGGCAGGTGGTTATCACTTCCTTTATCTGTCCTGTGATGATCCTTATGACTTCGCCAGACTACTTCACCACACACATGGGTCTGCCAGATACCGGTTCGGGATGGATTTCCGCTTCTACGCTGAACACCGTCTTTAGAAGCTCTGGTTTCATCACTGCTTCCGGAGCACCTTGCGCCATCACGCGACCGCTTGCCAGTACCACCAGATGATCGCAATAGCGGCTGGCCTGATTCAGATCGTGGAGTACCGTCACTACGGTTTTCCCCTGCCTTTTGAGTTCAACCATCAGGCGCATCAGTTCAACCTGATGATTGATATCGAGGTAGGTCGTAGGCTCATCAAGAAGAATGAGTGGGGTATCCTGTGCCAGCACCATCGCCAGAAACGCACGCTGGCGCTGGCCGCCGGAAAGCTGGGTTAACCTGCGGTCAGCCAGATTGCGCGTCCGGGTCTGACTCATTGCCACGTTGACCCGCTCGTTGTCTTCCGCGGAGAGTCGCCCCCACAACGACAGCCACGGGCTGCGGCCGTAGGAAACCAGTTCCCGTACAGTGATCCCCTCGGGGGATAAATGGTGTTGCGGCAGTAAAGCCAGGCGGCGAGCCAGCTGGCGGGCGGAAAAACCGGCTATGGGTTTTTCATCAAGCAATATCTCGCCAGAGTCTGGTGTTAACAGGCGAGAAAAACAGTTCAACAGCGTCGATTTCCCGCAACCGTTAGGGCCGAGCAGGGCCGTGATTTTTCCAGCAGGCAGGGCGAGAGAAAGTCCATCCAGCACGGTTTGTGCGCCATAGCTGACGGTCAGATTTTCAGTACGTAATCTCATTTATCGCATTTTCACAAGCAGCCAGACAAACCACGGTGCGCCGATAATGGCGGTCAGCACGCCTGCCGGAAGCTCCAGCGGCGGATGAATGATTCGTGCCAGCAGATCGGCAATGACCAGCAACAACGCGCCCGTCAGGGCCGAAACGGGCATCAGCCAGCGGTGACGCCCGCCGGCGATCCTGCGCACCATGTGCGGCACGACGAGACCAATAAAACTTATCGGGCCACAGACGGCCACGCCGGTTGCTGTCATCGCGACAGCCAGCATCAGCCCCTGGAACCGGGTGCGCTGAACCGACACGCCGAGCGTGGCTGCTCGTGCATCGCCCAGCGCCAGCAGGTCGAGATCGCGACAAAAGCGCAGGCTCAGCGGCAAAAACAGAATGAGCAACGGCACGGCAATCTTCACAAAGTGCCAGTCGCGCCCCCATAAGCTACCCGTCAGCCACAGCAGGGCACTGTTTACATCCTGCGGGTGCAGGAGCATCAGGTAATCCGTCAGGCTCGCCCAGCAGGCGGAAAGCGCCACGCCGGTGAGCGCCAGCTTCATCGGCTGGTGGGTCTTTGCCAGCATCTTCAGCAAGATCAACCCCGCCATACCGCCCGCAAAGGCCAGCAGCGGCAACACCATCACGGATAGTGATGGCATAAGAAGCAGTGCTCCCACAGAGGCAAGGCTGGCGGCATGGTTAATGCCGAGAATATCCGGTGATGCTAGCGGGTTACGCACAATCCCCTGTACCAGCACGCCCGCCACGGCGAGGGCTGCACCGACAAACAGTGCCAGCAGCAAGCGCGGCAGTCGGTACTCCATCAATACATAATAATGCTCGCGTCCGTCCTGCCAGTCGGTCAGCAGCGCGCGCCACGGCACGGGGATCACCCCCATATGGAGTGATAACAGCGCACAGCCTGCCAGGGCAAGGGTGATGAAAATGACCAGCGCAATTTTCATCCTCGCCTCCTCACCAGCCAGACAAAGCAAGGACTGCCAATCAGCGCCAGCACTGCGCCTGCGGGCAGATCGCCGGGGAAGGCCAGCGCGCGTGCGAGTACATCTGCCATCAGCATCAGCGTGGCCCCCAGCAGCATGCTCACCGGCAGTACGTTGCGCTGATCGAAGCCTGCCCAGAAGCGCGCCAGATGTGGCACCAGCAGGCCGATAAACGCCACCGGACCTGCCACACTGACGCACGCGCCAACCAGAAGCAGCACTAACATATTGATGATCAAACGTAGTCTCGGCAGGTTCACTCCCAGCGTATGGGCGGTACTGTCGCTGACGTTGAGCAGGTTCAGTTGATTCGCCAGCAGCAACACGGCAGGGACTGCAGTGACCACCACCGGCAAGAGCTGCCAGACATCCTGCCAGTGGGCGTGGGACACTCCGCCTGCCAGCCAGTAAAAGATGCCGTAAGCATGATCTTCGGCCAGCAGTAGGGTGATGCGGGTCAGGGCCATACAAAAGGCCGACAGCGCGATACCCGCGAGGATCAGTTTGTTTCTGTCCTGGGTATGACGAAACCCGCCTCCTGCGGTCATGACCAGCAGCCAGCTCACGCCGCCCCCGCATGCCGCGATGAACGACAGGGAATAGCCTGCAACCGGCGTCGGACTCAGCGCGCTGGTAAGCGCCATAGCCAGCGCCGCGCCGCTGTTAATGCCGAGCAGTGAAGGAGAGGCCATTGGGTTGTGGGTCAGGGTTTGCAGCAGCGTGCCCGCGAGCGCCAGGCTTGCGCCGATCAGAACGGCGACCAGGCTTCGCGGCAAACGAAGGTTTTGCACCAGCGCTTCTGGTAGCGTTGGCGTGTGTCCAGGCAGCAGGGCGCGGATTGCGTCTGCTCCGGAAACAGGAATGGCCGAGTAGCAAAACAGACTCAGCCAGAAAATAATAATAAGTACTGCAACGGGAAGCCCCCACAGCAGCACCGGGTGTTTTAGCGCGGTCATTTCACATCGGTAAGCGGCTGATGGTGGAAGATTTTTACCGTGTCAGCGGCAATACGCTCTGCGGCAAAAATACCGCGCATCCGCGCCCAGGCGTTACTGTCGACTGAAGCAACCTGCTGCTTCTGCGCGGCGGTTAATATCTGCCAGAGCGGATCTTGTTGCCAGCGTTTAACAATGCTCTCTTCGCGATAGTGGGCAACCAGCAGCCAGGCAGGATTGACCGCCAGCAGTTGCTCCAGGCCGATGGACGGCATGGACGCGCCCGCCATCGCAGCGGGAACGTTCAGCCCCAGAGAAGCCAGCACGCTGCCGGTCCAGGTCTCCTGGGTATGCAGGTTGAATAGCTGTTCGCGTGATGTGCCAAAGGCCACGCGTGTCCCTGTGGGAAGCTGGCTGGCCCACTGCGCCATCTTCTCTTTATGTTGTTCCAGACGCGCCTGCATCTCTCGTTTTTTACCTACCACTTCGCCGATGATAGCCGCTGAGTGCAAATTTTCAGCGTAGGTTTCGTTGCGGGACTTAAGCAGCAGTACCGGCGCGATTTGCTGCAAGGCGGTGTAAATCCCCGCATGGCGACTGCTGTCGGCAATGATCAGGTCTGGTTTCAGGGCAGCAATGGCTTCCAGGCTCGGCTGCGCGCGCGTTCCGACGGACTGCCACGGTTTCAGGTGCGCACGCACTTCGGGCAGGATGCGTTTTGCATCGTTATCGTCGGCAATACCGATCGGGCTGACGTCCACGGCGGCCAGCGCATCGGCGAACGAGAGTTCCAGCACCACAATCCGTTGTGGCGTTTTATCGAGTGTAAACGTGCCGTGTTCGTCCTGAACCGTGGCGGCAAAGGCGTGGCCGATCACCAGCAGCAGGCCTGCAAAAAGAAAACGGATAAATGCCAACATAGTCACATTCCAGCTAAAAGCCCGGCAAGCCGGGCGTTAACACATCAGAACTTCAACGACCCCTGCATATACAGCGTGCGCGGCTGGCCTGCGTAGATGCCTTTGTTGTTGTCGTCATAAGAGCGGATGAAGTAGTCCTGGTCGAAGATGTTTTTCACACCGAACGCCAGGTTCAGATCTGCCATCTGCGGGCCAAAGTCATACGCCACGCGTGCGCCCCAGAGCATGAAGCCGGGAATGCGGCCGGTACTGCCGTCGGCGCTCTCTTTCACCGTATTGGCGTTATCCGCAAACTGGCTGGACTGGAAATCGCTGTTCAGATTGAACGTCCAGTTGCCCGGCTTGTAGTCCACGCCCAGCGTGCCTTTATGTTTCGGGGAGAATGGCACCTGAATGCCATAGGTGTCGCCTTTCTCGCGGATTTCCGCGTTCACATACGCATAGCTGGCGTAGACGGAAACGTTATCAAGCGTTGGCGTTAGCGTACCCAGGTCGTAACGTGCCTGCGTTTCCAGCCCGGTATGGCGCGTTTTGCCACGTGCAGTGACGGTGTCGTTGGTCTGGTTGGAGTCGTACTGATTGTTAAAGTTAATTAGGAACAGCCCCGTTTCCGCCGTCAGCGCGCCGTCGTCGTAGCGGGTACCGAGTTCCCAGGTTCGCGCTTTTTCCGGTTCCACATTGCCGCTTTGCACAGCCTTGCCAATCTGGCTGTACTGTACGGTGCCGAACGAGCCTTCAGTGTTTGCATAAAGATTCCAGCTATCAGTCAGGTGATAGAGCACGTTCAACGCCGGAAGCGGTGCGTTATAGCTCACCTCTTCGTGCGTGCCTTTGATGGCGTTGTTCTGGTATGACTCGATATGTTCGAAACGCATACCCGGCGTGATGGTCCAGTTGCCGATGTCGATTTTGTCATCCAGATACCAGGCGTGCGCCTCGGTGCCGGAACGCGTGTCGCGGTCGTAAGGGCTTGAGCCGGACGGCAACTGCCCGCTGCTGGTGGCGGTGTAGTAACGCATTTCATGCGTTGATTCATTCACATAGCGATAGCCCACGCCCACTTCGTGCGCGGAAGGGCCGATCATAAAGCTCTGGCTGTAGCGTGGCTCAATACCGCGCACCCAGTAGTTACGCGGCGAGAGGGTGATGCGTTTGCCTTGCTCCAGGTAGCCGCTGCGCAGGGTTTGGGTGTAGAACCCCTGAATGTTGAATTTATGCTGGCTGTCCGGCTGGAACTGGTAGCCCAGGCTCGCCAGCTTGCGACGGCCCCAGAAGCGGTCATACGGGCGGGTGGATTGCCAGCGATCGGCGTCGTAATCCGCGCGGGACAGGCCGCCGGGCATGTCGGCTTCACCATCGTAATATTGCAGCAGGCTGTTGAAGGTGTGCACCTCATTCGGCGCATATTTGCTTTTCAGCATCAGGTCGTCGATGCGGGTGGCGCTGTGCTCGCGCCAGTCACTGCCGCGCGTGCCGGAGTAGAGCAGCGCGGTGCCAAAACCGTTGTCCGCTGTGCCGCCCACCATCAGGTTGTGGGTCTCTTTCGGGTTGTTTTGTGAAGAGGTTGGGCTGAGCTGACCTTCCACCCCCGCCTCGATACCAAAGTCCTGCGGAATGGCGCGGGTAACAAAGTTCACCACGCCGCCCACGCTCTGCGGTCCGTAACGCACCGCACCACCACCGCGCACCACGTCAATGGCATCCATGTTGCCGAGCGAAACGGGAGCCAGGGAAAGCTGCGGCTGACCGTAAGGGGCAAAGGGGACGGGGATGCCGTCCATCAGGACGGTCGAGCGGCTGGCGAGGCGTGGGTTCAGGCCCCGGATGCCAAAGTTCATCGCCAGGTCGTGGCTGCCGGTGCCGTTGTTTTCCGGCGCGCTGACGCCAGGGATGCGGTTAAGCACCTCACGCATGGTGGTTGCGCCGGTTTTGGCGAAATCCTCACGGCGGATCACGTCACGCGCGCCAGCATGTTCAAATACGTCGTTTTCACGCGCATCGCCCAGCCAGTCGCCGACCACGGTCAGGGCATCTTCTTTTGGCGCGGGCGCGGTCTCCAGCGTCCAGCTGTTATTTCCCAGCGGTTTTACCTGCAGTCCGCTGCCGTCCAGCAGCTGTTGCAGGCCGCTCTCGACGTCGTAATCTCCGTGCAGGCCGTTGCTCTGCTTGCCGCGCGTCAGGCTGGCGTCAACCGAGAGGGTAATTCCGCTGTGTGCGGCATACTGATTGAGCGCTTTGTCGAGCGATCCCGGTGTGATATCAACCTGTGCAGCAAAAGCGGAAAACGAGAGACCGGCCAGCGGCAGCAGGCTCAGGCGAATGGCGTTAACCAAAGGTGTTGTTTTACGAAAAACGCGTAACGGCGTCATACCTTCTCCATCATCATTTTTGTTGTGTTCAGCTATGAGTCGAACGAGAAGGGTAAAAAGGACAATCGAAATGAGAATTATTTTTCTTACAGCGGTGAAATGTTTATCCAGTACCGCGTAATAGACTGAATTTTAACGGGAAGCGTTTGAGCGATAACGTTCAGGATCGCATCGGTATTTTTCAGCGGGAACATCCCGCTCAGGCGCAGCCCGGCAACGGCGGGATCGCAGCGCAGCACGCCGTTGCGGTAACGGCTTAGCGTGGCTATCACCTCACCCAGCGGTTTATCGCTGAAGCTCAGGATGCCCTTCGTCCAGCTTGTACTCTCGTCATCCAGCGGTTTCACTGCGCCAAACTCAGAGGCGCTGAACTGCAGGCTTTCACCAGCGTTCACGATGCGTTTTTGCGCGGGGGCACTGGCGAGAAGCACTTCCACGGCGTGCTGCTGCACGTCAAGCTGCGTGAAATTATCCTGCTGGCGGACGGTAAATTCTGTCCCTAAAGCGGTGAGTTGGCCCTGACGGGTCAGGACGCGGAAGGGGCGTTGCTGCGCATCTTTCGCGGTAGTAATGGCGATTTCACCGTACCAGAGCCGGACGGTGCGCTGATGCGCATCAAAACGCACATCCGCCGCGCTTTGGGTATTCAGCGTGAGCAGGGAGCCATCTTCCAGTTGCTGACGGCTGACTGCGCCTTTGGCGGTGCGGTAATCTGCCCGCAGACCTTCGCCGGTTTCCGACTGCCAGAGTTGCCAGCCTCCGCCAGCGCCGAGCAACAGCAGTAATCCTTTCATCACGTGACGGCGGGTGAGGCGGGTATCGTGCAGCGCCCGGCTGGCAACGTCGCCAGGCACACCGCCAAGCTGGTTGCGCAGGTTTTCAACCTGCTGCCAGGCCCACTGGTTATCCTGATCCTGTTCATACCACTGTTGCCAGCGCGCTTCCTGTTGTGGGCTGACGCGCTCGCCGCTTAGCACGGCATACCAGTGGGAAGCTGAACGCAGCGCCTGACGGCGGGAATCGGTTAACGAAGGATTCATAACCCATGCTCCAGACGAAACAGCAGGCAGTGCTCGACGGCTTTCGCCACGTATTTTTTCACGGAGCTGACGGAAACACCGAGTTTGTGCGCAATCTCGCTGTATGTCAGGCCATCCAGTTGCGAAAGCAGAAACGCTTCACGTGTTTTTCCGTTTAGCCCGTCCAGCATGCTGTCGACGAGTTGTAGGGTCTCGAGCTGGCTTTCGCGTTCCTCAGGTGAAGGCGCTACCCCCTCCGGCATAAGCGCCAGCATCTCCAGATACGCTTTTTCCAGCGCGTTTCGGCGAAACAGGTCCACCATCACGCGTTTGGCGATAGTGCACAGGAAAGAGCGAGGATCGCGGATCGTCGAGAGCGTTTCGCTGCTCATTACCCGCAAAAAAGTGTCCTGGGCAATGTCATCTGCATCAAAGGCAGACTGGAGTTTGCGCGTCAGCCAACTTTTCAACCAGCCGTGATGGGTGCCATAAAGCGACTCGAACGTTAAGGAAGCTGTGGTAGTGGCACGGTCAGACATGCGGAGTGCATCAAAAGTTAATTATCACGTAGCCATATTAATATGAGAATGGTTATCATTACAATTGGAAATAAAATTGTTTCCAATAAACATTTTTAAAATGTTGTTTTTCTAAGTGTTATAAGGTAGGTATAAAATGGGATGGATCCTATGCTTCTGGCATCTGTCGGTCAGAATGACATCATGATGTGGTCTGCTATTATTGACATCCTCCCCGCCCTTTAGGGCGGGGAGGATGTCAACTATGAGTGTTGCCTGAAATGTCGCCAGCCCCCGGTACAGCAGAAGTATCTCGGGCTTTCTGCGTTTGCTCCTGGTGGGTATGGCCCCCGCAAGCGGGGGTTATTGCTAACTGTCGTTTCAACAAAAAGTAACTTTTTTCACTTTGCCCCTCAGTACAAATTAGGGGCTTGCCGCGGATGTACCATGCCTGAATATCTTCGAGTGATGATTTGGTGCGGCTTTGTTGAATAAATCAGATTTCGGGTTCCACCTGACTGACCTGCTGCCAGAGCGGGGCGTGATGCTCCGGCACGGTCTGCCAGCCGGATGCAGCCGAACAGAGACGGTGCGATGCCATCTGCTGCTCATTATTTTCTTATCAAGGCGCAGCACAGGAGTCATTCGGCATGCTTATATATTAGCTGCAATAATATTATGCTCAGGACCATAGGGGAAATGAGTTATGTTCTCTGCTGCCATTTCGGTTACGACCAGGATATCGTGTTCGCGGTAACCACCGTGCCCCGGCATGCTCTCCGGCAGCATGATCATCGGCTCCATCGAGACAACCATTCCTGGTGCCAAAACGGTCTCAATATCCTCGCGCAATTCTAAACCGGCTTCACGACCATAATAGTGACTCAGTACGCCGAACGAATGACCATAACCAAAGGTCCGGTACTGCAGAAGACCATGCTCGCGATAAATTTCATTAAGCGAGGCGGCAATGTCGCAACAACGTGTGCCTGGACGGATTAACTCCTGCCCACGGCGGTGCACTTCGCAGTTGATCTCCCAGCAACGTAGTTGCTCATCGCTGGGCTGACCGAAGAACAGTGTTCGTTCCAGCGCGGTATAGTAGCCGGCAATCATTGGAAAACAGTTCAGCGATAAAATATCGCCTGCCTTGAGACGACGGGATGTCACCGGATGGTGTGCTCCATCAGTATTCAAGCCAGACTGAAACCACGTCCAGGTATCACGCAATTCAACATGCGGCAGGCGTTTCGCGATTTCCCGGGTCATCGCTGACGTGGCCGCCAGTGCGATTTCATACTCGGGAACATTTTCGGCAATCGCCTCGATACATGCCGCACCCCCGAGGTCGGCGACCTGGGCACCAAATTTAATAAGCGCGATCTCTTCGGCAGACTTAATCATGCGCATACGCATCGTCGCCGGGGCAATATCAACAAACTCTGTCTGGGTTAAGTAATGACAAAATTTAGCACGCTGTTCGATCGTCACATGGTCGCCTTCAAGGGCAATCCGCCGGCTATCATCAGGAACCACTTTGCGCACTGCCCGGTAATAGTTATCACGCTGCCAGTCCGTGTAAACGATATTTGCACCGTAGCTACGACGCCATCCCTGGCCGCCATCGATATTGGTGGTAATTAAAAATGACTGGCTCGGCGTCACCACCAGGGCATACTGGCGTCCAAAGCTACAATATAAAAAATCGCCGTAATAATTAATATTATGAACCGAGGTTAAAATAACTGCATCAATGCTATCTGCCTCCATGATGGCGCGTAATCCTGACAGTCGGCGCTGCATTTCATGGGTGCTGAACGTTCCTTTTACTTTTTGTCCATTAGCTAATTCAATAATATCTGGCATGCTCATGATAAACTCCGTTGTTGATAATGGCGTGTTGTCATCATCTGGAAAACGATATCTTGCGACAAACGGAGATTATTAATTTGTCGTCATTAGCTGGCCTTATGCAGTGTATATTCACTGAGGATTTGCTTGCGTTCTGCAATATGACGCGCGGTTTCCTCCGTCAGCCAGTTGATCAACGCCTGAACGCGTGGCCGTTTCTCATTATTACGCGGACAGGTTAACCACACCTGTCCGTCTTCGACGATATCTGTAAAAGGGCGTATCAGTGCGCCATTGCGAACCTCCGTTGCACACAAAGAGTGACGACTTAAGGCGATCCCTTGTCCGGCGCAGGCGGCCTGGAGCACGAGGTCGGCACGGGAAAAGCCGGTTCCAGCCTCAACATCCAGGTCATAGAGCCCGAGGCGGGCAAAATAAGATCGCCAGTGGGTGCTATAGGCATTTTGCGGCATGGAATCATGTAGTAAGCGTAAACCGCAGAGATCGCTGTAATTTTTCAGAGGTCGGTTTTTCATCAAATCCGGGCTGATCACAGGATAGATCACATCATTGAACAGGTGTCGTTGAATTAAATTTTTATCGTCAACCCAAAAAGGAGTAATGGCGATATCGACTGCGTCAGATTTAAAATTGGCGGGTGTCATATCGGCATCAATTTCCAGACTGACAGGGTAGTGCTCATAAAACTGATGTAATCGGGGAAGCAGCCATTTGGTTGCAAAGGACGGCATAACCCGAATCTTTATGGTGCCCTCAAGAGTTTCTTCACCGGTTTGGTGCAGCGTGGTTTCAAGGATGGAAAATGCCTGACGCACCCCGATAAACAGCTGTTCACCCTGCGGGGTTAAGCGTAACCCTGCGGGAGTCCGGTGAAAGACAAGATAGCCAAGATGTTGTTCAAGTAATTGAATTTTCTGGCTTACCGCACTCTGAGTAAGAAAAAGTTCCTGCGCGGCACGGGTAAAACTAAGATTACGCGCCGCGGCATCAAAGTAGCGCAAACCGTCCAGGGACGGCAAACCTGGTTTAGGTTGCATCATCGGTTTCTCTGTTGCTAAATAACCTGCAATAAGCACTATTCATGCCAAAGGCACCATTAGCCGTGCTAATAGTTATCAGTTAGAAACCACCGTTTGTCGCCGCTAAGAGAATGAATAAATATTATCAGCGTCATTCAAATTCGCGGAGAAATCTCATGAAAAATAAACTGTGGCTGTTACTGTCAATGTCTGTCATACAACTTTCACCATTAATGATACCCACTGCCCAGGCTGATTTGCTGGATGATATTAAGCAAAAAAAAGAAATAGTGATTGCCACAGAAGCGCGCTATGCCCCTTTTGAAATGCTTGAAGATGGCAAAATAGTCGGTCTGGGAAAAGATATTCTCACGGAAGTCATGAAGGGATTACCCGGGGTGAAAGTGGTTCAGCTGGATATTCCATTTCAGGGGATTTTACCCGGACTGGAAAGCAAACGATTCGACTTTGTGGCAACCTCTTTAACCATCACCCGCGATCGAGAAGCTAAATTCGCCTTTACCGCTCCCTTTTCTGACGCCAGCGTAGCCATTCTGAAACGCAAAGGGGATAGCCGTATTAACAGCGCCAAAGATCTCCAGGGCATGATTGTCGCCAGTCAGGCCGGGGCGCCGCAGATTGCTGTGCTAAAAGAGTATGAAGCATCGGTACTTAAACCCACCACCGGTCACGGCGTTAAAGAAATAAAAGCCTTTATTGATTATAACGAAGCTTACGCGGCATTGGCGGCACATCGTGTTGACGCGGTTGTGCAATCGCTGCCGAACCTCGCGCCGTTGGTGAAAACACGTGGTGATACGTTTGAAATTGTACGCCCGCCGTTTGGCCCGGCCACCTGGTATGCATGGGCCGGAAGAAAAGATGCGGATAGCGCCTCACTGGTCAAATTTGTCAGCGACGGCATTGTGCAGTTGAATAAATCGGGAAAACTGGCGCAGCTACAAACCAAATGGCTGGGTTTTTCTATGGCCGTTCCAGAGCAAGTTCCAACCCCGGCAAACTAATTTGATGGATACTGGAGGGCAATATGTTTGATATTTCGGTGGTGTTTCCCTATTTCCCTCAGCTATTAATCGGCGTGCTCAGTACTCTGGCTGTATCACTGAGCGCAATTTTCACAGGATTGATCCTCGGTTGGTTAATTTGTCTGGGGTTAAATTCTCCGCAGCGTCTCGTGCGCTGTTTTTGCAAAATCTATGTCAGTTTTTACCGTGGCACGCCGTTACTGGTCCAGTTGATATTAATATTTTATGCTTTGCCGGCCGTGGGGATCACGCTTTCGCCATTGCTGGCGGCGGTTGTTGCCCTCTCATTAAATACCGCGGCCTTTCAGGGGGAGATTCTTCGGGCCGGTTTTAACATGTTACCCAAAGGCCAGCTGGAGGCAGCACGAGATTTTGGCTTTTCAGCGGCGCAAACCCTGTTTTATATTCAGATGCCGCAGGTGTTGCGTACCATGATGCCGGCATTGATTAATGAAACCATTGATATTATCAAAAATTCGGCACTGGTCTCGGTGGTGGCGGTCCATGAGTTGATGAGAGTGACGCAAACGTTGGCCTCAACCACCTATCGGCCGCTGGAGTTTTATACGGCATGTGGGCTCCTTTATTTCCTGACCTCATGGGGGCTGAGTATCGCTGGCGTCAGGTTAGAGAAAAACCGCTCATCTTCGGCTAAAAGGGTATTAGCAAAATGAATGTTGAGATACTTTTTACCTATAAAGATGCCATCGCCGCCGGTATTTTAATGACCCTAAAAATGAGCCTCGGCGGTATCCTGCTGGGGCTGGCGATCGGTCTGTGTTTTTTTCTCCTCGAAAGACAAAAACCAGCGCTACTTAATGTGATATACCATACATGGATTAATGTTTTTCGCGGCACGCCGTTACTGGTACAGCTATTTTTAGTCTTTTATGGTGGGCCCTATATTGGTATTAACCTCGAGGCCCAACAGGTCGGAGTACTGTGCCTGGGCTGTTATGGTTCCGCTTATTTTTCGGAAATATTCCGTGCAGGTCGCAATGCTGTCTCTGGCGGACAAAGCGAAGCGGCGGCAGACCTTGGTTTAAGTCCGTGGCAAATATTTACTTTCATTGTCTGGCCGCAAATGTTCGCGAGAATTATCCAGCCACTGATTGGTCAGAGCGTTATTCTGGTAAAAGAGTCGTCGGTGCTGTCGATTATTACGGTTGGTGAACTCACCAATACCGCCATGGCCATTGCCAACCAGACCTATGCGATGGTTGAAATCTACTCCTTAATGGCCATTGTCTATTGGGGAATCGCGATCGGTATCTCCCGTTTGGGTAATAAAATAGAGCGTCATTATTCTTATTCTCAATTAAGCCGAGGTTAATAGTATGCGTGATTATGCTATTGAGATTAACAGCCTCAATAAATATTATGGCGAAAACCATGTTTTACGTGGCATCAATGTCAGCATTACTCCCGGAGAAGTCATTTGCGTGATTGGCGGCTCAGGGTCGGGTAAATCCACGCTGTTACGCTGCATTAACTTTTTGGAGGATTACAGCTCCGGCAGCATTGTGGTGAATGGCGAGTGCGTCGGCTATGAACCACTCAGCGGCGAAAAACGCCGGCGTTTAAGCGACAAGGAAAACCGTAAGGCATTACGCGACGTCTGTATGGTCTTTCAGCAGTTTAATCTGTGGCCGCATATGACGGTACTCGATAACGTAGCCACGCCGTTGCGACGGGTTAAAAAGGTCTCCCGTGAAGCAGCCTACGCCGAAGCGAAAAAGCAGCTGGCGCGGGTTGGTCTGGCAGACAAAGCCGATAGCTGGCCCGCGATGCTATCCGGTGGTCAGCAGCAGCGCGTTGCCATCGCCCGGGCATTGACCATGAAACCCGCCATTATGTTGTTCGATGAACCGACTTCAGCGCTTGATCCGGAGCTGGTCGGGGAGGTGCTAAAGGTCATCCGAAATCTTGCCGATGATGGTATGACCATGATGATTGTGACCCATGAGATGGGGTTTGCCGCAAAAGTCTCCGATCGTGTGCTGTTTCTTGCCGATGGCTGCATTGAAGAGCAGGGACCGCCGGCGCAACTGTTCCATCGGCCGAAAAGCCCGCGGCTGCAGTATTTTTTGTCGTCGTGGAGTGAGCGTCAGTCGGGGACGAGATTACCTGAAACGGCATTTCAGGAGTCAGCATGAAGCTGGGGATTATATTTGGCGCCCTGGCTGGCGCATGCTGGGGATTCATCTTCCTGCCACCGGTACTGCTACCCGAGATCTCACCACTGCTGTTAACCTGCGGTCGCTTTGCTACCTATGGAATACTGGCGGCAATATTACTTATACCTCAATGGCGCAACATTGCCCGCGTCTGGCATCATCGCGATCTGCTGACGCTGATCCGTCTTTCGCTGATGAGCAATGTCCTCTATTTTCTGCTCGTCGCGGTGGCCGTAAAGCAGGTCGGTATTGCCGCGACATCGTTAGTGATAGGTTTAATTCCGGTGATGGTTCCGGTGCTTGGTCGCAGGGACCAGCATGCGCCGCCCTTCAGGCAATTATTGCTGCCGATGGCGGCTATCATTGCCGGAGTGGTGCTGATTAATCTGCATGCGCTACAAACATCCTCGCACCAAGTTACAGAAGGAAAACGGCAGATGCTGGGGATGCTTTGTGCCTTCGCTGCATTACTGTGCTGGAGCCGTTACGCTGTCGAGAACTCCCGCTGTCTGAAAAACCTCCCTTACAACAGCAACCAGTGGTCGCTCCTGATAGGCCTGTGTACGGGATGTATTTCGGTACTGCTGTGGCTCGTCGCCAGTATATTCAGGTTTTCTGCAGTTGACTTGTCGTTACCGGAACACACTCAAACGCTCTTTTGGATAACGAACATGATGTTAGCCGTGGTCTCCTCATGGCTGGGATATCTGGCGTGGAATCTCTGTTCCCGGCGTCTTCCGGTATCACTGACAGGGCAGATGGTGGTTTTTGAAACCCTTTTCGCGCTGCTATATGGTTTTATCTATTCACAGCGCATTCCGGATCTGCAGGAAACTGCCGCCATTTTACTGTTGCTGGGCGGGGTTCTGGTCACGGTACATTACCATCAGCTCAGCCGTCGCGGCTACGCAGGTAATAGTCCGGAAGTCAAGGGTAGCTGATGATGGCTTAATCAGATTCGCGTACATGTACAGAATGTATACTGCACAAATTCACTTAACAAATCATTCAGCGCTCTCCGTACAGACAGCGAAGTCCGGTCAGGGCCCCGTCCAAAGAACCCTCTTCACATTTCGTGGTGAATTCCCGGACCAGTGTCTCAAACGCCTCAGCCGTCAAGAAAATTCACAGCCAGCCCCGGTATCCAGTTGCTGCACATGCAGTGAAAGACCACACGGTCGTGGCCTTTACAGAAACTACCTCTGATTTACCGGGATGGTTGCAGCGTAGGCCCGCAGGGGAGCATCAACATTACTGACGAGCGCTTCCGCCACTTCCGTCAGTGTCTGGGTAGCCCCGAGCCGGGCGTCCTCCACAGTGTAGCAGTGCATGGAGCAGGTTCCTTCCCGGAAGCGGAACCCCAGGCCGAGTACATTGTTGAGAAAAACAACGGGGGCGCCATAGCCCGGATCAGGCACCAGAATGTGACCATTACAGAACGGCAACTCAAACTGATCGAACTCGCCTGCCGGCAGCGCCTGCGTATTCTCTGTGCGAAGGGTCAGCAGCACCTGACTGTGTCCTTTCTGGCCGCTTTCATCCTGAAACACTGCGACCCGGCTGTAAACGCCCACCGCATGCGCCTCGCTGAGACCATTCGCCGGCGCCTTGCCCATGACTTCGCGCAGCTGGTTGATCTGCTGATAATAATCCTGCCGACGATACCAGGCTCCCCAGAAACGCGCGATACTGGCCCAGAAGGCTTCAATCGTCTGTTCATCACGACCGGCGACATCGCAGAACAGGTGGATTTGCCCCTATATTTCCAGACACCTGTTATCACTTAACCCATTACTGGCCCGCTGCCGCAGATATTCCCGTGGGTTGTTTCATCAGCGCTACCGCATCGGCTTCTGGCATGGCGAACTGCACACGATGGCGCGCCGCGACATCGAGCGCAAACACCTTCGTATAGACCTCCGTCGAGCTGATTGATTTGTGGCCAATCAGGCTCTGCAAAACCTTCAGTGGTATGCCGGCGTACAGCATGTGCATCGCGTAGGAGTGACGGAACGTATGGGGGGTCACCGGGACTGAGAACTTCACCCCGTCGGCCGCTGCGGCTTCCACCGCTTCACTAAGCCAGGTGCGGACGGTACGGTCTGTTATCTCCCAGATACGAGCCTTCTCCATTCTGCCGGAGCGCTTGTTACGTCTTTCCAGCGGAATTTTCAGGGTGGCCACCATCATCTGCAGCTGGCTGACGTAGTGGTGATCGGAAAGCGGAACCAGACGATGGATCTGACTGCCTGCGGGGGCACGACCTGCCGTCCTGGCCGCTTTCTCGGTGCGCTGCTTGAGCGTGGCCAGCTGTACGAACGGATACGGCGGCGCCAGCGAAAAATCCCCCCGGGTCAGCGCCAGCGCCTCGTTGATACGCGCGCCGGTGTTCCAGAGGGTTGCCAGCAGCATCTTGCGGTGCAAATCGGGCACATAATGGAGCAGGGCGCTGACTTCCGGCGCCAGCAGGTATTTAGGTAGCTCATCCTGAATTAGTGCCATCTGGCGCAGGGCGAGGGCGGCAGGGTAATCGATGGACACCGGCAAATGTGGTGCTGAATAATGTTGAGGCTGGTTAATGAGGCCCGTCATAAGTCTTTATTCTCTATCGGTGGAGCAAGGACAAAATGCTAAGTCATGTCCTTCTCATTTTTTTCATGTATTTTCGCAATTATGCATACGGCAAGCACTAGCCCACTTTGATTACGGTGACGAAGGATTTCTCTTTGTTCGCAGTACTGCTTCCACAAGTTTCGTGGTGCAAACCAGTGACTTCTGGTACCTTTCATTTCAGGCATACCGTTAAGTTTTCTTAGTTTTGCCGCCAACAGAAAAGCCTTAATTCCCAGTCTGGTTGCATAACGACGACGCCAGAAAAAAACTCGGTCAAATAAGGTTCTGCATCATTTTCACGCTCGATACTGAGGGCGTTACGCGATTCTGCCAGTTGTACGTCCAGTTCACGAATACGGAACATAAGGGGTGGCGGAAGAGCCCTCCAGTCCCCCGTAATAGCTGAGAAACTGATAGAGGGTATATCGCTGTCAGCCGAAGCGATGCCGCTTTCATCCTCCTTTTCACCATAATCCCAGGCAGCCGCTACGCAGTCCTCCCCAAAGCGTTCAAGCTGAAAAATAAGCTCAGTGGAAATAAAATATCGTTCCCTTTCAAGCTTATCCTGGGCAACTTTCATCTCATGGCGTTGCCGCTCTGCAGCAGCCCGGGCTTCACGCTCAAGTGCATAACGATGATTTACCTTATTCACCACAAGTGCAGCGCCGAAGGCCAGTACCCCACCCGCCAGAGTTGAGATCACCGGCAACCATTCAGAAAAGCCTTCAACCATGTTTATTTCGTCCTGATAATCTCTCGAATAACCAGCAAGGTATCCAGATGGGTGACAGGATAACCGCAGAAACGCCTTTAATCAGCAGCACATCCCACTGTCGTTCTGTCAGAAACTTAATACGTTCTGCCTGGTGTAACCTAATCTCTTTCAGTCTCTTAAGCTCCCGGTTTTGCTCATTTCTGACACAGACCAGCTCGCCCACCCCCTTGTGTACAGGGACGGCCGTCAGGGGCGAGTGACGACCTTTAGGCAGCTGAAGGTCACTCACACGCAATGGCAGAGACTGTCGCCCACCTTCCCGGAAACGAAAACCAACTCCGTGCCACAGGCTGTCCCGCCTTGTCATGTTTTCCGGATTTACTTCATCGTTAGGGGAAATCCATATACTCTTGACTGGAGTCTCTGCCGGCAGAGTTCTTGCCCAGCAGATAAGCTGCTGCATTACCCATGAGCCAACACCTCGTCCCTTTATTACCTTTTCCAGTATGAAATCCGGTCCAGTGAGATCCAGTTCCGGGGTGCGATCCCAGAGATCTGACGTATAGCGGGCAACAAACGTCTGCTCCTTCCCCCATCCTCCGCCATTCCAGAAAAGACTTATCTGACATTCGCGGCCGGCCAGCGTACGGGGACCGGAATAATTCTCCCCGTCAGGGTGGTACCAGGAATCTTTCAGAGTCCGGAGGGCGACGACAGTACACTCCTCAAATAACTCCCCTTCGATGCGGACCTCAGGAAGCGTCAGCAGCCAGGCATTGTTCCCGGCATCAACCTGAATATCTGCCTGTACATTGGTCAAACCGTTTCTCCTTTGTCTGGCACGGTTCCGGGAAACGGAATGGCCGCGATTTCTTTCAGCTCATAACCGAAATCGGTCATCCAGGCCGGGCTTTCACCACGGAGCATATCGATTAGCCAGCGAGATGGGGAACGGCGTATGAGGCGCTGGAACCAGACCGGATGATGTTGCCCGGCGGCGTCCCAGCCGCTTTCCAGTCCCTCACCATCCTCAAACTCATAGGCGTCGAGACGCAGTGATGAACACGATGTTTTGATAAAAATGAGGAAGTCCTGCAGTTTACCTCTTCCGGTTCCGCCCATGCCGTCCCCCAGTACAAACTCGGCACTGACAGCCCCCAGGGAAAAATGGCCGTCCGGTGACTGACGCAGACACAGCAGGGTGGCATCATGGCGCCCGCCGCAGATCCGCATCAGATCAAAGCGCCAGCCTGTCATGTCCTCCTGCGGCAGGAAGAAGTCGTGGTAGTTATCGCCGAGAGAGCGAACCGGGAAAGGTCTGCCACAGCCTGTCAGCAACCAGTCGGCACTGGCATCAAAGCGCACGGCGATGGTCTCTGCCAGTGCGACAGACAGCTCCTGACGTCCCTCGCTGATATCCATAAGCAGCCCCGGAGAGACTTGCAGGAGACGAGCAGCCCGGACCAGCTCCGGCACCCCGGTCCGGTTGTCACGGGAGTACTCCTGGAAATAATTGTCCGCCTGAAGTTTTTCCAGCAGGGTGAGAAACCGTTGTCCGGTTTCCTTCAGCCAGGATTCCCGTAGAGAAAGCCGGCGGGCAATCTGCTCGGGAGGCGGATAAGTCGCGGCAAGTGCCAGGCGGATCTCCCCCTCCATCGAGCGTTCATTTTTCATCGCTGACTGCTCAATGCGTGCAAACAGCGCATCGTCAACATTTCTGGCCTGGATCTTCGCCATGACTCCTTCCTTATGCAAAACGTATTCAGGGCTGGTAAATGGTCTTTGAAGTAAACATGAAACCTGATTTACCGCTATAACAATAAATGTATACATTATGATTCATTTTGTACACAAAGGAAGAAATCAGCACATGACAAGGCATAAAACAGTCACGCGGCTAAATTACCGGATGGCCGTTTCCGGCAGATCCGATTTTTTTGCGTATAACAACTTTCCGGAAGTCTGCCACTGTCTGGGAAAAAGCAAAGCGGCAATATCGGCCGTTGAGCAGCAGGTCACGAATAGGGTGCGGAATACAACATATAGCGTCACTGTCATCTGAAAACACCACTACATCTTGTGCTTGTGTTGCCGGGCCGCTGTGCGCCGGTGGGGTTCGCAGAGATCCGGAACTAACAATTTTCGGATCTGAGGAGAACTGAAGAAGGATTATTGCAGCATATTCATAAAAAAAGGGTGATTATTGCGATAAGGGAATTATTGCACCATGAGCAAATATAAATGGATTTATATGTCATGAGGTTAAATATATTAATCCTGTCGTCCTGCTGAACCCAGGGTCAGGGGATCAGCCGGGAAGGATAGCGTCACGTTTCTGTTTTCCGCGACAGGGTCTTTCTTTTTTTCTTCAGGTACATCACTTCGTCACATTTACCGATCATCTCCGCCAGTGTCGTATAATGGTCTGCGTTATTGATCAGTTCGCCAAAGGAATAATTGATGTTGTAGGGCTTGCCCGAGGTGTCATTGTAATGATCGAGACTGGCACTCAGCGCGTGCAGATAAGACTGAGTGTTACCGTTTCGCCGGATCAGGGCGGCAAACTCATCCCCGCCGAGGCGGCCTGCTATTTCGCCCGGTTCGAGGTGCTGATGTAAAAAGCCGGCAAAGATCTTCAGCACCTCGTCACCCTCAGCGTGTCCCCAGAGATCGTTAACCGGTTTGAACCTGTCCAGATCGAAATAGATGAGGCTGAACGACGCATCCTGCCGGTTCATTGCGCGGAAGAGTTTTTCGCCGGCGCGGTAAAACCCGCGCCGGTTGGGAATGCCCGTCAGGCTGTCCGTCATGGCCATGCTGATGGCCTCGAATTCGTCCTCCACGATACAGGCCAGGTCCCGGAGGGACGCAATGTCCTCATCCGTGAAGGCGCGGGGAACGGTGTGGATCAGGCACAGCGTGCCGGCCACCGTGCCGTCCGGCAGGCTCACCGGCTGGCCGGCGTAGAACCGGATGTGTGGCTCACCGGTAACCAGGGGATTATCGTGAAATCGCGCATCGGCAGCCGCATCGTGAATGATAAAAGGCCCTTCCTGCAGAATGGCGTGCCCGCAGAACGAAATATCACGTGGAGTTTCGCGCACGCCGACGCCCTGGCAGGCGAGGAGCCACTGGCGCTCGCGATCCAGCAGGCTTATCAGAGCCACCGGGACCTGAAAGGCTTTGCGGGCCAGCCGCGTCAGGCGTTCAAAACGCTCATCGTCACGGGTATCAAGAAGGCCGGTAATATACAGGGACTTCAGCCTCTGTTCTTCATTCTCCGGTATACCGGGTGCCTGCATGTAATCTCCTGGTATGTACAAAGTATATATGCAGATGAAAAGGTGTTTGGATCTGACTGAGTGTAATTATAGTTCACGACTTATCTGCCAGCGGCTGAACTTCAGGTACAGGAATTCACGTTTATCACTCGTACCAGACTCTCCGGAGGACCAGGGGAATGACCGGGTCTGTTACGGTGAGGGAATCTGTAAACCTCAGGATTTTTGCCGGGAAAGTACGTATAACTGCTATCTTGATTAGTAAATGTTAAAATTTGTAGGTATCCACCCGTTAAACAAAATGATTAATATTTAAAAATACTCGTTGAACACCCGTGCCGTAATAATGAAGTACATTAAAAACGTTATCCGGTCATGTGAAGCTGAGACCGTCTCTTCGTCATGTAAAATGCCGTACTTTCTTTGTCGTGAAGAATGACCGGGTTAAGTCCATAAGGTTGAGAGGAAGTCTGCAGATGTGATACGCTCAAGGCGAGATTTATCTCAGTGAGAACTCACGGCAACAAAAAGTTTTTGGACAACAAAACACAAAGTTGTTTTGGACTGTAGGAGTCCAAGAGACAATGACATTACATACAACGCCGTGTAACGGATTTTACATTATTACAAAGCCTGTGTTACAAGAGAGTTATGGACATGATTGAAAAAATATGTGAAGTAATTGATGGTGAATACGTCTGTGATATAGATATTAGCGTTGAAGAATGGAAGATTTTATTAAGGGATAAAAAAGTTTTTGATGACAAAAGTATTGCAGCGTTAAAAAAATGGTTCATTGAGCCAGACCATTCCTGTACATGTTTCGATATCGGCAAGAAGTACGACCTGCACAGTATGAGTGCTAATGGTGTAATCAATGGGTTGGGTGGAAGAGTTCAGAAGCAGCTTGGCCGATTCGAGGTTAAAGGAGTCGGAAAGATTGCTTCCGGGACAAAATTCATTACAGTCATGAAAAGTAGAGAAATTAAAGGAAACCCAAAGCGAAATTTATGGACTATCCGTGAAGAACTTGTTCAGGCAATAAAAGAACTAGATTTTTTTAGTACGAACGAAAGCTCAAGCATTGATTTTTACTCAGATAATGATTTGATCACTGCTCTAGAAGAAAGTAATCACTTTGACGTTACTCAGACATTTGAGTATAGCGAAAAAGCGAAACCTAAGAAAGCTGCAATAGAAGTCAAAAATGGACTCTCATACCCAAGAAGTAAATCTGTTTCAAAAAATGCGCTTAACAAAGCTGATTATAAATGTGAAATTAATTGCGACCATCCAACGTTCAGAAGGCGAAACTCTCCTCTAAATTACACAGAACCTCATCACATTGTCCCGATGTCAAAGCAAGACTATTTTGAGAATTCACTGGATGTGGAAGAGAATATCATATCACTATGTTGCAACTGCCATAAACAAATTCATCTTGGCAAGGGGTTTGAAGATATGTTGAGGAAAATATATGCCGAGCGGAAAGATGTATTAAAAAAAGCGGGAATCGAGATATTATTAGAGGATTTGATTCTTTTTTACAAGATGGAAGATAATTAATCTTCGAGAAGATGCATGCTTATTTTTATTTTTTTAGCAATGAATGTGAAATACTGCCTGACTATCAATCCTGTCATGTGGTTCAGATTTATGGGGGAGGATTTTAATATTTAACCAGCATGGCATGTCGATCAATCGGTTAAGTATAGCGCCAGGTAACCAGACGGATTTTCCCTCTCAGGCGGGAGTCGTTATCCATCGTCCAGTACCTGATTAAAAGTAGGAGTAATTACAAGAAAATTAAATTGTATGACTATTATTTCCGTTCAGAAAAGAAAGTTACATTAAAAACCCGAAATTATTCGGGTTTTTAATTAGTTAAGTGCTATATATTTTCGTGTCCGGGGGTACCCTAAGAGGGTGCGCAAGACAACACTCCAGTGTTCATTATTTATGACTGTCAAGCCATTTATTCATCTGCTCAATTTCACCTTTTTGAGCTTTAATGATGTCCTGCGCAAGCTTTCTCATTTCGGGATCTTTTCCGTATTTGAGCTCGGTCTCAGCCATTGCGATTGCCCCTTCATGGTGTGCGATCATACCTTTTGCAAAGGCCTTATCGGGATTGGATTCATTAACGGCGTCCATCATTTTTTCATGCATATTTTTCATGCCAGCCATATATTCCTGTGATGATGCCGATGAGTGCATATCTGACATTTTCATTTCCGAATGTTCAGCAGAAATGGCTGGCAGGGATAACATTAATATTACAAAAAGGGTGTTTTTGATTTTCATATAATAATTCCTTTCAGACAGGTACCGGTTAAGTGTAGCTGAGTCAGACAAAAAAGCCCCCTGACGGGGGGCAAAAATGTAGCAACGTTGTTTCAGGAAAATCTATCAGGGAAAAGGTAACAGCACGGATACTACCGTCGCATTCAGCCTGCATTGATCATGCGGCGGTGCGCTTCGGCCATGGCCTGATGTGGGCCGGATTGCCCGTTATTCATGAATTCATGGGCAACCGCTGCTCTTTCATGCTCATTCATCGCCGCGTAAGACGTTGACGGGACGGTCGTGGATACCGTGTTATTTCCCATCATCTTCTGATGACTTTCCACCATTTTCTGGTGCGCATCCGCCGAGCCGTTCGTCATGGTCTCATGAGCAATAATGGCCTGTTCATGCTGGTCCATACCGGTCATACGAGGAGCAGTCCCCTGGATCCCGACAGGAGCCGCAGCAGACTGCATCTGGTGAGCAGGAGCCTGTGCATTGTTGACGCGATCATGGATATTCACGGTTTCAGTGGCCCAGGCCGATGAAATTAAACCAAAGCCCAGCAAAGATGCTAATACGATATTTTTCATGATAACTCTCCATTTCTGAATTAGTGATGTCCGGGGAAGTACAACCGGTGTTTTCAGTTCCATAACTGAAACAAGTTCGGCAGCGTTTATTTCTCCGGAAGAGGGCTGGATATTCATTTCCTGGCGTACTCTGACGCCGGGTATTGATGAAGCAATCCAGCCTTCCTGATAAGTTGCACTAATTATATCGAATGGCTTCTGTTTGCTGCATGACAGGCTAATGACATCTTTGTCATTTACATCTTTATTTTCAGCATTGGGTTTCCGGGATCATTTTCTCCAGTCTGGGCACGGATAAGATAAAACGCGTGGAGCGTACGTCTGATTCCACCTGCACTCTTCCGTGATGTGCTTCCACGATTGACTTCACAATCGCAAGGCCGATGCCGCTGCCTTCTCCTTTTCGTTGTCTGGATGGATCCACCCGATAAAAACGGTCAAACAGCCTTGATAAATGTTCTTCAGGGATCGGTTTCCCCGGATTTTCAATCACAAGGTCAAAAAAGCTCTCCTGCTCTCTTATTGAGACGGTGATTGCCTGTCCCTCCGGGGTATAACGCAGGGCATTGGATAACAGATTATTGATCGCCCTTCTGAACATTTGTGGATCTCCCTCAACCAGGCAGGGCATCCCGTTAAATTTGAGCGTGATATTGCGTTCTTCGGCCCAGGCTTCGAAAAACTCGAAGACTTTCATGACTTCCGCTCTGAGGTCAAACATGACCCTGTCAGGTATCAGCTGATTATTATCTGCCTGTGCCAGGAACAGCATATCGCTGACCATTTTGGTCATCCGGTTATACTCTTCAAGACTGGAATAGAGGACATCCTCAAGTTCCCTCTGTGTTCGATCCTGACTCAGTGCGATTTCAGTCTGCGTCACCAGATTGGTGATGGGCGTTCTGATCTCATGCGCGATATCGGCAGAGAAATTGGCCTGGCGGGTAAAGACATCCTCAATCTTTCCAATCATATGATTGAACGAGATAACCAGTTGCTCCAGCTCAATGGGAACGCGTGTCGGTTCCAGTCGCGCATCAAGATTCTCGGAGGTGATGTTTTTAATGGCATTGCTGACATTACGAAGGGGCAGGTGCCCCTGACGGACAGCGATTCGAATGATCAGAACAATCAACAGGCTTATCACGACGGCAATCGCAATCAGGTTCTTTTTCAGCGCATCGAGGTAATGGAGATGGAAATTAATGGATAGGCCAGTCAGCATGACATAGTTCTGCTGTTTGCCCTGAAATATCGCCTGACCAGAGGAGGCGATAATCCTGTATGTTTCCATCTTCATTTCGGACCCGGTATCCATCGGTCCCGCAGGATCCTCCACCGTCCAGAGAAAGACATCCCGTGCGCGGCTGTGCTCGCTAAAATCTGCTGAATTCACTGCCGGGCGTAGTGCCGCCCCCTGAGCTGAGCTAAAGAGCACTTCACCCCTGGGATTGAGGAGCAAAAGGGCAACGTTGCGGTAGCTGGCAATTGATTCCTTTATTTTGCTTATTTTTTTATCATCCGGATCCACCGGGGACTGCAGTATACGGTTCAGTGTGGTGCTGATTTGTTGAAGATCGCTGACATCCTGCTCGGCAAAATGATTTTCAACAGAATGCAGCATAAACCAGGTGAAGGCGATAAAAGCCAGTATCGTGGACAGGCTGATAAAAAAGGTCAGCCGCAGAGCGAGTGAGAAAGGGCGTCTGGAAGGTTTGCTATGCATCCGGGACCTCCAGCATGTAGCCCACACCCCGGACTGTCTGGATCAGCTTTGTCCCGTAATCGTTGTCTATTTTAGCGCGGAGTCGCTTTACTGCGACATCGATCGCATTAGTGTCGCTGTCAAAATTCATGTCCCAGACCTGAGAGGCAATCAGGGAGCGGGGAAGAACCTCTCCCTGATGGCGAATGAAGAATTCCAGCAGGCTGAACTCTTTACTGGTGAGCACAATGCGGTTTCCGGCGCGACTGACTTTTCTGGATACGAGATCAATCGAGAGGTCAGCCACCTTAAACTGGCTTTCCGTGATCATCGTGTTTCCCCGCCTCAGAAGGGTTCTCACCCGGGCGAGCAGTTCGGCAAACGCAAAGGGTTTAACCAGATAATCGTCCGCACCCAGTTCCAGTCCTTTGACCCTGTGTTCGATCGTGCCGAGGGCTGTCAGCAGTAAGACCGGCATACCCTTTCCGGCAGTGCGCAGCATGCGGATGATATCCCAGCCGTTCACATCAGGTAGCATGATATCCAGAATGACTAAATCATACTCGGCTGTCATGGCGAGATGATATCCGGTAAGACCATTATCAGCGTGATCCACTACGAACCCTGCCTCTGTAAGCCCTTTGCTGAGATATTCACCTGTTTTAATTTCGTCTTCGACGATCAATATTTTCATCTTGCTCCCCGGCTGGCTGCTAATGTCATTTTATTGCTCCCACGATCGTTATCAACGGATTACAGCAAAAATGACAACATTGTCATTATCCTGTCACCCGGCAAACAGAGAGCGTTCGGTAAAGTATCCCTATCAATACTCTGGATTTCGTTTGAACCATTTACCAGGTCTGCCTGTACGAGAAGCGTTATGTTCAAATTAAAATTACTCAGCATCAGTACCATATTCATCCTGGCTGGTTGTGTTTCTCTGGCACCTGAATATCAGCGTCCGCCAGCTCCGGTTCCCCAGCAGTTTTCATTGTCTAAAAACAGTCTGACGCCTGCGGTAAACAGCTATCAGGATACGGGCTGGCGAAACTTTTTTGTCGATCCCCAGGTCAGCAGGCTGATCGGTGAAGCCCTGAATAATAACCGTGATTTGAGAATGGCTGCCCTGAAGGTTGAAGAGGCCCGGGCCCAGTTCAACGTCACGGATGCAGATCGTTATCCCCAGCTGAATGCCTCATCCGGGATCACATACAACGGTGGTCTGAAAGGTGACAAGCCGACCACACAGGAGTACGACGCGGGTCTGGAGCTCAGCTATGAGCTCGATTTTTTCGGCAAACTTAAGAACATGAGTGATGCTGACCGCCAGAACTACTTTGCCAGCGAAGAAGCCCGTCGGGCCGTACACATCCTGCTGGTCTCCAGCGTTTCACAGAGCTATTTCAGCCAGCAACTGGCGTACGAACAACTCCGTATTGCGCGGGAAACGCTGAAAAATTATGAACAGTCCTATGCTTTCGTTGAGCAACAGCTCGTGACCGGGAGTACGAACGTTCTGGCACTTGAACAGGCGAGAGGACAAATCGAAAGTACCCGCGCCGAAATAGCCAAACGAGAAGGCGATCTGGCTCAGGCAAACAATGCCCTGCAACTGGTGCTGGGAACGTACCGCGCACTTCCGTCAGAAAAAGGGATGAAAGGCGGGGAGATCGCACCAGTAAAATTGCCACCAAATCTGTCGTCACAAATTTTGCTGCAGCGACCGGATATTATGGAAGCGGAATATCAGCTGAAAGCGGCTGATGCCAATATTGGCGCAGCGCGAGCGGCCTTTTTCCCCTCCATTACCCTGACCAGTGGTCTTTCCGCAAGCAGTACGGAGCTGTCAAGCCTGTTTACGTCAGGAAGTGGAATGTGGAATTTTATCCCTAAAATTGAAATTCCTATTTTTAATGCTGGCAGGAATAAAGCCAATCTGAAGCTGGCTGAAATTCGCCAGCAACAATCGGTGGTTAATTACGAACAAAAAATTCAGTCAGCCTTTAAGGATGTTTCCGACACGCTTGCGCTGCGCGACAGCCTTAGCCAGCAACTTGAGTCACAGCAGCGTTATCTTGATTCACTTCAGATAACTCTCCAGCGTGCCAGAGGATTATATGCAAGTGGTGCTGTCAGTTACATCGAAGTGCTGGATGCAGAACGTTCCCTCTTCGCTACGCAGCAAACCATTCTCGATCTTACCTATTCCCGACAGGTTAACGAAATTAATCTGTTTACCGCGCTGGGTGGCGGTTGGGTAGAGTAAATTTATTTAATTAATCAGGAAATTAAAAATGCGTAATTCACTTAAAGCCGTTTTATTTGGTGCCTTCTCTGTCATGTCTTCTGCCGGTCTTCATGCTGAAACACATCAGCATGGCGATATGAATGCTGCCAGTGATGCTTCGGTACAGCAGGTTATCAAGGGCACCGGTGTCGTTAAAGACATTGATATGAATAGTAAAAAGATTACCATTTCGCACGAAGCAATCCCTGCTGTGGGCTGGCCTGCAATGACCATGCGCTTCACTTTTGTTAATGCAGACGACGCTATCAATGCCCTGAAAACCGGCAACCATGTCGATTTCTCGTTTATTCAGCAGGGCAATATCTCCTTACTCAAAAGCATTAACGTTACGCAATCCTGATTATCAGTCCGGAGCGAATACATCCAGTGCGCCTGAACATTCATTAAGGGATTACTGTGAATGAATGATCGGGCGCATATGCCAGGTGTTTTGATTTTTCAGCGAGAAATTGTATGGCTTCTTTAAAGATAAAATATGCTGCAATAATTATCAGCAGCCTCATAGCAGGGGGGCTGATATCGGTTACTGCCTGGCAGTATGTAAACTCATCACAAAAAACAGTACAAACCGAACAAAAGGCACCGGAGCGAAAGGTACTTTTCTGGTATGACCCGATGAAACCGGATACCAAATTTGATAAACCCGGAAAATCTCCCTTTATGGATATGGACCTGGTGCCGAAATATGCTGATGAAAGTGGCGATAAAAGCAGTGGCGGGATCCGTATCGATCCAACGCAGGTTCAGAATCTGGGATTAAAAACGCAAAAAGTCACGCGAGGAATGCTGAATTATTCCCAGACAATCCCGGCTAATGTCAGTTACAACGAGTATCAGTTTGTCATTGTGCAGGCGCGCTCTGACGGTTTCGTCGAAAAAGTGTATCCCCTGACGATTGGCGATCATGTGAAGAAAGGCACTCCGCTTATCGATATCACCATTCCTGAATGGGTTGAGGCACAAAGTGAGTTCCTGCTGTTATCCGGTACAGGCGGTACGTCAACCCAGATAAAAGGGGTTCTGGAGCGACTTCGTCTGGCTGGTATGCCGGAAGAGGATATTCAAAGGCTGCGTTCAACCCGCACAATCCAGACCCGTTTTACCATTAAAGCACCTATTGATGGTGTCATTACTGCGTTTGACCTGCGCACCGGCATGAATATTTCGAAAGATAAAGTAGTGGCTCAGATTCAGGGGATGGACCCGGTCTGGATCAGCGCTGCAGTGCCAGAATCTATCGCATATCTGCTGAAAGATACGTCGCAGTTTGAAATTTCGGTACCGGCTTATCCGGATAAAACATTCCATGTCGAAAAATGGAACATTCTTCCCAGCGTGGATCAGACAACCCGTACGCTTCAGGTCCGTCTCCAGGTTTCTAATAAGGATGAGTTTCTCAAGCCGGGCATGAATGCCTATCTGAAACTGAATACCAAGAGCCAGGAGATGCTGCTGATACCAAGCCAGGCCGTTATCGATACCGGCAAAGAACAGCGCGTGATTACTGTTGATGATGAAGGCAAGTTTGTGCCGAAACAGATCCACGTTCTGCATGAATCACAGCAACAGTCCGGCATCGGTTCCGGCCTGAATGAAGGCGATACCGTGGTGGTCAGTGGCCTGTTCCTCATTGACTCCGAAGCCAATATTACGGGCGCGCTGGAACGTATGCGCCACCCTGAAAAAACAGAAAGCAGTATGCCAGCAATGTCTGACCAGCCTGTAAATATGCATTCAGGGCACTGAGGAGACGACGATGATTGAATGGATTATCCGGCGCTCTGTCGCCAACCGTTTCCTGGTCATGATGGGGGCCCTGTTTCTCAGCATCTGGGGTACATGGACGATTATTAACACGCCGGTCGATGCCTTGCCTGACCTGTCAGATGTACAGGTCATTATCAAAACCAGCTATCCCGGCCAGGCCCCGCAGATTGTAGAAAACCAGGTCACCTATCCACTTACCACCACCATGCTGTCCGTACCTGGCGCAAAAACCGTGCGTGGTTTTTCACAGTTCGGGGATTCGTATGTGTATGTCATTTTTGAAGACGGCACCGATCTGTACTGGGCCCGTTCCCGCGTGCTGGAATATCTGAATCAGGTTCAGGGAAAACTGCCTGCCGGTGTGAGTTCTGAAATCGGTCCTGATGCCACGGGTGTGGGCTGGATTTTTGAATATGCCCTTGTCGATCGCAACGGAAAACACGACCTTTCAGAACTGCGCTCTCTGCAGGACTGGTTCCTGAAATTTGAGCTGAAAACCATCCCGAACGTGGCTGAGGTCGCTTCGGTTGGCGGCGTGGTGAAACAGTACCAGATTCAGGTCAATCCGGTAAAACTGTCCCAGTACGGTATCAGCCTGCCCGAAGTGAAACAGGCACTTGAATCGTCTAACCAGGAGGCCGGTGGCTCATCCGTTGAAATGGCCGAAGCGGAGTATATGGTCCGTGCCAGCGGTTATCTTCAGAGCATTGATGATTTTAATAACATCGTCCTGAAAACAGGTGAGAACGGCGTGCCGGTTTATCTGCGGGATGTTGCCCGCGTGCAGACCGGGCCCGAAATGAGGCGTGGTATTGCCGAGCTGAACGGCCAGGGAGAAGTCGCTGGCGGCGTGGTGATCCTGCGGTCGGGTAAAAATGCGCGCGACGTTATCACGGCAGTGAGGGATAAACTGGAGACGCTGAAGGCCAGCCTGCCGGAAGGCGTTGAAATCGTGACCACCTACGATCGCAGCCAGTTAATCGACCGGGCGATTGATAACCTCAGTTACAAGCTTCTTGAAGAGTTTATCGTTGTTGCTGTCGTTTGCGCACTGTTCCTCTGGCATGTCCGTTCTGCCCTGGTGGCGATTATTTCTCTGCCACTTGGCCTGTGTATCGCCTTTATCGTCATGCACTTCCAGGGACTGAACGCCAATATCATGTCGCTGGGAGGGATAGCGATTGCCGTCGGTGCGATGGTGGATGCCGCCATTGTGATGATTGAAAATGCGCACAAACGGCTTGAGGAGTGGGATCATCAGCATCCGGGTGAGCAGATTGACAACGCCACCCGCTGGAAGGTGATTACCGACGCCTCCGTGGAAGTGGGACCCGCGTTGTTCATTAGCCTGCTGATCATCACCCTGTCCTTTATTCCTATCTTTACCCTGGAAGGGCAGGAAGGTCGTCTGTTTGGCCCGCTGGCATTCACGAAAACGTACTCCATGGCGGGAGCGGCCGCACTGGCCATCATCGTCATTCCTATTCTGATGGGATTCTGGATCCGGGGGAAAATTCCTGCCGAGACAAGTAACCCCCTGAACCGGGTGCTGATCAAAGCGTATCATCCTTTGCTGCTGCGGGTCCTCCACTGGCCAAAAACAACCCTGCTGGTTGCGGCCTTGTCCATTTTCACGGTTATCTGGCCACTGAGTCAGGTGGGCGGTGAATTTCTGCCGAAGATTAACGAGGGCGATCTGCTGTATATGCCGTCGACCTTGCCTGGCGTCTCTCCGGCAGAAGCTGCAGCGCTCCTGCAGACAACAGACAAGTTAATCAAAAGCGTTCCTGAAGTGGCTTCTGTATTTGGCAAGACCGGTAAAGCAGAGACCGCAACGGATTCCGCGCCGCTCGAAATGGTGGAAACCACGATCCAGCTCAAACCTGAGGATCAGTGGCGTCCCGGCATGACAATTGACAAGATTATTGATGAACTCGACAGGACAGTCCGTTTACCGGGTCTGGCAAACCTCTGGGTGCCGCCTATCCGTAACCGTATTGATATGCTCTCAACCGGGATCAAAAGCCCGATAGGTATCAAAGTGTCCGGGACTGTTCTGTCCGATATCGACGCGACGGCGCAGAGTATCGAGGCGGTAGCCAAAACCGTGCCTGGCGTGGTGTCTGTCCTGGCTGAGCGACTTGAGGGCGGGCGCTACATCGATATCGATATCAACCGGGAGAAAGCTTCCCGGTACGGGATGACTGTGGGCGACGTCCAGCTGTTCGTCTCTTCAGCAATCGGTGGGGCTATGGTGGGTGAGACGGTTGAAGGCGTGGCCCGGTACCCTATTAACATTCGCTATCCGCAGGATTACCGTAACAGTCCGCAGGCGTTGAGAGAGATGCCAATCCTGACCCCAATGAAGCAGCAAATTACGCTGGGCGATGTTGCCGATATTAAGGTCGTTTCCGGACCAACCATGCTGAAAACCGAAAATGCCCGGCCAGCCAGCTGGATTTATGTTGATGCCCGCGGCAGGGACATGGTGTCGGTGGTGAACGATATTAAGACGGCCATCAGTGAGAAAGTGAAACTGAGACCGGGGACCAGTGTGGCATTCTCAGGACAGTTTGAATTACTCGAGCACGCCAATAAGAAATTAAAACTGATGGTACCGATGACGGTGATGATCATCTTCATCCTGTTATATCTGGCATTCCGCCGGGCTGATGAGGCCTTACTTATTCTGATGAGCCTGCCGTTTGCCCTGGTTGGCGGGATATGGTTCCTGTACTGGCAGGGCTTCCATATGTCAGTGGCGACCGGAACCGGGTTTATCGCCCTGGCCGGGGTGGCAGCAGAGTTTGGCGTGGTCATGCTGATGTATCTGCGTCATGCCATTGAAGCGCACCCGGAATTGTCCCGTAAAGAGACGTTCACACCGGAAGGCCTTGATGAAGCCCTCTATCATGGTGCCGTACTGCGTGTCCGGCCGAAAGCCATGACCGTGGCGGTGATCATTGCGGGTCTGCTGCCAATACTCTGGGGAACCGGTGCAGGTTCAGAAGTCATGAGCCGTATCGCGGCACCCATGATTGGTGGGATGATCACGGCTCCGCTGCTGTCCCTGTTCATTATTCCTGCCGCCTACAAATTAATCTGGCTGCGCAGACATAAAAAAAGCGTGTCCTGAACCTGAAAGGGCACCCCCTGTGGGTGTCCTTCTTTACTGATTCACCCTGACGTCAGGGTTTATATCGATAATATACAGAGGTGAGTATGAAAAAAGTGGTTCTAATGGCGCTGGCTCTCGGCCTTTCACTACCCGCGATGGCGAGTGAAAAAGTGATTGATATGTACAAATCTGAAAACTGTGGCTGTTGTTCCCTGTGGGGCAAAGCGATGGAAAAAGACGGGTTTGAAGTACGAACTCACGTCATGAATGATCAGGCGCTGTCAGCCCTGAAAGAAAAGCATGCTATTCCTGCAGGACTACGAAGTTGTCATACCGCGGTTGCCGGTAATTTGATCATTGAAGGCCATGTGCCTGCGACAACGATACATAAGGCAATGCAGTCTGGTTCGGGTATATACGGTCTCGCCACCCCCGGTATGCCAGCAGGAAGTCCTGGAATGGAGATGGGAGCCCGAAAAGAGGCTTACGATGTTATCGCATTCTCACCGGATGGAAGTAAAAAAGTCTTCCAGCGAATCGAATAGTCAGCGGAACGGCTGATAACGGGACGCCGGTAGCAGGCACTCCTGTGCCGGCGATATTCGTGGTAATCGCATCCATGACATACCCTGAAGACAGAAGATGCTTCGGTATGCATAAGGAGAGTTACTGTGAAAAATGACAATGCAGTGCAACACAACAACCAGACTGCTTCTGAGCAGACATTATCCCCGGACGAGGGCCACGTATTGCATAAGGTGAGAGATCCCGTGTGCGGGATGGCCATCCTGCCCGACAGGGCGCACAGCAGCATTCGATACCAGGACCACCAACTTTATTTCTGCTCCGCCAGCTGTGAGAGTAAATTTAAAGCCCATCCCGATCGTTATCTTACCGAAGATGCCAGTGAACATTCCCATCACCATCACCACGATCATCACGAAGTCAGCCCTGATCAGATAAAACAGCCTCACAACCAGGCGGAAAAAGAGAATTCTGAAGGTGTGTGGACATGTCCGATGCACCCGGAGATACGCCGCAGTGGTCCCGGAAGCTGTCCTGTCTGTGGAATGGCACTGGAGCCGCTCGTAGCTACGGCATCCACGGGGCCGAGTGATGAACTTCACGACATGACAAGACGCTTCTGGCTGGGGTTGTTGCTGGCGTTTCCGGTTCTGGTACTCGAAATGGGATCTCATCTGTTTCCCGACTTGAGGAATACAGTACCGCCACAGTACAACACATGGCTGCAGTTGCTTCTGGCCTCCCCTGTCGTGTTGTGGTGTGGCTGGCCATTCTTCGCCCGGGCCGGAATGTCGTTACGTAACCGCTCCCTGAATATGTTTACCCTTGTTGCAATGGGGACCGGCGTAGCCTGGGTTTACAGCGTCATTGCAACCGTCTTCCCCTCCTGGTTTCCTGCATCGTTCAGAAACATGGATGGCCTGGTGGCCGTTTATTTTGAAGCCGCAGCAGTTATTACGGTGCTTGTTCTGCTGGGACAGGTTCTTGAGCTGCGGGCACGGGAACAAACCTCAGGCGCCATTACTGCGCTTCTGAACCTTGCCCCCAAAACCGCCAGACGGCTGGATCATGACGGTCATGAAACGGATATTAATGCGGAAGATGTCCTGCCTGGCGATAAGCTCCGCATCAGACCTGGAGAGAGTATTCCGGTCGACGGTATCGTGATCGAAGGCAAAACAACCGTTGATGAATCGATGGTGACCGGGGAGTCTATGCCGGTTACCAAAACGAAGGGTGACCCTGTCATTGGGGGGACGATTAATCAGACAGGTAGTCTTATCATCCGTGCAGAGAAAGTCGGTGATGAAACGATGCTCTCACGAATTGTTCAGATGGTCGCTGATGCACAGCGTTCGCGTGCCCCCATCCAGAGAATGGCAGACAGCGTTTCAGGCTGGTTTGTTCCTCTGGTGATACTTATCGCGGTTGTTGCTTTCTTGATCTGGTCTGTCTGGGGGCCCGAGCCCAGGATGGCGCACGGTCTCATTGCGGCTGTGTCGGTCCTGATTATTGCCTGTCCCTGCGCGCTGGGACTGGCCACGCCGATGTCGATAATGGTGGGGGTGGGCAAAGGCGCCCAGGCCGGGGTGTTAATCAAGAATGCCGAAGCCCTTGAGCGTCTTGAAAAAGTGGACACGCTGGTTGTCGACAAAACAGGCACGCTCACGGAAGGTTCGCCTACGGTGACAGGGATTATCAGTCTCAGTCCGGGTGGGGAAATATCTCTTTTACGTGTAACAGCTGCAGTGGAAAAAGGTTCGCAGCATCCGTTGGGTATGGCTGTTGTCAGAGCCGCGCATGAAAAGGGGATCGTGATACCTGCCGTCAGTAATTTCAATGCCCCGTCGGGGAAAGGTGTCTCAGGCGATGTCGAAGGTCAACGGGTTGTTATTGGTAATGAACTGGCTATGCAGGAAAACAGTATCGTTATTGATAATCAAAAGGCCGTTGCGGATACGTTGCGGATGGAAGGCGCTACCGTTATCTATGTGGCCACAGACGGGAACCTTGCAGGCCTGATAGCTATCTCGGATCCCGTGAAAGCAACCACGCCGGATGCGCTTAAAGCTTTGCGTCAGGCGGGGATCCGCATTGTTATGCTCACCGGGGATAACCAGCTTACTGCTGAAGCAGTCGCACGGAAACTGGGAATAGATGAGGTTGAAGCCGGGATTCTGCCGGATGGCAAAAAAGCAGTGATAACCCGACTGAAAGCGTCTGGCCATGTGGTTGCGATGGCCGGAGACGGTGTGAATGATGCCCCGGCGCTGGCAGCGGCTGACGTGGGTATAGCCATGGGAACGGGTACAGATGTGGCAATAGAAAGTGCTGGCGTTACCCTTCTCAAAGGCGATTTGATGATACTCAACAGGGCCCGTCATCTGTCAGAAATCACCATGAAAAATATCCGGCAGAATCTGTTTTTTGCGTTTATCTACAATGCTCTTGGGGTGCCTGTAGCTGCAGGTCTGCTTTATCCTGTGTATGGAATACTGCTGTCGCCAGTTATTGCGGCGGCGGCTATGGCCCTTTCCTCCGTTAGCGTCATTGCAAATGCGTTGCGTCTGAAAAGTGTCAGGCTCGGGAAATAACCCTGAATGAAGGGTCTGTTACTAACAGAAGGAGTCCGGTATGAAAAGTACCACCTATGCGCTTATTGCTGTCGCCGCGATTGCGGCATTTGCCCTCCTGCGCGAACACTGGTCACATGTGGCAGGTTACTGGCCATATCTGTTATTGCTGGTCTGCCCGCTAATGCATCTTTTCCACGGCCACGGAGGGCATGGAGATCATCAACATCAAGGAAGTGAAAACGATAAAAAAAATTAATCCGGCAGACGGGGCCGCGTCGCGGCCCCGTTATCAGTCCAGGTATCGTTCGTAGTCTCTGGCATGCGCAAAGGCATGCTGTTCAAGTTTGTTATCAGCGGGTGCCGCTGCCCGGAACGCCAGTGAGTTAACAGGATTGTTATTGATGACCAGCTCGTAATGCAGATGAGGACCGGATGAACGTCCGCTGTTACCGGATAACGCAATAGCGTCTCCCCGGGTAACCCTGGCCCCTTTAGTAACGAGTATTTTATTGAGGTGGAGATAGCGAGTTTTAACACCGGCTTTTCCTGTTACTTCAACAAAATATCCCATGGTGCTGTTGTATTCGGCCCGGGTGATTTTTCCGTCGATGACGCTGACTATTTTCGTGTTCATGGGCATGGAATAATCAATGCCATTATGGGGACTCACTTTTCCCGATACCGGGTTAAGTCTTGCAGGATTGAAAGGCGAACTGAGTCTTGCTGTGGCCGGTAACGGATAATCGAGACTGCCTTTCCCGGAAGTATCGGAAAGGTTATAGAACTTTTTATCTGATATACGATACGCCGTGTAATTAAATGAACCGGACGTAAATTTATAGGCCACGACACGTGATTTTCCCGCTTTCTTTTGCAGTACGAGTTTTAATGATTCATTTTTTTTCAAATGCCGCAGATTAAACCGGGAAGGCAAGGAGCGCTGAAGAGTAGCGATCTCGTTCGATTCCAGCCCCGAGCGGGTGGCTGAAAGGTAGGCATTTTCTTTTACGACATCGGTAGAATACATTTACTGGAATTCGCCGTTAGCATGAACACTGCGGCGTATGCTAGGGGTTTTCAGGAGGCGTGTCATCTGTCAGTTAATCGGGAGCACCGTTGATGGTCGTCATTTTTGTAACATATCTTGTTTCCCGTTTGCTCCTGAAGCTCTGGGAACTGTATGACCAGCCCGACGGTGATGATTAACGGGACTGAAACAGGTTACGGCAGAGCAATATGGGGCTCATGTCCTGCTACGTAACCCGTCAGTAAAGCCCTGCTGCGCACCTGACGCTAAGCTCTAACCCGCCTGCAGTTACCTGGTCGAATACAGCCCGCGAAGCTTTCTTGCCTGCGTCTGATGTGCTTCCGCACCGGCATTATTGACCTGCTCATGCACGAGAGCGGCTTTTTCTCCGGCATTCAGTTCGTTAAAAGAAGAAGACGAGGTCTTTGAATTTGCATCACTGCCGGACAGCATTTTTTTATGTTCCTCAATCATTTTCTGATGCGCATAGGACGCGCTGTTGTTCATAAATGAATGAGCAACAATGGCCCTTTCATGTTCATTCATTTCAGAGAATGAGGGCGTGTTGTTTTTATTAACCCTGTCCGGTAAGTTTTCATGCGTCGAGGAGTTCACATGACTGACGGCTGAGGCATTATTAACAAATCGATGTGCTTCATGGGCAATATCACTGGACTGAGCAAAAGCTGCCCCACAAAATAAAGCTGTAAACGCAGTGGTCGTGATTAATATATTCATGTGTAATTACCTTCTGAGGTACATAAAAGATGTCCTTATGATCATATATAAAAAAATCAACCTGTGGGGAAGATGACGTAAATGTAATACAGCCACGTACATTACACGATTGTAATGAATTTGTTTCTTAAGGTGTGCTAGATTCATTTCATTGTAAGTGGATGAACCAGTAATTTAATTTAAATCGGTTCTCGAATTCTGTCAGTAACCATACTTTAAATAAGGGAATGCGCATGCTGTTGAAAACGTCTCGACGAACTTTCCTGAAGGGGTTAACCCTCTCTGGCGTAGCCGGAAGTCTTGGCGTATGGAGTTTCAATGCGCGTTCCAGTCTGAGCCTGCCAGTTGCCGCATCCCTGCAGGGTACTCAGTTTGACCTGACCATTGGTGAAACGGCCGTCAATATCACGGGCAGTGAGCGTCAGGCCAAAACAATCAATGGAGGCCTGCCGGGGCCCGTTCTTCGCTGGAAAGAAGGTGACACCATTACCCTGAAGGTCAAAAACCGTCTTAATGAACAGACGTCCATTCACTGGCACGGCATTATTCTTCCGGCCAATATGGATGGTGTTCCGGGGCTGAGTTTTATGGGCATAGAGCCTGATGATACCTACGTTTACACCTTTAAGGTTAAGCAGAACGGGACTTACTGGTACCACAGCCATTCCGGTCTGCAGGAACAGGAGGGGGTATACGGTGCCATTATCATCGATGCCAGGGAGCCAGAACCGTTTGCTTACGATCGTGAGCATGTGGTCATGTTGTCTGACTGGACCGATGAAAATCCTCACAGCCTGCTGAAAAAATTAAAAAAACAGTCGGATTACTACAATTTCAATAAACCAACCGTTGGCTCTTTTTTCCGCGACGTGAATACCAGGGGGCTGTCAGCCACCATTGCCGATCGGAAAATGTGGGCTGAAATGAAAATGAATCCGACTGACCTCGCGGATGTCAGTGGCTACACCTACACCTATCTCATGAACGGGCAGGCCCCGCTGAAAAACTGGACCGGACTGTTCCGTCCCGGTGAAAAGATACGCTTACGGTTTATCAACGGCTCGGCAATGACCTATTTCGATATCCGTATCCCCGGGCTGAAAATGACGGTCGTGGCTGCAGATGGCCAGTATGTAAACCCGGTTACCGTTGACGAATTCAGGATTGCCGTTGCCGAAACCTATGATGTCATTGTGGAGCCTCAGGGTGAGGCCTATACCATCTTCGCACAATCCATGGACAGGACCGGTTACGCTCGAGGGACACTGGCCACGAGAGAAGGGTTAAGTGCTGCCGTTCCCCCCCTCGATCCCCGTCCTCTGTTGACCATGGAAGATATGGGTATGGGGGGAATGGGACATGATATGGCAGGAATGGACCACAGCCAGATGGGAGGCATGGATAACAGCGGAGAGATGATGTCTATGGACGGTGCTGACCTTCCGGATAGCGGGACATCCTCCGCGCCCATGGATCACAGCAGCATGGCCGGTATGGATCATTCCCGGATGGCCGGAATGCCGGGTATGCAAAGTCATCCTGCGTCAGAAACGGATAACCCACTGGTTGATATGCAGGCGATGAGCGTCTCTCCGAAATTAAATGATCCGGGTATTGGTCTTCGAAATAACGGAAGAAAGGTTCTCACGTACGCGGATTTGAAAAGCCGCTTTGAGGATCCTGACGGACGTGAACCTGGCCGTACCATAGAACTGCATTTAACCGGCCACATGGAAAAGTTTGCCTGGTCATTTAACGGAATCAAGTTTTCAGATGCCGCACCGGTGCTGCTGAAATACGGTGAGCGGCTCAGGATCACGCTGATCAACGATACCATGATGACTCACCCCATTCACCTGCATGGTATGTGGAGCGATCTGGAAGATGAAAACGGTAATTTCATGGTTCGTAAACACACAATAGATGTTCCCCCTGGTACAAAACGCAGTTACAGAGTGACAGCAGATGCGCTTGGCCGCTGGGCGTATCACTGCCATTTGCTCTATCACATGGAAATGGGAATGTTTCGTGAAGTCCGGGTGGAGGAATGATGCGAATGAAGAGAAATTTGAAGGCCATACCTGTTCTGGTCGCCGGTTTGTTTACCTCACAGCTTTCTATTGCGGCGGGCTCCGTCTCTGCAGATCCCCACGCCGGGCACGACATGTCTGCCATGCAGATGCCAGCAGATGAGAATTTCACTGAGATGACGTCAATGGAGCCCATTGTAACTGAGAGCAGAACGCCAATTCCGCCTGTTACCGATGCCGACCGGAAGGCTGCATTCGGCAATTTACAGGGGCATGCGATTCACGACAGTGCGATTAATTATCTGGTTCTGCTGGATCAACTGGAATGGCAACGGTCGGATAACACCAACAATTTCAGCTGGAGTGTTAACAGCTGGATTGGAGGCGACACAGATCGGATTTGGCTAAAGAGTGAAGGTGAACGAAGCAATGGGGAAACGGAGGCGGCTGAAGCGCAGTTACTCTGGGGACATGCGGTTGGCCCATGGTGGGATTTGGTTGCGGGTGTCAGGCAGGATTTCAGACCTGCTTCTGCCCGGACCTGGGCTGCTGTCGGTTTTCAGGGGCTGGCACTCTATAATTTTGAGTCTGAAATTACGGGTTTTGTCAGTAATGGCGGAAAAGCAGCCCTTCGTCTGGGAGGAGAATACGACGTTTTACTGACTAACCGGCTCATACTCCAGCCATCCTATGAGGTGAATTTCTACAGTCAGGATGATGAATCGCGGGGTCGCGGCAGGGGACTGACTGACACAGAGCTGGGGCTCCGGCTACGCTATGAAATACGCCGTGAGTTTGCACCCTATATAGGCGTTTCCTGGAATCAACTTTACGGGAAAACATCCGATATGGCGAAAAGAGAAGGTGAGAAAGACCATCAGGTAGTATTCCTGGCGGGAGCCAGAATCTGGTTTTAACGCACTGATATAAAACACTCAACTAAACAGGTAAATAAAATGTCGATTTTAAATAAAGCCATTCTTACAGGTGGCCTCGTTATGGGCGTTGCTTTCTCTGCTATGGCCCATCCGGAATTAAAAAGCTCTGTGCCACAGGCTGATTCAGCCGTAGCGGCCCCGGAAAAGATTCAGCTTAATTTCTCGGAAAATCTGACCGTGAAATTCTCAGGTGCAAAATTAACGATGACGGGTATGAAAGGCATGTCATCACATTCTCCGATGCCGGTCGCGGCAAAAGTGGCGCCAGGCGCTGACCCTAAATCGATGGTCATTATTCCGCGAGAGCCTTTACCCGCTGGCACTTATCGTGTTGACTGGCGCGCGGTTTCTTCAGATACGCACCCTATTACCGGTAATTACACCTTTACAGTGAAGTAATATTATGAACGACCTGATTATGATTGTTATTCGTTTTCTTCTTTATCTGGATTTGATGGTAATATTTGGATTGCCATTTTTTCAGATATATGGAATAAGCGGTGTCAGACATGAAACCTATAACCTGACTAATTTAAGGTCGTTTATAACCTTTGCTGTTGTTACAGGCATCATTCTTACTGGCATTAATATGCTCCTGGTATCTAATGCCATGAGTGGAGTAACTGACCTCAGAGAATTATCCATCCATATTATCGAGATGGTGATAGAAGAAACTGATGTGGGTATTAGCTGGATTGTCAGGCTCTGTGCCCTGTTTACCACACTCGGTGCTTTGTTCCTTTACACTAATAAGAGAGTATTGTCCTGCCTGCTGATGACGATGAGTGGGGGCGTGGCGCTGGCTACACTTGCCTGGGGAGGACACGCCGTTATGCATGACGGTCTGCATTACTATCTCCATTTACTGAGCGATCTGACCCATCTCGGCGCTGCAGGTGCCTGGACAGGTGCTCTGGTTGCATTTGCTATCCTGCTGATGCGCAGAAACGAGCATAATGCACAGAGCGTCATTGTGATATCTGACTCCCTGGCAAAATTTGCCACGGCAGGAACGGTGATTGTTGTAGCCCTGATCCTGAGTGCGCTGGTCAACTATCTGTATATTGCTGAGGGTAACTTAACTCCCTTATTCAACAGTTCCTGGGGGAGGATATTGCTTGCCAAGACGGCTCTGTTTGTTCTGATGCTTCTTCTGGCTGCAGCAAACCGGTTTCACCTGGGTCCCCGGCTTGAAGTTATGGTCAGGGAAGGGAATTATGATCGCAGCGTTGCCCTGATGCGAAACAGCATCCTGACAGAATTCGTTGTTGCGATTATCATTCTGGGCGCCGTAGCGTGGCTCGGAATGCTTGCTCCGTCTCAGGTCAGCTAGGGGACAGCCAAAGCTCATGCGTGAGATTTTTACTTTCATATCAGCGAGTTGACCATGCAGCGTATTTTAATCGTTGAAGACGAACAAAAAACAGGTCGTTACCTGCAGCAGGGACTGGTTGAGGAAGGCTATCAGGCCGATCTCTTTAATAATGGCCGCGATGGTCTCGGGGCCGCGTCGAAGGGACAGTATGATTTGATAATACTGGACGTGATGCTGCCTTTCCTCGACGGGTGGCAAATCATCAGCGCACTGAGGGAGTCCGGGCACGAAGAACCGGTCCTGTTTTTAACCGCAAAGGACAACGTGCGGGACAAAGTGAAAGGACTGGAGCTTGGCGCAGATGACTACCTGATTAAGCCCTTTGATTTTACGGAGCTGGTTGCACGTGTAAGAACCTTGCTGCGACGCGCCCGCTCGCAGGCCGCAACAGTCTGCACCATCGCCGATTTGACCGTTGATATGGTGCGCCGGACCGTGATCCGTTCGGGGAAGAAGATCCATCTCACCGGTAAAGAATACGTTCTGCTTGAGTTGCTGCTGCAACGCACCGGAGAAGTGTTACCCAGGAGTCTTATCTCGTCCCTGGTCTGGAACATGAATTTTGACAGTGATACGAATGTGATTGATGTCGCCGTGAGACGTCTGAGAAGTAAAATTGATGATGACTTTGAGCCAAAACTGATCCATACCGTTCGCGGTGCCGGATATGTCCTGGAGATCAGAGAAGAGTGAGGTTCAAAATTTCCCTGACCACACGCCTGAGCCTGATTTTTTCTGCAGTGATGCTTACGGTATGGTGGTTATCAAGTTTTATCCTGATTAGCACCCTTAATGGCTATTTCGATAATCAGGACCGCGATTTTCTGACAGGTAAACTTCAGCTCACCGAAGAGTTTCTTAAAACAGAGACGTTCCGGAACAAAACGGATATTAAGTCATTATCAGAAAAAATAAACGATGCGATGGTAGGGCACAATGGTTTATTCATTTCTATAAAAAACATGGAAAATGAAAAAATTGTTGAACTCTATGCCAAAAATTCTGTTGTTCCAGCGGTCCTGCTTAATAAGTCGGGTGATATTCTCGACTATATGATCCAGACGGAAGAAAATAACACCGTGTACCGCAGTATCTCGCGGCGGGTTGCCGTGACGCCGGAACAGGGTAAAAGCAAACATTTCATCATTACGGTTGCCACGGATACTGGGTATCACACCCTGTTTATGGATAAGCTCAGTACCTGGCTGTTCTGGTTCAATATCGGTCTGGTCTTTATTTCTGTTTTTCTGGGCTGGCTGACCACACGTATTGGTCTGAAACCGTTACGGGAAATGACCAGTCTGGCTTCCTCCATGACCGTACACAGCCTGGATCAGCGTCTTAATCCCGATCTGGCTCCGCCGGAAATCTCTGAGACCATGCAGGAGTTCAATAATATGTTCGATCGCCTGGAGGGGTCATTCCGGAAACTGTCAGATTTCTCGTCTGACATCGCGCATGAGCTGCGCACACCAGTCAGTAATCTGATGATGCAGACGCAGTTTGCACTGGCTAAGGAAAGGGATGTTTCGCATTACCGCGAAATTTTATTCGCTAATCTGGAAGAACTGAAAAGGTTGTCACGAATGACCAGTGACATGCTCTTTCTGGCACGTTCAGAGCATGGTCTGCTGCAGCTGGATAAACATGATGTGGATCTGGCAGCCGAACTGAATGAATTACGTGAGCTGTTCGAGCCTCTGGCAGACGAAACAGGAAAGACAATCACGGTTGAAGGAGAGGGCGTTGTTGCCGGAGACAGCGATATGCTGCGACGTGCTTTCAGTAACCTGCTTTCCAATGCAATCAAGTATTCTCCCGATAACACCTGTACAGCGATACACCTTGAGCGTGACAGTGACTGTGTGAACGTGATGATTACGAATACGATGTCCGGCCAGGTTCCCGCTAATCTGGAACGTTTGTTTGACCGGTTCTATCGCGCAGACTCATCAAGGGTCCACAACACGGAAGGCGCGGGGCTGGGATTATCAATTACAAGGTCGATCATTCATGCTCACGGCGGCGAGCTGTCAGCAGAACAGCAGGGGCGGGAAATTGTGTTCAGTGTGCGTCTGTTAATGGATTAATAACGTTATTCAGGAGAAAACCGGAAGGTGACAAAAATGTCATCATTCAGTCACGTGATAAACAGAGGCGGTTTTTTATAATCAGTCATAAATCAGGACAGCGTGATAATTCAATCGCCCGGTTCCTGGCGTGATGATCAACCAGCCCTGAGATCAAATGCTTTCTCTGTTATAAGCATTGATTGTTCGGGTATGAAAACACCGGAGACCCAACCATGAAAAAGATCCTTGTATCCTTTATTGCCATGATGGCTGTCGCTTCATCTGCCTGGGCTGCAGAGACAATGAACATGCATGACCAGGTAAATAATGCCCAGGCGCCTGCCCATCAGATGCAATCATCCGCTGAAAAAAGTGCAGTTCAGGGGGAGAGCATGAAAATGATGGATATGAGCGGTCACGATCAGGCCGCAATGTCCCATGAAATGATGCAAAACGGCAATACTGCCGCCCATCAGGACATGGCTGAAATGCATAAAAAAATGATGAAAGCCAAACCTGAGAACACCCAAAAAACTGCTAAGCCATTTTCCGAAATGAGCGAGCATGAGAAAGCCGCTGTTGTGCATGAGAAGGCGAATAATGGTCAGTCTTCCGTTATTCATCAGCAACAGGCGGAAAAGCATCGCAGCCAGATCACCCAGAATTAACCCGCAGCTCCACTTGTCAGACCCTCATTTGACGCCGAAGTCACTGGCTTACGCTCCCGTCCGGGAGCGTTTTTTTTATAAGCGAAATGAATAATAATGAAAGAGTCCATACACAATGTCTTTTTTGGTCATGCCGACCTTACAATTAACTTATGTTGTTTGAGAATCCTGTTCCCCAGTCATCTCCAGGGTTCATGCCGCGCCGTATCTATATAGTCTGTCCGCACTCTTAACTTTTGTGGTTTACATTACATATGCAAAATGGTTCACTCATAACCGACTGAAAGAAAAGCATCTTCCAGAATGATATTACCGGGACACCTCAGGATATAAATTAATGACGAAACAGGAATGGATTTTACGACTACGCCGCTGTACATCACAGGAAACTCTGGAAAGGATAATAGAAAAAAATAAATATTCCCTGACGGATGACGAACTTGAGCACTTTAATGCCGCAGTGGATCACCGGCTGGCGGAAATGGCAATGGGGAAGTTTTATGATAAAATACCTGCAGGCGTCTGGAAATATGTTAAATAATACAGCCAGCATCAGTCTGTTCGCAGTTATCTCACCTGGAGCGCAATCATGAATATGATATTTGAACTGATTGGATTGTTACTGGTAGTCGGATGCGCATTCTTCACCACTTTTTTCTTAGCCGCAGTAGCAGGCACTATGGTAGTTATTCTTGGATGGGGAATTTCTATTGTCACCCCGAAGGTGGTTACCTGTACTAATGATTGCATCACTACTGTTTTTGATGCCAAACCCTTTGGCTGGCTTCTGATTGTGTTTTCATTAACCATGATGTTCTTTATTATCAGGGGTATGATTAAACGTTAGATTGCCTTTAGTGTGTAGTTAAATCATCATCACAACAGCGTTAATCTGAAACTGATATTGCCGGAGGGGATCATCATGACGGGAAGAGGCATTAACACAGTACGTATCGGTGATGAAGTGAAGCACATCGCCGAGCTCGATGCACTAACACTCATGCATGAATGGTCAAAGCTTAAAAAAGAAAATGCAGACCTGTATGACTATAACCGTCAGGTTAACCGGGGGTGGCGCGGTTTTATTCTTCGCCTGATGGGTATCCATTTGCCTGAAAAAAAACGTGTTTGTCTTTATGGCATTAATGCCAGAAAAGAATCCATCTATCCCGACTGAAGCCGTGCTGGCAGTGATAGTGAGCAGGCCATTGCAGAAGAATAGCTGTAATTTGACGCTAAGTTTCTGATATTTAACATAAAACGCATTATCGACACTTTGAGATGTGTAGCATTTGCTATACGTTCGTGTTGTGTTATTCTTGTATACCAATTGCTATACAGGAGAGGTGTGTATGAAATCAGATGTTCAACTCAACCTAAGAGCTAAAGAGTCTCAGAGAGCACTCATCGATGCCGCTGCAGAGATCCTTCATAAATCGCGAACCGACTTTATCCTAGAGATTGCCTGCAAGGCTGCGGAGAATGTGATCCTTGATCGCCGTGTTTTCAATTTTAACGACGAACAGTATGCAGAGTTCATCGATATGCTCGATGCACCAGTCGAGGATGATTCCGCCATTAATAAACTACTGGCAAGGAAACCTCAGTGGGACGTATAACCGCGCCCGAGCCGTTATCCAGCGCTCATCAGCTGGCTGAGTTCGTCAGTGGAGAGACAGTCCTCGATGAATGGCTAAAACAGAGAGGTTTAAAAAATCAAGCTCTTGGCGCTGCCCGAACGTTCGTTGTTTGCAAGAAGGGTACGAAGAAAGTAGCTGGTTTTTACTCTTTGGCCACCGGTAGCGTTAACCATACGGAAGCTACAGGCAGTCTTCGGCGTAACATGCCAGATCCTATACCGGTGATTATACTCGCTCGCCTGGCGGTAGATGTCTCATTGCACGGAAAAGGGGTTGGTGCCGATTTACTCCACGATGCAGTTCTACGGTGTTATCGCGTAGCTGAGAACATTGGCGTTCGTGCGATAATGGTTCATGCGCTTACTGAAGAAGCCAAAGGTTTCTATGCTCACCATGGATTTAAGGCATCACAAACTCATGAGAGGACTCTGTTTCTAAAGCTTCCATGACTGGTTGCTGGAGTGGGAAAGTAGCAGGCCACTGCCTCAACATATTGATTTTTATTTCGTTTATTATTGAATTTAACTATTCTGGGTTTGAGGGAAATACATAATTTAATTTATAATAAAAAACT
>NZ_JAWXQV010000083.1:0-62589 GCF_033843325.1 Klebsiella sp. JN_Kp126 | reverse complement strand
ACAACAGCCTGAGCATTTCATTTTCAGCGACGTACACAACCATCACACTGACCCTAAGTTCTGCCGTGGTGGGTAATCTGAAAATATCGCCTGTATTACTTAACGGATATCAGTGAGGTTATATGAGTTTCACGATTAAAAAGAATGTCACTCCGATCAAGGTTTACCACTCCCTGCAAGGGGCTGCTATTGCAGGTGATAGCGAAGAAATCAGTGTGGTTTACGAGGTGACGTCGATTCTTTCGCTCTCCGACCTGGTCGGCGTGGCTGAGTACACTGTAACGCCTGAGGGGGCTGCAATGAGCGGGCGGGGCGAACTACCGTTTGTTTACTCAGGGACTGGAAATCCGCTGGAAGAGGCGGAGAAAGAACTGAAAGAAGGTCTACTCTGAAAACATGATTATATTCTACCTATGTTGCGGTGTTCTCATGTTTTTTGCTGCTTACATCCTTGATGTTATCAGGACAGAAAATAGTTTTGACCGGCTTTTAGCCGTCATGGCCATAGTATTGCTTTGGCCCTTAGTTGTTTCTAGTGTGATAGTTAACATTGTTAGACATGTCCGCCTCAAACACTAACGACTTAAAGATACCCGCCATCTGGCGGGGAGTACTTTAACGCTAACTCTGGTATCAAAAGAATTATTTTAAGGCAATGCAGGTGGTATCAATTTTTATTCAAAACGATATCAAAAGTTTTCGCGCGCTATACGCCTTAGCGATCTGGCGTATGTCGCAAAACCATTTACGGGAACAACCATGAAAATTATCAACGCGCGCCTGCGCCATCAAGAAGCGCTCTATACCCTCGACTTACAGGACGGCGTGATTAAAAGCATCACCGCGCAGGCCGCGGCGCAGGCGGCTGACGCCGACGATATCGACGCTGAACAAAAGCTGGTCATCCCGCCGTTCGTCGAACCGCATATCCATCTTGACGCCACCCTGACGGCGGGCGAGCCGGAGTGGAATATGAGCGGTACCCTGTTTGAGGGCATCGCCCGCTGGAGCCAGCGCAAAGCGAGCGTCACCGTCGAAGATACATGCCAGCGGGCGCTGAAAACCATCGGCATGCTGCGCGACAACGGCGTGCAGCACGTGCGCACCCACATTGATGTCACCGACCCTTCCCTGACGGCGCTTGAGGCGATGCTGAGAGTGAAAAAAGAGGCGGCCCATCTTATCGATCTGCAGATCGTCGCCTTCCCGCAGGAGGGCATTGAGTCCTTCCCCGGCGGACGCGAACTGATGACCCGCGCCATCGAAATGGGCGCCGACGTGGTGGGCGGCATTCCGCACTATGAAAATACCCGCGATAAGGGCGTCAGCTCGCTGGTTTTTCTGATGGACCTGGCCGAGCGCCACGGCTGCCTGGTGGACGTGCACTGCGATGAAACCGACGACCCGCAGTCGCGCTTTCTGGAGGTGCTGGCGGAAGAGGCCCGGGTGCGCGGCATGGGCGCGCAGGTCACCGCCAGCCATACCTGCGCCATGGGCTCCTACGACAATGCCTACTGCTCGAAGCTGTTCCGTCTGCTCAAAGCGTCTGGCATCAATTTTATCTCCTGCCCGACCGAAAGCATTCACCTGCAGGGGCGCTTCGACAGCTGGCCGAAACGCCGCGGCGTGACGCGGGTGGCGGAGCTGGACCGCGCCGGGATCAACGTCTGCTTTGCCCAGGACTCCATTCAGGATCCGTGGTACCCGCTGGGCAACGGCAACATCATGCGCATCCTCGACGCCGGGCTGCATATCTGCCATATGCTGGGATACGAAGATTTGCAGCGCTGCCTCGATCTGATTACCGATAACAGCGCCCGCACCCTGTGCCTCGGCGACAACTACGGCATTGCCGAAGGACGCCCGGCGAACCTGCTGATCCTCGATGCGGAAAACGACTACGACGCGCTGCGCCGCCAGGCCAAAGTGCTGACCTCCATTCGTCACGGCAAAGTTATTTTGCAGCGCCAGGCGGAGCAGATTCGCTATCCGGCATAAGCCTGACGTTGACGCGGCCGCGATGCCGCGTCAACCCACTGCTCGCCCGGGGATTTATGTGGTACCTTTTAACGACTTTTTCTGTGCCGGCCATGGGTTCCAGCGTCGGCGCGGGCTCACTGAGGATAACCCGTACCCTGATACTATGAGCGAAAAAAAATGGATTAAGGCAGAGGACGTTGCCCGACTCGCTGGCGTCTCCCGTTCCGCGGTTTCCCGCACCTTTACGCCCGGCGCATCGGTGGCGGAAAAAACCCGCCAGAAGGTCCTCGCCGCGGCGGAAACGCTGGGCTATCAGGTCAACATTATCGCCCGCACGATGAACACCGGCAGCAGCAATTTTATCGGCATCGTCACCGCCGGCTTTGATAACCCCTTCCGCAGCAAGCTGCTGTCGCCGCTGGTCCACCAGCTGGCGCTCAACGGTTTTATGCCGCTGCTGATGAACGCCGACGATCCGCAGCAGCTCGCCCCGTCGCTCAGGCAGCTGCTGAGCTATCACGTCGCGGGGGTCATTATCACCTCCGGGGCGCCGCCGCTGTCGCTGGCGGAGGAGTATCTGGAGCGAAAAATCCCGGTGACCCTTATCAACCGCCACGCCGAGCTGGCCGGCTGCGATCGCGTGTGCAGCGACAACGCGCAGGGCGCGAAGCTGGTGGCCGACCTGTTTGCCCAGCGCCAGTGGCGCCAGGCCGGGTTTATCGGCGAAAGCCTGGATAACTTCAGTACCCGCCAGCGCTACGAAGCGTTTGTTGCCCATACCCAGGGTATGGAGGTCGCCGCGCACTTCTGCGACAGCAGCGGCTATCAGGCAGGTTTTGCCGCCGCCAGGCAACTGCTTGCCGCGCATCCGCAGCTGCAGGCGCTGTTCTGCGCTACCGATATGCTGGCGCTCGGCGCGCTGGACGGCCTGCGGGCGGACAACCCCGCCGCTTCGCTACCGGCGATTATCGGCTTCGATGATATTCCCCAGGCGGACTGGCAGCCCTATCAGCTGACTACCGTGCAGCAGAATACCGCCCTGCTCGCCCACCACGCGGTGGATCTGCTGGTCACGCGGATCGCCAAATTCAGCCTGCCGTCACGCCATCGCGAAGTGCCGGTGAAACTGATCGTTCGTCAAAGCGCGAAATGAAAAATTCATTTTATGCCGGAGCGATCACAGAATAATTCTTTTAATCCATCCACACTCATTTTGCCCTTCGGGGCTGTTTTTTTCAGGCAACTTGCACACGTGTGCAAAATAGGGAGTTACGATGAAATCACTGGAATTACATGAACTGCAGGCCCGCTATCGTTTAGCCTGCGAGCTGGCGAAGGCCGGCGCTGAGCTGGCGTTCGAATACTATCAACAGCGCGACCGGCTGACGGTAGATCATAAAGGCGAGGATCTGCAGGACGTGGTCAGCGTCGCCGATAAGCGGGTCGAAGCGTTTGTTAAGCAGCGCATTACCGACGCCTTCCCGCAGGACGGTTTTCTCGGCGAGGAGAGCGGGACGCAGATGCCGGACGCGCGCGTGCTGTGGGTTGTCGATCCCATCGACGGCACCAGCTGTTTTCTTAACGGCCTGCACACCTGGTGCCTGTCGCTGGCCATCATAGCCGACGGCGAACCGGTTATCGGCGTGGTGTACGACCCCAACCATCGCGAGCTGTTCCACGCCCTGAAAGGCCAGGGCGCGTGGCTTAACGATGCGCCTATCGCGCCGCATCCGGCAGCAACGGTCAAAGAGGGCGTGATGGGCGTAGGCACCTCGCACCGCGTGACGCCTGCGGTCTTTCTGCCCTTCCTCGATGCGCTGCTGAGCGACGGCGGGATGTTTATCCGCAACGGCTCCGGGGCGCTGATGAGCGCCTGGGCGGCGGCGGGCAGGCTTATCGGCTACTACGAACCGCATATGAACCCCTGGGACGGGCTGCCGGGGCTGGTGCTGATGCGCGAAGCGGGCGGCCTTAGCAACGACTATCTGGCAAACGACGGGATTCGTCACGGTAATCCGCTGCTGCTGGCCAGCAAGACGCTCTATCCACAATTAAAAAACATGCTTTGTCACCCCTTACCTTAACCGCATCGGGTCAGGCTTTATCTGATTATGTACTCTACACAACGACAATCTACCCTCACGGACGAACCACACTAATCAGTCAGGCCTCCGACCTTCGGAGATACCATTATGTCTGGAAGAATTATCGCATTTTTTCGCGCTTCGCCGCCCAAAGCGGGCGGAGAGTTCGATGAGCGGCGCTTTCGCAGCGTGCGCTGGCAAACCTTTATTACCATGACCCTGGCGTACGTCACGTTCTACGTTTGCCGGCTGTCGTTCACCGTCGCCAAAAGCGCGCTGGTGGAGCTCGGCATTACCCCGACGGAGCTGGGCATGATCGGCTCAACGCTGTTTTTCAGCTACGCCATCGGCAAGCTGGTCAACGGCTTTATCGCCGATCATGCCAACGTGGTGCGCTATATGAGCCTTGGGCTGCTGCTGAGCGCCGGGATGAACCTGATGATGGGGATGACCAGCAACGCCATGCTGCTGGCTATCTTCTGGGGGATTAACGGCTGGGCGCAGTCGATGGGCGTCGGCCCGTGCGTGGTATCGCTGGCGCGCTGGTACGGCTGTAAAGAACGAGGCACCTTTTACGCCATCTGGTCGACGGCGCATAACATCGGCGAAGCGATGACCTATATGGTGATCGCGGCGGTGATTGCCGGATTCGGCTGGCAGATGGGCTATCTGTCGACCGCCGCGCTCGGCGCCGCCGGGGTGGTGCTGATGCTGTTGTTTATGCGCGACTCGCCGCAAAGCTGCGGCTTCCCGTCAATCAACGTGATTCGCGACGAACCGCTGGAGGAGACGGAAGCCCGCGGCTCGGTGTTTAAAAACCAGCTGCTGGCGCTGCGCAACCCGGCCCTGTGGGCGCTGGCGCTGGCCTCGGCGTTTATGTATATCGACCGCTACGCGGTGAACTCATGGGGGATCTTCTTCCTGGAGCAGGATAAAGCCTACTCTACCCTCGAAGCGTCCGGGATTATCGGGGTCAACGCTATCGCGGGTATTGCCGGAACGATTATCGCCGGGATGCTCTCCGACCGCTTCTTCCCGCGCAACCGCAGCGTGATGGCCGGTTTTATCAGCCTGCTCAACACCGCCGGCTTCGCGCTGATGCTCTGGTCGCCGCACGGCTACTACACCGATATTCTGGCGATGATTATCTTCGGCGCTACCATCGGGGCGTTGACCTGCTTCCTTGGCGGACTGATCGCCGTCGATATTTCGTCCCGTAAAGCCGCGGGCGCCGCGCTCGGCACCATCGGTATTGCCAGCTACGCGGGGGCGGGACTCGGCGAGTTTCTGACCGGCATCATCATCGATAAAACATCGATAATCGAAAATGGCAAAACGCTGTATGACTTCAGTACGTTATCGCTGTTTTGGGTAGGCACCGGCCTGATGTCCGCGCTATTCTGTTTTACCACCGCTGCGATTGTTGCCAGGCGACACGCGATAGAGCGTCAGACCTCATTCTCGTCATAACCTTTTAACTTATAAGGAATATTTTATGATGCCTGTACGACATCAGGTTTTGCTACGCCTGCTGCTCGCCTGCGCCCTGCCGCTGCTGGCCGCGCCGGGCCACGCCGCCGCGCAGTTTACGCTGGAAAAAGTGGTTGAGCTCAGCCGCCACGGCATTCGTCCGCCGACGGAGGGCAACCGGGAGGCCATCGAAGCCGCGACCCAGCGTCCGTGGACGCAGTGGACCACCCACGACGGCGAGCTGACCGGCCACGGCTACGCCGCCGTCGTCAATAAAGCTCGCGATGAAGGCGCACGCTATCGTCAGCTCGGACTGCTGGCGGTGGGCTGTCCGGCGAGCGGAGAAATTTACGTGCGCGCCAGCCCCCTGCAGCGCACGCGGGCCACCGCCCAGGCGCTGGTGGACGGCGCCTTTCCCGGCTGCGGGGTGATGATTCATCACGTCAGCGGCGACGCCGACCCGCTGTTTCAGACCGATAAATTTGCCGCCACGCAAACCGATCCCGCCCGCCAGCTGGCGGAAGTGAAGAAGACGGCCGGCGATCTGGCGCAGCGTCGGCAGGCGCTGGCTCCGGTGATTCAGCTGCTGAAAAACGCCGTCTGCGCGCCCGATAAGCGCTGCCCGGTATTTGACCTGCCGTGGCAGGTGGAGCAGAGCAAAAGCGGCAAAACGTCGATTAGCGGGCTGAGCGTGATGGCCAATATGGTTGAGACGCTGCGTCTGGGCTGGAGCGAGAACCTGCCTCTCAGCCAGCTGGCGTGGGGCAATATTACCCGCGCCAGCCAGGTCACCGCCCTGCTGCCGCTGCTGACGGAGAACTACGATCTGAGCAACGATGTGTTTTATACCGCGCAAAAACGCGGCTCGATTCTGCTCAACGCCATGCTCGAAGGGGTAAAAGAGGGCGCCGCGCCGAACGTACGCTGGCTGCTGCTGGTGGCGCACGATACCAATATCGCCATGGTGCGTACATTAATGGACTTTAGCTGGCAGCTGCCGGGGTACAGCCGCGGCAATATCCCGCCGGGCAGCAGCCTGGTACTGGAACGCTGGCGCGACACCCATAGCGGAAAACGCTACCTGCGCGTTTACTTCCAGGCGCAAAGTCTGGACGATTTACGCCGCCTGCAAACGCCGGATAGCCAGCATCCGCTGCTGCGCCAGGAGTGGCATCAGGCGGGCTGCCGGACCACCGCCGTCGGGACGCTGTGCCCGTACCAGGCGGCGCTGACGGCGCTTGGCCGTAATATCGACCCGCAGTCCGCTCCGGCGGTAGAGATGGTGCTGCCATAAGTTGAAGGCGAAGCGAGGGAGGTCGCTTCGCCTTTTTCGCTCAGGTTCAGGCCTTTTCTGGCGCAAACGCCCCGGCGGCGACCTGCTCCGGGGTCACCACGCCGCTGTCCAGCACCCAGCCGCTCACTAACGCCGCGGGCGTGACGTCGAACGCCGGATTGTAAACCGCAGCCTCTTTTGGCGCCCACTGCACCGCGCCAAAGCTGCCGGCGACGCCGGTGACTTCGGCAGCCGCCCGCTGCTCAATCGGGATTGCCGCGCCGTTCGGGCAATGGCGGTCCAGGGTAGTCTGCGGCGCGGCCACGTAAAAGGGAATCTGATGATACTTCGCCAGCACCGCCAGCGAATAGGTGCCGATTTTATTCGCCACGTCGCCGTTGGCGGCAATACGGTCAGCGCCCACCCAAACCGCGTCGACCTGGCCCTGCGCCATCAGGCTGGCGGCCATCGAATCGGTAATCAGCCGATACGGCACGCCCAGTTCACCCAGCTCCCAGGCGGTCAAACGTCCGCCCTGTAACAGCGGGCGCGTTTCATCCACCCAGACGTTCGCCACCTTTCCCTGCTGATGCGCCAGCGCAATCACCCCCAGCGCGGTGCCGACGCCCGCCGTCGCCAGGCCGCCGGTATTGCAGTGGGTCAACAGGCGGCTGCCCGGCGTCACCAGCGCGCTGCCCGCCTCGGCGATGCTGGCGCAAAGCTGTTTATCCTCTTCGATCAGGCGCAGCGCTTCCGCTTCCAGAGCCTGTGGAAAGCGCTCCTCCGCCAGCGCCAGCTTCATGCGATCCAGATTATTCATCAGGTTTACCGCCGTCGGACGCGCGGCGCGCAGCGTCTCCAGCGCCTCAGATAGCGCCTCGCGGGTCAGGCCGCGCTGCGCCAGCAGCGCCAGCAGCAGGCTGGCCGACAGGCCAATCAGCGGCGCGCCGCGTACCCGCAGGGCGTGAATATGGTCCACCAGCAGCGCCACGTTATCCGCCGCCAGCCAGCGTTTTTCCTGCGGTAAAGCCTGCTGGTCAAGAATAAAGAGCTGATTTTCGCTTACCCGCAGGCTGGTGGTCTGTAGTGTCTGCATTTAGTTAAATCCCTGTTGCGTTGTTGTATCACATTGTGTCAGGATGAAATCCAGAAGTATAGACGTCTGAACGGCTTAATCAGAATTTTGAGGATCGAGGCAATGTCGCAATACCATACTTTCACGGCCAGCGATGCGGTGGCTTACGCCCAACAATTTGGCGGTATCGACAATCCGTCAGAACTGGTGTCCGCGCAGGAAGTGGGCGACGGCAACCTCAACCTGGTGTTTAAAATTTTCGATATCAGGGGCGTGAGCCGGATTATCGTTAAGCAGGCGCTGCCCTACGTGCGCTGCGTGGGAGAATCCTGGCCGCTGACCCTTGACCGCGCGCGCCTTGAAGCACAAACCCTGGTGGCTCACTATCAGCACTGCCCGCAACACACGGTGCGGATTGTGCATTTCGATCCCGAGCTGGCGGTGATGGTGATGGAAGATCTCTCCGATCACCGCATCTGGCGCGGGGAGCTGATCAACAACGTTTACTACCCCCAGGCCGCCAGCCAGCTGGGGGAATACCTGGCCCAGACGCTGTTCCACACCAGCGACTTTTATCTGCCTCCTCACGAGAAAAAGGCCCAGGTGGCGCAATTTATTAATCCCGAGATGTGCGAAATCACCGAGGATCTGTTCTTTAACGACCCGTATCAGGTTCACGAGCGCAACAGCTATCCAGCCGCGCTGGAAGCCGATGTCGCCGCCCTGCGCGACGATGCCCAGCTGAAGCTGGCGGTGGCCGCGCTCAAGCATCGCTTCTTTTCCCATGCCGAAGCGCTGCTGCACGGCGATATCCACAGCGGCTCGATTTTCGTCGCCGAAGGCAGCTTTAAGGCCATCGACGCCGAGTTCGGCTTTTTCGGCCCGATTGGCTTCGATATCGGCACCGCCATCGGCAACCTGCTGCTCAACTACTGCGGTCTGCCGGGGCATCTGGGCATTCGCGATGCCGCCGCCGCTCGCGAACAGCGCCTCAGCGATATCCAGCAGTTCTGGACCACCTTTGCCGAGCGTTTTCAGGCGCTGGCGGCGGAGAGATCCCGCGACGCCGCGCTGGCCTGGCCCGGCTATGCCTCCGCGTTCCTGAAGAAAGTGTGGGCCGACGCGGTGGGCTTCTGCGGCACCGAACTGATTCGCCGCAGCGTCGGGCTGTCGCACGTGGCGGATATCGATACTATCCAGGACGAAGCCATGCGCCATGAATGCCTGCGCCACGCCATCACGCTGGGTAAAGCGCTGATTGTGATTGCCGGGCGTATCGACAGCGTGGATGAGCTGATTGCGCGAATTCGCCAGTACGGTTGAATCTCCGTCCAGCCTTTCCCGGCTCGCGCTACGCTTAGCCGGGCTACGGGCTGCGATCCGGTAGCCCGGGTAAGGCGTTTACGCCGCAACCCGGGAAGGCAACAACCCACAATCCCCTACCCCAGATACTCAATCACCGACAGCCCGCCGTTATAGTCGGTGCTGTAAATAATTCCCTGCGCGTCGACGAACACGTCGCAGGACTGGATCACCCGCGGGCGACCGGGGCGGGTATCCATCATTTTCGCCGGCGCGGCGGGCACCAGCGCCCCGGTTTCCACCGGCCGATAAGAGTTGGAAATATCGTAAGCGCGAACGCCCGCGTTCTGATAAGTGGCGAAAATCAGCGTTGAGCTGACAAAGCTGCCGGGACGATTCTCATGCAGGTTATGCGGGCCAAAGTGCGCCCCTTTCGCCACGTAGTCAGCTTCGTCCGGCTGCGGGAAAGTGGCGATACTCACCGGATTCGTCGGGTCGCGAATGTCGAACAGCCAGATCAGCTTCTCGCCATCCTGCTGGTTATCCAGCACCGCCTCATCAAGCACCACCAGCAGATCCCGATCCGGGAGCGGCAGCGCGGTGTGGGTGCCGCCGCCAAACGGCGGGCTCCAGTTACGGTGGCTAATCAGCTTCGGCTGAGTGCGGTCCTGCACATCGAGCAGGGTCAGGCCGCCGTCGCGCCAGCTGCCGTAGGCGGTGTCGCCGGCGATAATCGCGTGATGCAGGGCATAGCGCTTACCTTCCGGCCACTGCGCGGTCTCCCCCGCCGCCTGGTTCATCCCCGGCAGCCACCAGCGCCCGGCGACCTCCGGCTTGCGCGGGTCGGCCAGGTCGATAGTCAGGAAAATGTAGTCGCTAAAGCCGTCAATCAGCGCGGAAACGTAGGCCCAGCGTCCGCCGACGTACCAGATTCGGTGGATACCGATGCCGTTAAGCGACAGAAAGGCGATCTCTCGCGGTTTATCCGGAGTGGAAATATCAAAAATCCGCAGCCCGGCGCTCCAGCCCCTATCCCGTACGTCGCTGACCGTCTCGCCCACCGAACGGGTGTAGTACACCTTCTCGTCGGCGAAGCGGGCATCGGCGAACAGATCCCGGGCGTTGATCACCAGCAGCAGATCATCGTGCGCCTGTAAATGGACGTTCCAGGTACCGGGCGGCGCGGCGATGTAGTTGACCGTTTGCGGATGTTTAGGGTCGCGCACATCCACCACGGAAAAGCCCTGCGAGACCATATGGCCGATATAGGCAAAACCACGATGGACCATCAGCTGAACGCCGTCCGGGCGTCCCCCCTGATCGCTATGCCCGATCAGCCGCATATTGCGGCTGTATTCTGGTGTTGGCAAAACACTCATTTGTTTTTCGCTTCCAGGGTAGCGAACCACGGGGCGATAAAGTCTTCGGTCTGGCCCCAGCCCGGGATAATTTTACCCAGCGAGGCGACGTTAACCGCCCCCGGCTGCGCCGCCAGCAGCGCCTGCGGGATCGCCGCCGCCTTAAAGTCGTAGGTCGCAGGCGTCGGTTCCCCGGCAATCTTATTGGCGATCAAGCGCACGTTGGTGGCGCCGATAAGCTTCGGATCCACCGCTACGCTCACCTTCCACGGGCTGCCGGATTCGCGCATCAGCTGCAGATCCTGGTTGGAAATGTCGATGCTGTAGAGTTTGATCTCGGTGCGGCCGTTCTCTTTCAGCGCTTTATAGGCGCCCTGGCTGAAGGCGTCCCAGGTTCCCCAGATGGCATCAATTTTACCTTTCGGGTATTTCGCCAGGATCGCGCCGACCTTGTTGGCGGTATCGCCCTGCACGTCGGAAGAGACCGCGCCGATGGATTCCAGCTCTTTGATGCCGGGGTTTTGTTTAAGCAGCGTCTGGTAGGCCGCCTGGCGGCGCTCCATCGGCGGGAAACCCGCGACCCACAGTTTGACGATATTGGCTTTGCCGTTGAAATCTTTCACCAGCTGGCCAAAGGAGAGCTCGGTCAGCGAAGCATCATCCTGCTGGGTGACGGTGACGCCCGGGATCTGGCCGTTTACCGCGGTATCGAAGACCGAGACTTTGATCCCGGCGTCCACCGCTTTTTTCACCAGCGCGGTGGCGTAGGGATCGCGCCCCTGAGAAAGGATAATGCCGTCGTATTTCTGGCTAATCGCCTGGTTAACGAAGTCCTGGAATTTGGCGTCATCACCGTTGCTGAGGAAGGTACTGATTTTAAAGCCGAGCTTTTTCCCCTCCTGGATCGCTCCGGAGACAAACTGAGTGGTGTTATCGTCGGAGCCCAGGTTGCGGATCACCGCAATGCGAATCGGCCCGCTGTGTTCAGCAATGGCAGCCGGAAGCGGCGTCGGGGTTTCAGCAAAGGCCGCTGCAGCGTTGAACAACCCCAGCGCGATGAGTGAAAATGTTATCTTTTTCATAGTGTTTCCTTTTTGTTACCCTAAATAATTCGAATTGCAGGACGGCGGCAAGTAAACGAATCCCGATGAGCTTACATAAGTAAGTTATTCGGGTGAGTGAACGCAGCCAACACACCTGCAATTTGAAGAATGACGGGTAAAATTTTAGATGCGGCGCTGAAAATAAGTCAGTGCGAGCGCGCCAGCCAGCACCAGCCCTTTAATAATGTCCATCGCGTAATAGGGCACCGAGAGCATCACCAGGCCGTTGGAAAGCACGCCTAAAATGACCGCCCCCACCAGCGTACCGAGCGCGTTCGGCTTACCGGAACCGGCCAGCGAGAAGCCAATCCACGCCGCCGCCACCGCATCCATCAGGTAGCCGCCGCCGGCGTTCACCTGCGATGAGCCGATGCGCGACGCCAGCAGAATGCCGCCGAGCCCCGCCAGCAGAGAGGCGATGACGTACGCCGCCACTTTGTAACGGGTGATGCGCAGGCCGGAGAGGCGCGCCGCTTCCGGGTTGCCGCCGATGGCGTACATCCGCCGTCCGTGGGTGGTAAAAGAGAGCGCCAGCTGAGCGATAACGGTCACCACCAGCATAATGATCACTATCGTTGGCACCTGCCCCAGCGAACCGAACGCCCCCGGAATCGCGCCTTCCGCCATATCGCCGCTCGGCAGCACCATGTTTTCGGTGATCGACCCGCCGTAGCTGTAGGTCATCGCCACGCCCTGAATCACGAACAGGCTGGCAAGCGTCGCCAGCATGTCGGGAATACGCAGGATCACGATCAGAAACGCGTTAAATAGCCCCACTAAGGTACAGAGCGCCAGGGTGATAAGGATCGCCTCGGTGGTGCCGAAGCCGTGCCAGACAAACAGCGAAATCACCAGCGCATTGGCCAGCGAGGCGGTGGAGCCCACGGACAAATCGAAACCGCCGATGGTCAGGGATATCGATACGCCGATGGCGATCACCGTCACGATGGCGATGGAACGCAGGATGTTGATGATGTTAAACGGGTCGAGGAAGTTGTCCGACGCCAGGCCAAAAACGGCGATCAGCAGGACGACGGTCAGCAACATGCCCCATTTGTAGAGAAAATCGAAAAATCGCTGACGGCCCGATACCGTCGCGTTAACTGCCAGGGCCTTACTCACGCTGCTGCTCCTCCGGTGGAGTAATAAAGAATGTTCTCTTCCCGGGCCTCCGCGCCCGCAATTTCCGCCACGATGCGCCCGTCCCACAGCACGCAGATGCGATCGCACAGGCCGACCAGCTCGGCGAATTCGCCCGAGGCGTAAATCACCCCTTTGCCTTCCCGCGCCAGGCCGTCGATCACATTGAATAAATCCGTTTTGGCTTTGACGTCGACCCCTTTGGTCGGCTCATCGAAAATCAGGACGTTGGCGTTGCCGCGCAGCCATTTGCCTATCGCCACTTTTTGCTGATTGCCGCCGGAGAGACGGCGCAGGGTTTGCGCCGGACCCGATGTCCGAATGCCCACCCGGGCGATCACCTCTTCCGCCCAGCGCCAGGCCTGACGATGGCCAAACAGGCTCCAGCGGGAGAAGCTGCTATCGGCGCTGACCGCCAGGTTCATCGCCACCGTTTCTTCGATAAAAATGCCCTCTTTGCGCCGCTCTTCCGGCACCAGCGCCAGACCGCGCGCCACCGAGTCCGCCGGGTCGCGCGGTCGCCACGGCTGGCTGTTCAGTTCGCCGCGGGTCAAACGGCTTTTGCTGGCGCCAAACAGCGCCTTACACAGCTCGGTTTTCCCGGCGCCCGCCAGTCCGGCGATCCCCAGAATCTCCCCCTTGCGCAGACGCAACGAGATATCCTGCAGCAGCCCTTCGTCGTGCAGCCCTTCAACCTGTAGCAGCACCTCATCGCTATGCGGCGGCCGCTTCGGCGGAAAGATATCGCTCAGCTCGTGCCCGAGCATCTTCTCGACGATCTGCTCGCCGCTCAGGTCGGCCATCGGCCCGCTCTCAATCAGCCGGCCGTCGCGCAGCACCGTCAGGGTGTCGCAGACCGCTTTTAATTCATGAATACGGTGCGAGATAAACACGATACCAATGCCCTGCCGCTGCAGGCGGCGAACCACCGCAAACAGGCGCTCGCTTTCGTTTTGGTCCAGCGGCGCGGTCGGTTCATCGAGGATAAGAAAGCGGCAGTGATGCGACAGCGCGCGGGCCAGCAGGATTTGCTGTTTTTCCGCCAGCGTACAGCTGTCGATGGAGCGGCGTACATCGAGGCTGACGTCAAGCTGAGCCAGCGCCTCGCGCGCCAGCTGGCGCAGCCGCCCCCAGCGGAAGGCGATCCCCGGCTCCGCCAGCCTGTCGAGCATGATGTTTTCCGCGATGCTCAGGCCCGGGACCAGCGCCACGTCAACCTCCTGCTGCACCAGATGGATCCCCAGCTGTTTGGCATCGCGCGGCGAGCGGATGCTTACCGACTGGTTGTTAATCACCACCTCGCCTTCGTAGTGGGCGTGCGTGCCGCACAGCACCGCCATGAGCGTGGACTTACCCGCGCCGTTGGCGCCGGTCAGCGCATGCACCGATCCCCCCGTCAGGGTGAAAGCCACGTTGCTGAGCGCCCGAAAGCCGGAAAAGGCCAGGCTAATATTTTGCATCTCAAGGCGATTGCCGGTCATCCCCTGCACCCTGTCGATTAATGTTCTGATTTAACGAATTTTTCATAGCTCTCCTTGACTGACAAATGCATAAAAGGCATAAGATAAAGCGAAATAATATTAGCCATCCGGATGTCCAGACATAACATCGGGTTAGCGAAACAGCACAAGGACAGCATTGATGAGTCACAGCGATATCCGCGTGGTCCCCGGCCCCGCCAACTACTATTCCCATCCCGGCAGCCTTGCCCGGCTGCAGGATTTTTACAGCGAAGAACAGCTTTCACGCGCGGTGTGGGTTTACGGCGAGCGGGCTATCGCGGGCGCGCAGGCTTTCCTGCCGGCAGCGTTTAACGCGCCTGGCGCCAAAAAAATATTATTTAAAGGCCACTGCAGCGAAAGCGACGTCAGCGAGCTGGCCCGCGCATCCGGCGACGATCGGTCGGTGGTGATTGGCGTGGGCGGCGGCGCGCTGCTCGATACCGCGAAGGCGCTGGCCCGTCGCCTCGGCCTGCCGGTGGTGGCCATCCCCACCATCGCCGCCACCTGCGCGGCGTGGACGCCGCTGTCGGTGTGGTATAACGATGCCGGTCAGGCGCTGCAGTTTGAAATCTTCGACGACGCCAACTTTCTGGTGCTGGTGGAGCCGCACATTATTCTTAACGCGCCGGCGGAATATCTGCTGGCGGGCATCGGCGATACGCTGGCGAAATGGTATGAAGCGGTGGTGCTGGCTCCGCAGCCGGAGACGCTGCCGCTCACCGTGCGCCTGGGTATCAACGGCGCGCTGGCGATCCGCGATGTTCTGCTGGAAAGCAGCGAAACCGCGCTGGCCGACCAGCAGCGCGGCGAGCTGACCCAGGCGTTTCGCGACGTGGTGGATGCGGTTATCGCCGGCGGCGGTATGGTCGGCGGGCTGGGCGAGCGCTATACCCGCGTCGCCGCCGCCCACGCGGTGCACAACGGGCTGACGGTACTGCCGCAGACCGAGAAGTATCTTCACGGGACCAAAGTCGCCTACGGCATTCTGGTCCAGAGCGCCCTGCTCGGCCAGGACGACGTGCTGGCGCAGCTGGTGCAGGCGTATCGGCGCTTTAATCTGCCGACTACGCTGGCGGCGCTGGAGGTGGACATCAACAACCGCGAACAGCTGGATAAGGTGATTGCCCATACCCTGCGCCCGGTGGAGTCCATCCATTTTCTGCCGGTTGAACTGAACGCCGAAACCCTGCGCGCGGCGTTTGAGAAGGTCGAACGTTTCGCCGGTTAATCCCCCGTTTTATTCGCCTCTGCCGCCCGGCGGAGGCGCTTTCGAGCCGCTTCGCAAAGCCGATGTTTCTGCCTTCGCCAGAAGACGATTCTGCGTTAGGGTACCCTCATAAGAAAATAACAAACTTATCTTATAAACTTATTATTTTCTTATGTTCAACTGAGGTGTACAGTGGAGGTACATAGCATGCTCATCTGGTCAAAAGTGGCAAAAAAGGCACTGGCAAATATCGATTATCGCTATCAGCAGAGAATCAAAAGCAGGCTAGCTGATTTAGGTGACCGTACGGCTCCTCGGCCCGATGTCAGAAAGTTATCTAAACCAGAGAATCATTACCGTCTTCGGGTAGGGGATTATCGGGTCATTTTCACACGTCAGGGGCTGACGCTGAGCGACCTGTTTATCGTGTCCGTTAAGCGCAGAACCTCAACAACCTATTTGCATGAGGAGAATATGCCATATGGCTGTTCAGATAATTAAGGATGATGAAGGGAAAGCGCAGTACGCGGTGATCCCCTACGACGAATACTTCCAGATGTGTTTGCAGCTAGCCGAGCTGGATGATGAAACGGAAGCCGATCTTGAAGATATTCCGGTAGAACACGATATCTACGACAACGTGATGCTGCCGGGTGACGTCTGCGACATCATGGATAAAGAGAAAGTCAGCCTGCAGGCGGCCTGGCGCATTTTGCGCGGCCTGTCGCAGCAGGAGGTGGCCAATAAGCTCGGGATTAGCCAGTCGGCGGTATCCCAGCTAGAAGCTATCGACTCCCGCCCGCAAAAGCGCACCCGCGAAAAGCTGGCGGCAATATACGGCTGCACCCAGGAGCAGATCAGCCTGTATCTGCCGAAAGAGGGTTAACAGCACTTCGCGCCGCCTTTACCGCCGTAGCGCGCGTCCTGACGCTCGCGAAAAAACTCTTCATAGGTCATCGGCGTTTGTTCCGGATGGGTCGCGCGGATGTGCTCCACGTAGTTGTCGTAATCCGGGACGCCGATCATCATTTTCGCCGCCTGGCCTAAATATTTTCCGGCTTTCGAAAGGGTATCAAACATTTTCAACTCCCATCATCGCCCCCCTTCTCGCAAAGGAGGGCGATAACGTCATGGCTTAGTGGGCGCGTTTCGCCTGGGTCACCAGGCTATCAGCATCAGCAGGCATCGCCTGGTAAGGGGTCTCTTTCGCCGTCGGTTTGTCCTCTTTCAGCGCCGCCAGCGCGGTCTTAATCGAGAACAGCGCCAGCACGACCACCACCACCATAAAGAAGATGGTCAGCCCGGCATCCAGACGGTTGTTAAACACCAGCTGCGCCAGCTGCGACTCGGTGTACTGCGGCGGAATATTGCCGCTGTCAATCATCGCCTGGAACTTGTTGGCAATCGCCAGGAAGCCCACTTTGGTATCGGTGCTGAACGACTTCTGCCAGCCCGCGGTCAGGGTACAGATCAGCAGCCAGGAGGTCGGCAGCAGCGCGACCCAGGCATAGCGCTGGCGCTTCATCTTAAACAGTACCACCGCGCAGAGCATCAGCGCCATCCCCGCCAGCATCTGGTTGGCAATACCAAACAGCGGCCACAGCGTGTTGATGCCGCCAAGCGGGTCAACCACGCCCTGATGCAGGAAGTAGCCCCACGCCAGCACGCACAGCGCCGTGGCGAGAAGGTTCGCCGGCAGCGAGCTGGTTTGCTTCAGGCTCGGGTTAATCACCCCGAGCAGATCCTGCAGCATAAAGCGCGCCGCGCGCGTGCCGGCATCCACCGCGGTCAGGATAAACAGCGCCTCGAACAGAATCGCGAAGTGATACCAGAAGGAGACGTCCATCAGGCCGCCCAGCGAACCGTGCAGAATATAGGCCATGCCCACCGCCAGCGTCGGCGCGCCGCCCGCACGGGAGATAATCGACTGTTCCCCCACTTCGGTCGCAATCTGGTTAAGCGTATCCGGGGTTACGGTAAAGCCCCAGCTGCTCACCACCTGCGCCGCCGACGCTACCACATCGGTCACGCCCGCCGGAGCCAGCACCGCCATTGGGCTGTTCATCGCGAAGTAGACGCCCGGGTCGATAATACAGGCCGCCACCAGCGCCATAATCGCCACGAAGGACTCCATCAGCATGCCGCCGTAGCCGATAAAGCAGGCCTGGCCTTCATTAGCCAGCATCTTCGGCGTCGTGCCGGAGGAAATCAGGGCATGGAAGCCGGAAACCGCGCCGCAGGCGATGGTGATAAACAGGAACGGGAACAGGCTGCCGCTCCATACCGGGCCGGTGCCATCGATAAATTTGGTCAGCGCCGGCATCGTCAGCGTCGGGCGCATAATCAGAATACCAATCGCCAGACCGACAATAGTGCCGATTTTCAGGAAGGTGGAGAGGTAGTCGCGAGGCGCCAGCAGCAGCCAGACCGGCAGCACCGCGGCGATAAACCCGTAGCCCACCAGAATCCAGGTGAGCTGTACGCCGGTGTAGTCAAACCACGGCGCCCAGGTCGGGCTTTCCGCCACCCAGCCGCCGGAAATGATGGCGAACACCAGCATCACCAGACCAATCACCGACACCTCGCCAATGCGCCCGGGGCGCAGATAGCGAATATAGATCCCCATGAAAATCGCCAGCGGGATGGTAAAGGCCACGGTGTAAGTCCCCCACGGGCTGTGGGTCAGCGCTTTCACCACGATCATCGCCAGTACCGCGAGGATAATCACCATGATCATAAAGCAGGCTACCAGCGCCAGTACGCCGGCGGTCGGGCCCATCTCCTCTTTCACCAGCTCGCCGAGCGAACGTCCGTCGCGACGGGTGGAGACGAACAGCACCATAAAGTCCTGTACCGCTCCGGCCAGCACCACGCCCGCGAGGATCCAGATCATTCCCGGCAGATAGCCCATCTGCGCCGCCAGCACCGGACCAACCAGCGGCCCCGCGCCGGCAATGGCCGCAAAATGGTGACCGAACAGCACTTTCTTATCGGTTGGAACGTAGTCGAGGCCGTCGTTGTGACGCACCGCCGGAGTCATGCGCGTCGGGTCGACCGCCAGCACGTTTTTAGCGATATACAGGCCGTAAAAGCGATAGGCGATCAGATAGACGCAGACTGCCGCGACGACAATCCACAGCGCGTTAATCTGTTCACCCCGGTTTAGCGCGATATAGCCCAGGGCAAAGGCTCCGATAACGGAGAGCAGTGTCCAGATGAGGTATTTCCCTGAATTATTCATCATTGTGTTCCACAGGTAGGGTAATCAGGATGTTACAAGTTGTTTCTAGAACACAATGGAAGTTTTAACAACTTTGAAACGTTGCAGATGTCGCCTGACGGCAAGGATTTATCTCACATTGCAAGCGAGATCACTTCTGGCAGGAAAATGGATGAAAACGGGGAGGGATAATCTGTCACTGCATCGCATCCTGCTTCCCCGGAGGCGGCGCTTGACGCGCCTGTCCGGGCTACAGGTCCGCAGACGATGATGAACCCGTAGCCCGGGTAAGCGCAGCGCGACCCGGGAAGAAGCCGCACCGATGCATTCATCCCGGCGTATCCCCGGGTTGCGGCGTAAACGCCTTACCCGGGCTACCGGTCCGCAGACGATGGTGAACCCGTAGCCCGGGTAAGCGCAGCGCCACCCGGGAAGAAGCCGCACCGATGCATTCATCCCGGCGTATCCCCGGGTTGCGGCGTAAACGCCTTACCCGGGCTACCGGTCCGCAGACGACGGTGAACCCGTAGCCCGGGTAAGCGCAGCGCGACCCGGGAAGAAGCCGCACCGATGCATTCATCCCGGCGTATCCCCGGGTTGCGGCGTAAACGCCTTACCCGGGCTACCGGCCCGCAGACGATGATGAACCCGTAGCCCGGGTAAGCGCAGCGCGACCCGGGAAGAAGCCGCACCGATGCATTCATCCCGGCGTATCCCCGGGTTGCGGCGTAAACGCCTTACCCGGGCTACCGGTCCGCAGACGATGATGAACCCGTAGCCCGGTCAGCGCAGCGCCACCGGGGAAGCACACCGCAGACGACGGTGAGTTGTCCGGAACCACAGACGGCGCGTTACCCGTAGCCCGGGTAAGCGCAGCGCGACCCGGGAACAGGCTATGCCTCAGCCGAGGACCGCCGTACCCAGACGGCAGGTGCAGCAGCGTCGTCCCCGCTCGTCGAACACCGCAATTTCCCAGCTCTGGCCCTGACGCCCCAGGTGCAGCGCCCGGCATTCGCCGCGGACTTTGCCGCTGGAGACCGCCCGGTGATGGGTGGCGTTGAGCTCGGTCCCCACTACGCACTGCCCCTCTTCGGTCATCAGCCACCCGGCCATCGAGCCCAGGGTTTCCGCCAGCGCCGCGGAGGCGCCGCCGTGCAGCAGCCCGAACGGCTGATGGGTTCGCGCGTCGACCGGCATTTCCGCTTCCAGCACGCCCTCCTCAAGCCGGGTATAAACGATGCCCAGATGCGCGACCATCGTATTGACGCTGGTCGCGTTAAGTTCATCCAGCGTCAGCTGACGTTTCCAGGCCATTTATGCCCCCAGCGTCGAGCCGCCGTCCACCACGATATCCTGCAGCGTGATATGGCTGGCGTGGTCGGAGGCGAGGAACAGAATGGTATTGGCAATCTCCTGCGGGCTGGCGATTTTGCCCAGCGGAATGCCCAGCTTAAACTGCTCGCCGAAGCCGCGAATGCGCTGCTGCTCAGCGTCATCGCTCACCCACAGCGTCCGCTGCATATCGGTATCGGTAGAGCCAGGAGAAACCAGATTACAGCGTACGCCGCTGCCCGCCAGCTCCAGCCCGACGGTCAGCGCCAGGCTCTTCAGCGCCGCCTTTGATGCTCCGTAGGCGCTCATGCCAATGCGCGGCGTATGCGCAGCGTCGGACGCCACGGTCACAATCGCCCCGCTTTTTTGGCGGCGGAACTGCCCCATCGTCTGCTGGAACAGGTTAAACGCCCCGCCAACGTTAACGGCAAAGGTCTGCTGCCAGTCTTCCTGGCTCAGCGCATCGGTCGCCCCCATCCGCAAAATACCGGCGGCATTGACCAGCACATCCAGCCGCGCGATCCCTGCCAGCAGGCGGCCGCACGTCTGCGCCACCTGCTGCGCGTCGGCAACGTCCAGCGTCTCGGTGGCGAACGGGTAGCTTTCGCCGTCGAACGCCAAATCAAACCCGGTTACCTGCGCGCCGGCCTCAACGAACGCCAGGGCGGTGGCGTAGCCGATCCCCTTGCCCGCGCCGGTGATCCACACGGTCCGGCCGTGAAAATCGAGCCCGTTCATTATTTCACCTCGCGGGAAAGCAGCGCCCACCAGGCATCAATGGTCGGATTTTTCGCCAGCACCACGAAGTCGATATCGCCGTGCACTTTACGCCAGCGGGCGGCGAGCGCCATCATGCGTACCGAATCCAGGCCGTAGTCGATCAGGTTTTCGTCATCCATCGGTTCGTCGGATTCATCCAGCAGCGGCAGCACCAGCGCCCGCAGCGCCGCTTTCGATGCCGGCAGCGGCAGCAGCTCTTCGGTCATCACCACTCGACCGGAGCGACCCGCCACGTAGTTGAGCGCCATCAGGTGCTCCTCGCGGCTGAAATCGGCCAGCGCGTCGGCAACGAAGAACGGCTTAATATCGCGCATAAACGCATCGGTCGCGGTGGTCATGCAGCCGATATGGGCATATACGCCGGTGATGATTAGCTGATCGCGCCCCGCCTCTTTCAGCATCTCCTCCAGCGGCGAGCGATGAAACGCGCTGTAGCGCCACTTCACCAGCACGGTGTCGTTGTCGTCCGGCGCAAGCGCGGCAATCACCTGCTGCTGTTCCGGCGAACGGGTCAGGCCCGGCCCCCACATGTCGTTCAGCAGCGCGCGGTCTTCATCGCTCTGCTCTTTCGGCTGGGCGGTGTAAAAAACCGGAATATGGTTCTGTTTGCAGAACTCGCGCAGGGCGGCGATGTTGGCCACCACTTTCTCCATCATCGCGCTGTTTTCGCCCCAGAAGTTAAGGAAATACTCCTGCATATCGTGGATCAACAGCGCGGCACGGGACGGCTCAAATGCCCAGTTCACTTTGTTCGCCGGGATATCGCTGGCTTCCGGCAGCGCGTAAGCCTGTAATTTTGGGATTGCCATTCTGTCTTCTCCTTCAGCCCAGCTTGCGTTCAGCCAGCCACTGACGTAATTGTTTTTTATCGACTTTGCCCACCGGCGTCAGCGGCAGCGCATCAACGCACTCCACGCGGTCCGGCAGTTTAAATTCTGCGACCCCTTGTTCCCGCAGGAAGCGGCGTACCGCCACCGCGCGCAGAGGCTCTTTTACCACCAGATATGCGCAGCTCTTTTCCCCCAGCAGGCTATCTTCCATGCTGACCAGCGCGACGTGGATCACCGCCGGATGGCGCAGCAGCAGGTTTTCGATCTCTTCCGCCGCGATCTTCTCGCCGCCGCGGTTGATCTGATCTTTTTCCCGCCCCTGCACGGTGATATAGCCATCTTCATCGATCGAGATCAGATCGCCAGAGCAGTAGAAACCATCGGCATCAAAGGCCTCGGCATTATGCTGCGGGCTCTTGTAGTACCCGCGGAAGGTATAAGGGCCACGGGTCATCAGGCGCCCGACTTCGCCGCGCGGCAGCGGATTACCCTGCGCATCGGCCACCCACACTTCGTCATCAGGACACATCGGGCAGCCCTGGGTATTGATAATGCGCTCGGGGCTGTCGTTGAGGCGGGTATAGTTCACCAGCCCCTCCGCCATGCCGAAGACCTGCTGGAGCTGACAGCCGATTTCCGCCGGAATACGCGCGGCGAGGGTCGCGGACAGGCGCGCCCCACCTACCTGCAGCAGCCGCAGCGACTGCAGACGGACATTGCTGCCGGACTCATGGATCTCCTGTAACCACAGGCTTACCGCCGGCGGAACCAGCGAGGTCAGGTTAATCTGGTGCTTTTCGATCAGCGGGAAGCAGAGGGTGGCGCTCGGGTCGTGCGCCAGCACCACCACGCCGCCGGCGAGGAAGACGCCGAGTGAACCCGGCGAGCTCATCGCGTAGTTGTGGGCGGCGGGAAGCGCGTTCAGATAGCGCGTTTCGGCGCTTACGCCGCACAGCTGGTTGCTGCGGCGAATGCTGTATTCGTAGTCGTTATGAGTACGCGGAATGAGCTTCGGCGTACCGGTGCTGCCGCCGGAGAGCTGGAAAAAGGCCACTTCGTCAGCGGGCGTCGGATGAGCGACGAAATTATCGTCAGGCCGCGCGATGGCCGCCGCCAGGCTGCGTTCGCCGCCGTCGTTCAGCAGCAGGGCCACGCGTACCGACGCATGCTGGGCGACAAAAGCGTTAAGAAAATCATCATCGGCAAACAGCGCGTGTTCGCGGTCGGCAATCAGCAAAGCGGGTTCAATCTGCGCGGCGTAGGCGTTCAGCTCGCTACGCTGGTGGCTGAACAGCGCGTTGACCGGCGCAACGCCGATACGCAGCAGCGCGAAGAAGGTGATATAAAATTCCGCAACGTTGCCCAGCTGCACCAGCGCCGTTTCGCCGCGCTTCAGGCCCTGACGCTGCAGCGAGGAGGCGAGGTTATCCACCAGGCGGTTGAATTCACGGTAGCTGTAGCTTTTGTCGCCGTCGATAATCGCGGGAGCGTCGTTTTCCGCATGACGGGTAATCAGATGGGTTAGCGGCAGATCCTGCCAGTAACCTTTTTGCCGATAGCGGGCCGCAAACTCTTCCGGCCAGCGGGTAAATTCGATCATCATAGTCCCTTATTGCAAGCCGAATACGTTCAGCATGGTGGTCAGTTTGACGCCGGTTTCGCGCCACTCGCCTAGCGGCGAAGAGGCCGGGACGATACCTGCGCCAGCAAATAGCCGCAGGGTGCGCTGCTGCAGGCGCGCGCAGCGGATGGTCACCACCCACTCGCCGTTGCCTTCATCATCGCACCAGCCGACGATGCCGCCGAACAGCTGACGGTCGAACGGCTCCAGTTCGTTAATCAGGCGTTTCGCCACCTGATGCGGGAAGCCGCTCAGCGCCGGCGTCGGGTGCAGCAGGCAGGCCAGCGACATGGCGTTCTCATTTGCCAGCGCGGTGCCCTGAATCTGCGTCGCCAGATGCCACAGGGTCGGCGTGGTGATCAGCTGCGGAGAGTCCGGCAGGGAGAGTTCGCTGCTGCGCGGCGCTAATACGGCCTTCATCGCCTGGGTCACCAGCTCATGTTCGTGGCGGTCTTTTTCCGATGCCAGCAGCCTGTGCCCCGCTTCGCGGTCCAGCACATCGTCCGGCTGGCGACGGGCCGAACCGGCCAGCGGCAGAGAGCTGAAATGCGCGCCTTCTTTACGCAGCAGCAGCTCCGGGCTGGCGCCCAGCAGCACGCCGCCGTCCGAGAGCGGCACGTGGAAGTTATAGCTGGCCGGGTTCTGGGCGATCAGGCGCTCGAGCAGCGCCCCGCTATCAACCCGTTCGCGGGTGGTGATATCAATCAGGCGCGAGAGGACCACTTTGTCCACTTCCGGCGTCGCGGTGAGGGCCGCCGCGCGCGCCACCATCGCCATGAAGGTGTCCTGTTCGGGGATCTCCCGGCGCTGCACCACGTCCATCGGCTGTTGCCCGGACGCATAGCGCGCGGAGTGCTGCTTTTCAGTGCGGGAGAACGCTGTCCAGCTCGCGGGGATAAACAGCTCGGAAGGCTCACTGGTATCGAACGGAATGGCGCCGACCATCACAGGCTTTGCGATCCCGGCAGCCCGCGCCGCTTTAAACGAGGCCGCTATTTTTTGCTGAAACTCCCCGTCCGGATTATCGCCGTCGGCGGCCGGATGAGAGAATCGGCTAAAGCAGCCAGCGGTGGTGAAGCTGCGGTACGGCGACATAAAGAAGAAGCTTTCCGGCGGCAGAGTCATTTTTTTCTCCCGTACTTCCTCAGCCAAAGACGTTTCCATATCATCCTCCAAAAACGATAAAGATATTACGAATAATTATCATTTATATTTTGGTTGGGTAACCTAAAAGGTATTGCGCGCTATGTCAACCGTACAGGTAGCATGTTGTGCGACTTAAGCTTGCATCGACGCCGCTCACAGCTGAAAATGAGAAGCATTTATCACTACTTAACCAGGATGCGAATACGTGAATTTCTCCACCTTTTGCCGCCGTACCCTCCTCGCCAGCGGCCTGGCGATTTTCGGAATTAGCTCAGCGCTGGCGGCAGACTGGCCGCGTCAGATAACCGACAGCCGGGGACCCCATACGCTGGAAAGCCAGCCGCTGCGTATTGTTTCCACCAGCGTGACGCTGACCGGCTCGCTGCTGGCGATTGACGCGCCGGTGGTGGCCAGCGGGGCCACGACGCCCAATAACCGCGTCGCCGACGGTCAGGGATTTTTACGCCAGTGGAGCGATGTGGCGAAAGCGCGCAAGCTGTCGCGCCTCTATATTGGCGAACCGAGCGCTGAGGCCGTCGCGGCGCAAATGCCGGATCTCATTCTGATTAGCGCCACCGGCGGCGATTCGGCGATGATGCTCTACGACCAGCTTTCCACCATCGCCCCGACGCTTATCATTAACTACGATGATAAAAGCTGGCAGGCCCTGCTGACCCAACTGGGGGAGATTACCGGCCACGAAAAACAGGCGGCGGAGAGAATCGCGGAGTTTGATAAAAAGCTGGCGGCGCTGAAAGAGAAAATGAAGCTGCCGCCGCAGCCGGTCACCGCGCTGGTCTACACCGCCGCGGCCCATAGCGCCAATATCTGGACCAAAGAATCCGCTCAGGGACAGCTGCTCGAGCAGCTGGGCTTTACCCTTGCCGACCTGCCCGGCGGGCTGCATGCCAGCCAGAGCCAGGGAAAACGGCATGATATCGTGCAGCTGGGCGGGGAAAACTTAGCCGCCGGACTTAACGGCCAGAGCCTGTTCCTGTTTGCCGGCGACCAAAAGGACGCCGACGCGATTAACGCCAACCCGCTGCTGGCGCATCTGCCCGCCGTTGAAGGCAAACGCGTTTATCCGCTGGGGACGGAAACCTTCCGCCTGGATTACTACAGCGCCGTACTGGTGCTGCAGCGCTTAGCGGCCCTCTTTGCGTAAGCCACGCTTCCCGGCGCCGGTCGCCGGGATCTCATCGCGCCTCATTTCATATATCATCGCGTTGTTATAACAGGCTTTTTCACCGTTTAACGCCCTATCACCCTCATCGCCCATCAGCCGAAATATCATCGTTTCAGGTGTTATTTTGTGATTAGCCCCGGCCGCCGCGTTGCCCGATTATCTGCCCCACACCGCTTGAGGTGGTCATTCAACACAGAAGGAAATTAACGTGGCAACGAGCAAATTGATTAAGGGCGATACGCTGACCGAAACCAGCAACGCCGCAGACGGCTTTAACCCGGCAACAGAAGTGAGCGCATACAGCTATACCTCCGCTCGCGTCGCTAAACCGGTCTATAACAAATACAAAGCCTCCACCACCAAACCCAAAGTCTTCGGCTACTACACCGACTGGTCACAGTATGATGGTCGTCTGCAGGGCGATAATTCAAAAGATAACCGCGGTCGCGGCTACGACCTGACCAACGTTTCTCCTACCGCCTACGACAAAATCATCGTCGGTTTCGTCGGCGTGACCGGCTTCCACAAAGTAGACAACCTGTGGCGCGACGTGGTTGCCGAAGGTGCCGATCAGTGCGGGAAAGTGAAGTACGAGCCCACCTTCCTCGACCCGTGGGGCGACTTCCAGTCTTACGTTAACGTTGGTCATACCGTCAGCGGCTGGGATGTCGATCCGAAGACCGTGACCCAGAGTAATACTAAAGGCCTGCTCGGCGGCCTGCGCGATCTGCAGGCCAAAGCGAAGCAGCAGGGCCACGACCTGGTGCTGTCCATGAGCATCGGCGGCTGGAGCATGAGCAACGGTTTCCATGAAACCGCCGCGTCTGACGCCGCGCGTAAGGTCTTTGCCAAAGGCGTGGTAAAACTGTTCAAACAGTTCCCGATGTTCAGCGAAGTGGATATCGACTGGGAATATCCGAACGCCGAAGGCGCGGGCAACCCGTACGGCCCGGAAGACGGCGAGAACTACGCCCTGCTGATTGGCGAACTGCGTAAGCAGCTGGACGCCGCAGGCCTGAGCAACGTCAAAATCTCCATTGCCAGCTCGGCGGTGGTCAAGACGCTCGGCTACTCCAACGTCAATGCGCTGCTGAAAGCGGGCCTGTACGGTATCAACGTCATGACCTATGACTTCTTCGGTACCCCGTGGGCGGAAAGCGTGACCCACCACACCAACCTGAAGGCGCTGGAAGAAGGCGGCTGGGGGGTGGATACCGTTGTCGGCCATCTGCTGTCCGAAGGCTTCCCGGCAGAGCGAATCAATATTGGTTACGCTGCCTACACCCGTAACGGGCGCAACGCGGAGCTGGAATCCCTTTCTCCGCTGAAGGGTACCTATAACCCGGGCACCGGCACCACCGTAGGCTCCTTCGAATCGGGCACCACCGAATGGTACGACATCATTTATAACTACCTGGATCTGGAAAACCAGAAAGGCCGTAACGGCTTCAACGTCTACACCGACAAGGTTGCCGACGCGGACTACCTCTACAACCCTGACAGCAAACTGTTCATGTCCCTGGATACGCCGCGCACGGTGAAAGCCAAGGGCGAATACGCCGCCAGCCTCGGCCTGGGCGCGCTGTTCACCTGGACAATCGACCAGGACAACGGCGTGCTGGTTAACGCCGCCCGTGAGGGTCTGGGCTATGAAATGGCGTCTGAAATTATCGATATGGAGCCGTTCTATTTCGAAGGCATCAACGTCGACCCGGCGGATGAACCGGCTGAACCGGAGGAAGAGGAGGAGGATACCGTCCAGCCTGAACCGTCGGTAAACCATGCGCCGAAAGCCGCTATCGAACTGATGGTGGTAGGCGGCTCCCGCGTGCGCCTTTCCGGCGAAAAATCTTCTGATGAAGATAACGACGAGTTGACCTTTAGCTGGGGCGTGCCCGCGGCGATCAACGTCGCCGATAAAACCGCGGCGGTCATTGAGTTCGATGTGCCGAAAGTGGCTGAGGATACCGAGTACACCTTCACCCTGTTCGTGCGCGATACCTGGGGTGAACCGTCAACGCAGCAGCGCTTTGTGCTCTCCGTCGTCGCCGCGACTCAGACTGATGATATCGAGGACGAGCCGGCTGACGACCAGGATCGCACCGATGATACGCCTCAACCGGCAGATGATGATGCTGTTCCTTCTGACGAAACCACGCCTTACCCGCTGTGGAATGCCAGCACCGTCTATGGCAGCAACTGGGGCAGCTTTGAAATCGTGAGCTGGAAAGGCCATAACTACCAGGTGAAATGGTGGTCTCAGGGCAACCAGCCGGATCTGAACTGCGGTCAGTTCCAGGTCTGGAGCGATCTCGGCGCGTACTAAGGGTAAATCGTCACTGACGAGTGATAGCCAGCCCCGGAGCAATCCGGGGCTTTTTATTATCGCTCTTTTCGGTTTTCCCGGTGGCGCTACCGGGCAACTGCAGGTCGGTAGCCTGGGTTGCTCCGGGATGAATGCATCGGTGCGGCTTCTTCCCGGGTTGCGCTGCGCTTACCCGGGCTACGGGTCCACCGCCGTCTGCGGGCCGGTAGCCCGGGTCAGGCGTTTACGCCGCAACCCGGGAATGCGTCGGGATAAATACATCGGTGCGGCTTCTTCCCCGGCTGCGCTGCGCTTACCCGGGCTACGGGTCCACCGCCGTCTGCGGGCCAGTAGCCCGGGTCAGGCGTTTACGCCGCAACCGGGAATGTACGGGGATAAATACATCGATGCGGCTTCTTCCCGGGTCGCGCTGCGCTTACCCGGGCTACGGGTCCACTGCCGTCTGCGGGCCGGTAGCCCGGGTCAGGCGTTTACGCCGCAACCCGGGAATGTACGGGGATAAATACATCGGTGCGGCTTCTTCCCCGGCTGCGCTGCGCTTACCCGGACTACGAGTCCGCCGCCGTCTGCGGGCCGGTAGCCCGGACAGGCGCAGCGCGCCGCCTCCGGGAAACCCCGGCTGAATTAATTTTCGCTCGCCGTCTCCGGGCGCTGAAAGCGGCGCAGCTCGCGTAGCAGCCCCACCAGCACCACGCCCACAATGACCAGCGCCCAGCCGCTGGCGCTCGCCGAAGCGGCCGGCGTCAGAATCGCGCCCAGGCCGCCGAGCAGCGCCGCGCCTATCGCATCGCCGGTCACGTTCTGCGCGGTCCACAGCCCGTTGATACGCCCGAGCATATTTTCCGGGGTTTGCGTCTGAATCAGCGTATATTGCAGCAGCGAGCTTATCGCGCTCAGCCAGCCAAACAGCGCCAGGCACAGGGCGCCCAGCGCCCACACCGGCATCAGGCTGAACAGCGCAATCGCCACAAAGGAGCCAACGGTGGTCGCCAGCATCAGCACGCCGGGCCTCGCCGTCTGCGCCAGCTGTCCGCTGGTCAACGCCCCGAACGCCGCGCCCAGAGGGATCGCGGCGTACAGCAGGCCAATCTGCGACGTCGACATCTGCCAGCTCCCGGCCAGCGCCGGATAGAGCACGCGCACCGCGCTGGCCATGGTCAGCAGGCCGCCAAGCAACGCAATGCCGCCGATAAGCGGGCTGTTAAACAGAAACTTCAGTCCCGCGTACAGCGATTTTAGCGGATGCTCGCGCGGCTGCGGCGGCGGCGCCAGCCGCGGCAAACGCAGCAGCGTCAGCGTCGTAATAAAGGTACCTGCCGCCGCCAGGCCGTAGTTCCAGGCTACGCCGCCGGTTGCCAGCAGCAGGCCGCCGATCATCGGCGAAATCACCGAGCCCAGCCGCACCGTCAGCATGGTGATCGCCCCGGCCTGCATCAGGTTTTCCCGGCCAACCAGCGCCGGAGTCGCCGCCAGCAGCGCGGTCACGCCGATTGAGGCAAACAGGCCGTCCCAGATGCCCAACAGATAGATGGCGATGAGCGACGGCTCCGGCAGCATGGCGTTGAGACACAGGCCGACGAAGCCAATCCCGCAGGTGCCGCGCGCCAGCAGGATCAGACGTTTACGCTCATAGCGGTCGGCAAGCACGCCGCCGATCATCAGACCGACAAACATCGACCCGCCGGTTAAGGTCACCGACAGCCCCACTTGCCAGGTGGAATGGGTCATCAGCTGGATTTGTACCGGGATCGCCACGCCCAGCAGGCCAAGCGACAGGATCGAGATAAAGCGGGCGATAAAGACGGCGCGAAAGGCCGGGTGGGTTTTCAGCAAGCTGAGATTCAGCAGCCAGGATTGTCGGTTCATGACAGCGCCTTGTTATTATTTTCCATACCATTTTTATGGGTGCACATGCTAACATAACCGGATAGAATCGATAACGATAATTACTATCATTATCATGTCAGGGATGTAAGCCATGTCGTCTTCCACGACCGCGGCGCGCGCCTTTGCCGTGCCGGGTCTTTTAATCGTTTTAATCATCGCCGTTGCGCTCAGCCTGCTGGTCGGCGCCAAACCCCTGCCGTTTAGCGTCGTCATTGATGCCTTCACCGGCACCTGCCAGAGCGCCGATTGCACCATCATCCTTGATGCACGACTGCCGCGAACCCTCGCCGGGCTGCTGGCCGGCGCCGCGCTGGGTCTGGCCGGGGCGCTGATGCAAACGCTGACCCGCAACCCGCTGGCGGACCCGGGGATCCTCGGCGTCAACTCCGGCGCCAGCTTCGCTATCGTGCTGGGCGCGGCGCTGTTTGGTCTCTCCTCGCCGCAGGAGCAGCTGCTGATGGCCTTTTGCGGCGCGTTCGGCGCCTCGCTGCTGGTAGCCTTTACCGGCAGCCAGGGCGGCGGCCAGCTGAGCCCGGTTCGCCTGACCCTCGCGGGGGTCGCCCTGGCGGCGGTGCTGGAAGGGCTTTCCAGCGGTATCGCCCTGCTTAACCCTGACGTCTACGACCAGCTGCGCTTCTGGCAGGCGGGCTCGCTGGATGTGCGCACCCTGCAAACATTGAAAATCGTGCTGATCCCGGTACTCATTGCCGGCCTGGTGACGCTGCTGCTGAGCCGGGCCTTAAACAGCCTGAGCCTCGGCAACGATACGGCCACCGCGCTCGGCAGCCGGGTCGCGCGTACTCAGCTTATTGGTCTGCTGGCGATTACCGTCCTGTGCGGCAGCGCCACGGCGGTGGTCGGGCCCATCGCCTTTATCGGCCTGATGATGCCGCATATGGCCCGCTGGCTGGTGGGCGCGGATCATCGCTGGTCGCTGCCGGTGACCCTGCTGGCTACCCCTGCCCTGCTGCTGTTTGCCGACGTGATGGGGCGCCTGCTGGTGCCCGGCGAACTGCGGGTTTCGGTGGTCAGCGCCTTTATCGGCGCACCGGTGCTGATCTGGCTGGTACGCCGCCAGCCGCGCGGAGGTGGCATGTGATTGCGCCTTCTCGTCGCCTGATTTTTAGCTGCCTGCTGCTGCTGGTCGCCAGCGCGCTGGTCTCCCTGTGGGGGCTGGGCACCGGCCTGGTGCCATTGAGCGTTGAGCAGGTTATCTCGGCGCTGCTCGGAGATGCGCCGCGCAACGTCGCCATGGTGGTGACCGAGTGGCGCCTGCCCCGCGTGCTGATGGCGCTGCTGATTGGCGCCGCCCTCGGCGTCAGCGGCGCGATTTTCCAGTCGCTGACCCGCAACCCGCTGGGGAGCCCGGACGTGATGGGGTTTAACACCGGGGCCTGGAGCGGCGTGCTGGTAGCGATGGTGATGTTTGGCCAGAACCTGGCGGCCATCGCCATGGCGGCCATGGCTGGCGGGATCCTTACCGCGCTGGCGGTCTGGCTGCTGGCGTGGCGCAACGGGATTGAAACCTTTCGCCTGATTATTATCGGCATCGGCGTGCGCGCTATGCTGGTGGCATTCAATACCTGGCTGCTGCTGCGCGCTTCGCTGGAAACCGCCCTCTCCGCCGGGCTGTGGTATGCCGGTTCGCTTAACGGTTTGACCTGGGGAAAAACCTGGCCCTCGGCGCCGCTGATTCTGCTGATGCTGGTCTGCGGGGCGCTGCTGGCGCGGCGCATGCGGCTGCTGGAGATGGGTGACGATACCGCCTGCGCCCTGGGCGTGCGGGTTGAGCGCTCGCGGCTGCTGCTGATGCTGGTCGGGGTGGTGCTGACCGCCGCCGCTACCGCGCTCGCCGGGCCGATTTCATTTATCGCCCTGGTGGCGCCGCATATCGCGCGCCGCCTCAGCGGCACCGCGCGCTGGGGGCTGGCCCAGGCGGCGCTGTGCGGCGCCCTGCTGCTGGCGCTGTCTGATTACTGCGCGCAGCGTCTGTTTATGCCCTATCAGTTACCGGTGGGCGTGGTGACCGTCAGCCTTGGCGGCATCTACCTTATCGGGTTGTTAATTCAGGAGTCCCGCAAAAAATGACCGCTGTAACCTCCCGTTTGCGCGGCGACCAGCTGACCCTGGCGTACGGCAAAAAAACCATCGCCGAATCGCTGAGCGTCACCATTCCCGACGGCCACTTCACCGCCATTATTGGCCCTAACGGCTGCGGTAAATCGACGCTGCTGCGTACCCTGAGCCGCCTGATGACCCCGACATCCGGTCATGTGTATCTCGACGGCGAGCAGATCCAGCGTTACGCCAGTAAAGAGGTGGCGAAGCGGATCGGCCTGCTGGCGCAGAACGCCACTACGCCGGGAGATATTACGGTTCAGGAGCTGGTGGCCCGCGGGCGCTATCCGCACCAGCCGCTGTTTACCCGCTGGCGCAAAGAGGATGAAGAGGCGGTCAGCAGGGCGATGAAGGCCACCGGCATTACCGACCTGGCGCTGCAAAGCGTCGATACGCTCTCCGGCGGCCAGCGCCAGCGGGCGTGGATCGCCATGGTGCTGGCCCAGGAGACGGCGATTATGCTGCTCGATGAGCCCACCACCTGGCTGGATATCAGCCATCAGATCGACCTGCTTGAGCTGCTAAGCGAGCTGAATCAGGAGAAGGGCTATACCCTGGCGGCGGTGCTGCACGATCTGAACCAGGCCTGCCGCTACGCGACCCACTTGATCGCCCTGCGCGACGGCAAAATCGTCGCCGAGGGCGCGCCGAAGGAGATTGTCAATGCGGCGCTGATCGAGGAAATTTACGGCCTGCGCTGTACGATCATTGACGATCCGGTGGCGCATACGCCGCTGGTGGTGCCGCTGGGCCGCAAGTAGAGATTCCCGGCTCGCGCTGCGCTTAGCCGGGCTACAGGTTCACCGCCATCTGCGGTCCGGTAGCCCGGACAGCCGTGTCAGGTGCCGCCTCCGGTAAATGAGCCGGGCTGATACATTGGCGCTAATGCTTCCCGGCTCGCGCTGCGCTTAGCCGGGCTACCCAATCTGGCACAAACGGTAGCCCGGGTAAGGCGTTAGCCGCAACCCGGGAGTTCATCTGCCCCTAATCCAATATCTCCCTGAGCACCGGGCCGATCGCTTCAAAGGCCTGCGGAGAGATAATATCCACGTGTGCGCAATCCTGGCTGAACACCTCCAGCTCGCCGACCCACGGCCCCCACACCACCTGCGGGTCCATCCCCGGCTGACGGGTTTTCTCCGCCACGAACAGCGTCGCCTTACCGTCAAACTTCGCGCTGTGCGCGGTGGTCAGCAGGCGCACCGCATCGGCATAGTTGCCTTCGATAACGCTGAACAGCTCGCCGGAAGCCTGCCCCTGCTGGGCGGCCAGAAACGCCTCGCGTTCACGGGCGATCTCCGCCAGCACCTCAGGATCCAGGCCGTTCGCCTCTTTCTCCGCCCAGTTCTGCGTCTCCGGCGGCCAGGTATCCAGCAGACCGAGGAAGGCCACCGCTTCGCCGCGCTGGCGTAACCGGGCGGCAATCCTCTGCGCCAGGGTACCGCCGAGCGAATAGCCCAGCAGATAATAGGGGCCGTGGGGCTGCTGCGTCAGCAGGGTGTGGAGATGATGTTCACACACCGCATCCAGATCCGCCGCCGTGGCCATCGGTCCCTGCGGTCGCGGCGACTGAATGCCGACGATCGACCAGCGCGGGCTTAAATAACGCGCCAGCACGCTGAACTGCCAGGCAAAACCGGAAGCAGGATGGAAGCAAAATAGCGTCGGGCCGTCGCTCTCGCGCAGCGGCAGGAGAGCGTCGAAGCCCAGCCGTTGCGCCTGCTCATCGCTGAGGTCCGATGCCAGCAGCGCGCTAAGCTTGCCGACGGTAGACGCGACCATCACCTGCCCCGGCGTCACCTGCCGCTCCAGCTCGCGGCCGAGCGTCGCCGCCAGGCGCATCGCCAGCAGCGAATGGCCGCCGAGGGCGAAGAAATCGGCGTCGATATCGTTCACCTCGCAGCCGAGCAGCTGGCTAAAGGCCGTGGCGACGGTGGTTTCCACGCCAGGCTCCGGCGGACGGCCACTGCGCTCACTGCTCAACGTGGGTAACGGCAGCGCTTTACGATCCAGCTTGCCGTTGGCGCTTAGCGGCAGCGCCGGCAGCTGAATCAGCACCACCGGCACCATATGCGGCGGCAGCTGTTCGCCAAGCCGCGCTTTGAGCGCGGCGGCGTCCAGCGGCAGACCGGAGTCAGAAACCAGGTAGCCCACCAGCTGACGGGCATCGCCGCCGGTTGCCGCCGCCTGATTGAAGACGCAGGCGTGAGCCACCGCCTGCGCAACGTCCGGCAGCGCGGACATCGCGCGGTCAATCTCGCCCAGCTCAATCCGCTGACCGCGAATTTTTAGCTGGTCGTCGCTGCGCCCGAGATACTCGACGGCGCCGTTATCCAGCCAGCGGGCAACGTCCCCGGTGCGGTACATGCGCTCGCCCGGCGCGTAAGGGTCGGCAATAAAGCGGCTGGCTGTCAAATCGGGGCGCCCCAGATAGCCCTGCGCCAGCTGAATGCCGGTCAGGTAGAGATCCCCCGCCACGCCCGGCGGCACCGGGCACATGGCGGCATCAAGAATGCGCAGCCCGGTATTCCACACCGGCCAGCCAATCGGCACGCTGGTGCCGCTTACCGCCGCCAGTTCGGGCCCACAGGCCGGATACCAGCTAACGTCCACCGCCGCTTCCGTCGGGCCATACAGGTTATGCAGCGGCGCGCCGGTCAGTTGCTCCCATTCCCGACACAGCGCCGTCGGCAGCGCTTCGCCGCTGCAAAATACCCGGCGCAGGGTTTGGCAGGCGCCGACGTTCTCCGCCTCCAGCGAGGCGACGAACGCCGCCAGCATCGACGGCACAAAGTGGGTGGTGGTGACGCCATAGCGGGCAAAGAACCGCTGCATCGCCAGCGGATCGCGATGGGCTTCCGGCTCGGCCATCACCAGCTGCGCGCCGGCGATAAATGGCCACCAGAACTCCCAGACCGACACATCAAAGCTGCACGGCGTTTTCTGCGCCACGACGTCGTCAGCGCAGAGCGGATAGTGGTCCTGCATCCACAGCAGGCGGTTGACGATGGCGGTTTGCCCGACCATCACCCCTTTCGGTCGCCCGGTAGAGCCGGAGGTAAAGATGATATAGGCAGTATGCTCCGGCCGTGAGAGCGCCAGCGGCGCGGCATCCGACGCCGCCAGCGGCTGCTGGTAGCACAGGCTTTCCAGGCCGGGAATATCGCTAAAGCGCGCCCGCTGATCTTCAGAGGTAATCAGCAGCGACGGCCGGGCGTCTTCCAGCATCATCCGCAGACGATCGTCGGGATAGCCGGTATCCAGCGGCAGCCACGCGGCGCCGGCCTCAACAATACCGTGCAGCGCCAGCGTCAGGAATACCGAACGCGGCAGCGCGACCGCGACGCTATCGCCCGGCTTGACGCCCCGCGCGCGAAGCTGTTCAGCCAGCGCCACCACCTGCTGGCGCATCTCGCGGTAGCTAAACTGCCAGCGGCCGTCCGCCAGCGCCGGGGCATTCGGGGTTTTCGCCGCCTGCTCCGCTACCAGCGCGCTCAGGGTGGTGAGCGGCAGGTCGACGGCGGTCGCGTTGACCTGCCGCAGCTGTTCCGTTTCCGCCGCCGACAGCATATTCGCCTCGCCGCAGCGCAGGGTCGGATTATCGGCAAACTGGGCCAGCAGCGCGGAGAGTCGGGAGATATGGTTACGCAGCGTCCGTTCCTCGTATCGCTGCTTATTTGCCAGCACCTCCAGCGACAGCCCCCCGGCTTCATCCGGGAAGAGCGCCAGCTCCAGGTCATTGACCGGGCCGGTGGCCAAGGTGTGGGTAATGGCCTCCACGCCGTCGATATCCAGCTGATAGTCGAAGACTTTAATATTGAGCACCGGGCCAAACAGCGGTTCATCGCCCGCCGCTCTGCCGCTGTCGCGCACAATCTGTTCGGCGTCATAGCGCTGATGGCGGCGCATTTTCTTCAGCTGCCCGGCAAGACGCGTGGCCAGCTCCGGCAGCGTTTCCCCGGCGTCAATAGTGACCGCCAGCGGCAGAACGTTGAGCACCGGGCCGGTAGCGGTGAGCGCCGCAGAGCCCATGCGGCGCATAAAAATAAAGCCCGCGGCGTAGTCCGTTCGGCTGCACAGCCGTCCCAGCCACAGGGCGGTCAGCGCCAGCGCCAGATCGGCGCGCTGGCACTGCGGCGCCCCTGCCGCCAGCCGGCTAAAGACTCCGGCATCCACCTCCAGCTTCATGCGCCAGATATCGCTGCTGGTCGCCCTTCCCGCCAGCGGCGCGTCCGACAGCGAGGCCGGTGCCGGCAGCGCCTGATGCTGCGCCTGCCAGAACTGTTTGTCGCGCTGCCAGGCGTCGCTGCCGTAGTAGCGCTGATACTCTTCCACCACCTCGGCAAACGGCGTAAACGGGGAATCAGGCGTCGCTTCGCCGCGCTGCCAGGCGCGGTAGATCGCGGCGATCTGGCGGGTAATCGCCGGGAAGCTGAAGCCATCGACCAGCAAATGGTGGTAACGCTGATACCAGTACCAGCGGTTATCGCCCACCCGCAGCAGCTGATGGCAGACCAGCGGATTGCCGCCGTCCACCCGCAGGTTTTGCCCGAGGTCGGCCTGCATCAGCGCCAGCGCGGCCGCGTGCGGGTCGCTCGCGGCACGCAGATCCCGGTAATCCGGTTCGGCAAACGCGCGATGTTCATCGACCCACTGCCAGGCTTCGCCGTTATCTTCGCAAAAACGCATGCTGAGGGTGTCGGCCTGCGACAGCCCGGTGACAATGGCCCGGCCGAGCAGTATCGGGTCGATATCACCGCGCAACTCGACATAGTGGGCGACGCTCCAGGCGCCGGGCAGCGTCGAGAGGCGCTCCGCCATCCAGATCCCCGGCTGCGCCGCAACCAGCGGTAAACGTGTGGTCATCGTGGGCTCCTCAGGATGCATGGTGGGCGGGGGTCAAGGTAGACCAGTTTGCCGCCAGCCAGGCATTGCACGCCGCTAACGACTGCGGCGGGCACTCCACCGCCCAGCCTTCCGGCAGCGCGCAGGAGTGTGGCCACAGGCTGAACTGCTGCTGGCCATTGCGCAGGATGTAAAACTGCCCTTGCGGATTGTCGAAGGGGTTACTGAATTGCATGTCTAATTCCTCGTAAAGCGCGCGTTGTTACTCATCACGGCATAAAGGCTGCCACAGCTGGATAAGCCCGGCGGTCAGCCCGCCGCGCCAGCACAGCGCATCATGCCCGCCGTCAACCTGACGCCAGAAAATCGTCTGCTGTTCCAGATGCGCCAGTAGCGCCTGGTTGGCGCGAAAAATGATCGGCTCGCGAATACCGGCTTCCAGCCAGATACGTAGCCCTTGCGGATGTAATTCGCCGCGGCTCAGGCGGTCAATCAGCAGACCCGTCTGCGCGCCGCCGCGATGCGGCCACCAGTAAGAGCCGGACTGGCTGAGCACGCAGCCAAAGCGCTGGGGCCAGTAGAGCGCGGCGAACATCGAGGCCAGGCCGCCAAAGCTCTGACCCGCCACCACCGTGCGGTCGGCGCGATCGCTGAAAGGCGCCAGCCGGTGAACCATTGGCAGCAGTTCTTCCTGAACCGCCAGCCAGAACGCCTCATTGCAGGGAAGCTCCGCGGCCCGGTGCGGATTATCAATCGCGTCAATCAGTAGATAAACCGCCGGCGGCAGCCGTTTTTCGCGGGTTAAGCCCGCCAGCGGCGCCCATACCGGCATGCTTTCTGCCCAGAACTGGCCATCCAGCAGGATCGCCAGCGGGCGCGCCTGCGGCTGCGCGTCGCCGGTGGCGTAAACCCATATCCGTCGGCGGTTGCCGAGTCGCTGGCTCTGCCATTCGATGCAGAGCGGAGGTGGATAAGGTTCATCGCGCATCGCCCAGCCCGGCTGCTCCGGGGCTGCAGGCAGCTCCAGCGCGGAGACCGCGTGGCCGCGCCCTCCCTTCCAGCTTTGCGGATTGAGCGGGTCGGCAATCGCCTGCGGCAGCAGCCTGCGCCAGCCTTCGCGCAGCAGCGCGCGGTCCGGGCCGTCACCGTTAAAAAGCTGGGGGGAAAAGTCGTCGTCGCGGGCGGAAGGGATAAAGCAATAGCTGCCGCGCCAAGTCGGAGAAAGCGTGGTTTGCCAGTACCAGGCATCGGTACCGGGAATGCGCCGCAGGGTTTGCGGTACGGCATTTTTATGATGGTCAGTCACGCCGGTGATATAAATCCATACCCGCTGGATGGCCGAAGACGTTTCGTTGCCCGCCGGATCGCGCCACCAGAAGGTTACCCGATACGCGCCGTCAACGGCTTCGATTTGCGGGCCGGAGATATGCTGCCACCAGTCGTCACTTCCTGTCTTATGCATTCCTTTTCAACCCTATGTTTATCGTGACATTTATCAACAAACGCATTAATAAACGCAATATTTATTGATAATATTATTGATAACTATTTTCATTTGCAATAGCGTATTAGCGCGCTGTGGGAAGCGCGTCTTTCAAAATTAAACATGTCTGAGAGGGCTCATTTAGTCCGCGACGGAGCGCCCTTTGCCCTCGACTGGCAACATTGGTACCGCCTCTCCTCCCGCTGGGAAGGGTCTTTTGGAGAAGGTGGCGACAAAAAGCAGGAATTACAATGAATAACAGGATCAAATCCCTGGCCTTGCTGGTCAATCTGGGAATCTACGGGGCTGCGTTTCCGCTGAGCGCGGCGGAAACCGCCTCCGATAGCAAAACCGCAACCGCTGATGAAACCATGGTCGTCACCGCCGCCGAGCAGAACCTGCAGGCGCCCGGCGTTTCAACCATTACCGCAGATGAAATTCGTAAACGCCCGCCTGCGCGTGACGTGTCGGAAATTATCCGTACCATGCCCGGCGTTAACCTGACCGGCAACTCCACCAGCGGCCAGCGCGGCAACAATCGCCAGATTGATATTCGCGGCATGGGCCCGGAAAACACCCTGATCCTGATTGACGGCAAGCCCGTGACCAGCCGCAACTCCGTGCGTCTGGGCTGGCGCGGCGAGCGCGATACCCGCGGCGATACTTCATGGGTACCGCCGGAGCTGATCGAACGTATTGAAGTCATTCGCGGCCCGGCGGCCGCGCGCTACGGCAACGGCGCGGCGGGCGGCGTGGTCAATATCATTACCAAGAAAAGCGACGGCGAATGGCATGGTTCATGGAACACCTACATGAACGCCCCGGAGCATAAAGAAGAAGGCTCGACCAAACGCACCAACTTTAGCCTCAGCGGCCCGCTGGGCGGCGATTTCAGCTTCCGTCTACTGGGCAACCTCGATAAAACGCAGGCCGATGCCTGGGATATCAACGACGGGCATCAGTCAGAGCGTACCGGCGCGTACGCTAATACCATGCCTGCCGGGCGTGAAGGGGTTAAAAATAAGAACATTAACGGCGTCGTGCGCTGGGATTTCGCCCCGATGCAGTCGCTGGAGTTTGAATCCGGCTACAGCCGTCAGGGCAACCTCTACGCGGGCGATACGCAGAACACCAATACCAACGATCTGGTAAAAGAGAACTACGGAAAAGAAACGAACCGCCTCTATCGCCAGACTTACTCCGTCACCTGGAACGGCGGCTGGGATAACGGCGTGACCACCAGCAACTGGGCCCAGTACGAACGTACCCGCAACTCGCGTAAAGGCGAAGGTCTGGCGGGCGGTACGGAAGGTATCTTCAACAGCAACCAGTTCAGCGATATCGACCTGGCCGACGTGATGCTGCACAGCGAAGTTAACATCCCGCTGGATCTGGTGTTTAACCAGAACCTGACGCTGGGCACCGAATGGAACCAGCAGCGGATGAAGGATCGGGCGTCAAATACCCAAACCTTTATGGGCGGCGATATCGACGGCTATGACAGCACCGGCCGTAGCCCATACTCGAAGGCCGAGATCTTCTCCCTGTTTGCCGAAGACAACGTGGAGCTGACCGACACCACCATGCTGACGCCGGCGCTGCGTTTCGATCATCACACGATCGTCGGCAACAACTGGAGCCCGTCGCTCAACCTGTCTCAGGGGCTGGGGGATGACTTCACGTTGAAAATGGGCATCGCCCGCGCCTATAAAGCGCCGAGCCTGTACCAAACCAACCCGAACTATATTCTCTATAGCAAAGGCCAGGGCTGCTACGCCAGCGGCACCGGTACCGGTTGCTACATGATGGGTAACGATGACCTGAAAGCCGAAACCAGCATCAACAAAGAGATTGGCCTTGAGTTTAAACGCGACGGCTGGCTGGCAGGGGTGACCTGGTTCCGCAACGACTACCGCGATAAAATCGAAGCCGGCTACGCGCCGATTGCACACACTTCGAAAGGTAACGTCAATACCGATATCTATCAGTGGGAAAACGTGCCTAAAGCGGTGGTTGAAGGTCTGGAAGGCACCCTGAACGTGCCGGTCAGCGAAACGGTGAACTGGACCAATAACATCACTTATATGCTGCAAAGTAAAAACAAGGAAACCGGCGATCGTCTGTCGATTATTCCGGAATATACCCTGAACTCCACCCTGAGCTGGCAGATTCAGCAGGATATTTCCGTACAGTCGACCTTCACCTGGTACGGCAAGCAGCAGCCGAAGAAATATAACTACAAAGGTGAGCCCGCGGTGGGTTCTGAAACGGATGAAGTCAGCCCATACAGCATCGTTGGCCTGAGCGCCACCTGGGATGTGACCAAAAACGTCAGCCTGACCGGCGGCGTGGATAACGTCTTCGACAAGCGCCACTGGCGCGCGGGGAATGCGCAAACCACCGGTAGCCTGACCGATGTTTCTTATATGGCTGGCGCGGGCGCCAATACCTATAACGAATCAGGCCGCACCTGGTATCTGGGCGTCAATACCCACTTCTGATTGTCTGGCCGTTCCCCCCGCCCTCTTGCCATAGAGGGCGGCGGGGAGAATCTGTTAACATCCCCCCTATGCAAACCCAACGTTCTATCATTCAGCTTGCCGATCGCTCGCTGCAGCGTGTCGATTTCGACCCATTGACCTTTCGGCCTGAAGATCTCCTCTGGCTGCCTCATCATGCCCGGCTAAGCGGCTGCGCCCGCAAGCGGCAGAGCGAACATCTTGCCGGGCGTATCGCCGCGGTTTATGCGCTGCGGGAGGTCGGTGAGACAGAGATCCCTGCCATTGGCGACCAACGCCAGCCCCTGTGGCCCGCGCCGTGGTACGGCAGCATCAGCCACTGCGAACGCAGCGCGCTGGCGGTTGTCTCCGCCGGGCCGGTCGGCGTTGATATTGAGCGCATCCTGTCTCCCGCCCTCGCGGCCGAGCTGGAAAGCAGCATCGTCAATAGCGCGGAAAAAAGCCTGCTGGACGCCAGCGGCCTGCCGTCGGCGCTGGCGCTGACGCTGGCGTTTTCGGCAAAAGAGAGCGCATTTAAGGCCAGCCCGCCCGAAATACAGAACGGCGTGGGTTTCAGCGATTTTGAGGTGACGTATATAAAGGAAGGAAATCTGCTTCTTCGGCTCTCCGCCGGGGAGTATCGGCTGCAATGGATTAAGGCCGGTGACTACGTCATCACGCTCTGCGCGACGTAAAAACAAAACCCGCGCGGCAGACCGCGCGGGTTATCGGTTTAAGCCGGCGTAAAGTCAGCGCATTTTCTGCGCCAGCCCGGCGACGGAAGCGGCATCGAAACCGTGGTGTTTGCGCAACCAGCCGCGGTCCGCCGCCGCCGCATACTCGCCATCCGGGATCCCCAGACGTTTGAGCGGGATTCCCGCGCCGGCTTCGGCCAGCACTTCCGCCACCAGGCTCCCCAAGCCGCCGTTGACGTTATGCTCCTCCACCGTTATCACCGCTTTGCACGGCTTCAGGGCCGCCAGCAGCGCGGCGGTATCGCAAGGGCGAATGGACGGCACGCTCACCACTTTGGCCTGAATCCCCGCATCGGCCAGCCTCTGCGCGGCATCGACGATTTCATGCACCGTCGAGCCGGTGGCCACCAGCGCGATATCCTCGCCTTCCCGCAGCGTAACGACTGCTCCCGGCACAAAGCGATAGCTTTCATCGTGCAGCTCCGGCAGCGCCTTGCCGTCGAGGCGAATATAGACCGGCCCCTGATAGCCGATGGCGTAATCGATAATCTGCCGACATTCGCGCGGCGAAGACGGAGCGAAAATCTGGATATTACCGAAGCCGCGCATCACCGCCAGATCGTCAATCGCGTGATGGGTGCTGGCCAGCGGGCCGTAGCTGGCGCCGGCGTTAAGGCCAAATAGCTTAACGTTGGTGTTGTTATAGCAAACGTCGACTTTAATTTGCTCATTGGCGCGGGAAATCAGGAACGGCGCGGCGTTACAGGTGACCGCCACTTTGCCCCCCAGCGCCAGACCCGCCGCCGTCCCGACCATGCTCTGCTCGGCGATGCCCACGTTCACCAGACGCCCGGGGAACTGTTTAATAAACGGCGCGATTTTGGCCGTTGACGTGGAGTCAGCCACCACCGGCACCAGATCGACCCCGCGGTCGACCGCATCAATAAAGGCCTGAACCATCACGCTCGCCAGGTGTTCTGCATTACTCATCTTTCAGTTCCTCCAGTGCCAGTGCAATTTCTTCGCCTTTCGGTACCCGGTGGTGCCACTCCGGGCGCCCCTGGATAAAGGAAATACCGGCACCTTTCGTGGTGTTGGCGATAACGACGTTCGGTTTACCTTCCTGCTTCAGCCCTTCCAGGGTCGCCACTACCGACGCCATGTCGTTGCCCTGGCATTCGGTGACCGTCATCCCGAAGGCCTTCCATTTGTCGGCCAGCGGATCGGTATTCATGATTTCGCGCGTCGGACCCGCCAGCTGGAGATTGTTCTTGTCATTAATAATGATGAGATTATCAAGGCCGTAGTGCGCCGCGGCCAGCGCCGCTTCCCAGTTGCTGCCTTCCGCCAGCTCGCCATCGCCGGTAATTAAAAAAATGCGGCGGGAGCTGTTGCTTTTTTTCGCAGCCAGCGCCAGCCCCACCGCAACAGGCAAACCGTGGCCCAGCGCGCCGGTGTTGAGCTCAATCCCCGGCGTTTTCTGGCGCACCGGGTGACCCGGAAGATGGGAGTTCGCATGCTGATAGGTTTCCAGCCACTCAACCGGAAAGAAGCCCGCCTCGGCCAGCACGCAGTAGTAGCAGCCCACCGCATGGCCTTTCGACTGGATGTAGATATCGCGCTGGTCGTCAGCCAGACGCTCCGGCGCGACGTTCAGAATGCGGAAATAGAGCGCGGTGAGCAGTTCAACCTGCGACAGGTCGGCGCCGGTGTGCCCGCCCGCAGGGCTGTTGGCGTTCAATCTGACGATATGGCGACGTACGGCGCGGGCTTTACGCTCAAGGGCCTGGACATCATAGCTATAGGGATTCATTTAATACCTCTGAATTTATTTTCAACTTGGAATATTTATTCCGTCAGGGACTAAAAAAACCAGACATCCCCAGGCAACGCATCGTAAGGCTTACGCCGCTGCATCATACTCAGGAACATTCTGCCTCCTTACCACCGGGCGTGACGTCACCCGGGCACTTTTCAGTTGACCTGAAATCGCTATGAATATATATTCATTAACGACTCTTTATTCAATTATGCGGCTACTGTTCTGTTTTTGTCCATAGCTGATTTTGAGGATTGGCGAAAGTTAGATATCCATCACACTTAACTGTCTTTTCTTTTCGCGTATGATAATGAGCTCTAACATAATGGCTGCACGTAAATGATTTTCGGGGAAATATATGGCTAAGCAGGATGAACAACGGCTATTAGTTAAGATTGCCACGCTCTACTATCTTGAAGGACGAAAGCAGTCCGATATCGCTCAACTTCTCTCGCTTTCTCAGTCATTTATCTCCCGAGCGATCGCCCGCTGCCAAAAAGAAGGCGTGGTCAAAATCAGCGTTGTTCAGCCATCGAATATTTTCCTCAATCTTGAAAAAGGCCTCGAGGATCGCTACGGAATTAAACAGGCCATCGTCGTGGATACCGAAGAGGACGCCAGCGATCACACCATCAAGCGCGCCATCGGATCCGCCGCGGCCCACTATCTGGAAACGCGATTGCGGCCGAAAGATCTGATTGGCGTCTCGTCGTGGAGTTCGACTATCCGCGCAATGGTTGATGAGGTTCACGCGCAAAACCTGAAGGCCAACGGCGTGATTCAACTGCTCGGCGGCGTGGGTCCTAACGGTAACGTGCAGGCGACCATCCTGACCCAGACCCTGGCGCAGCGTCTGAACTGTGAAGCCTGGCTGCTCCCTTCCCAGAGCATCGAAGGTTCTACGGAGGAGAAAAATCGCCTCGTGGCCAGCAAAGATGTCGCCGATGTGATTGCGCGCTTCGACGAAGTCGATATCGCCATCGTCGGGATTGGCATCCTTGAACCTTCGCAGCTGCTCAAAACGTCCGGTAACTACTATCACGAAGATATGCTGCAGGTGCTGGCGGAACGCGGCGCCGTGGGTGACATTTGCCTGCACTACTACGATAAAAACGGCAAGGCGGTGTTACGCGATGATGAAGATCCTGTGATCGGCATGGCGCTGGAGAAAGTGAAGAAGTGCCCTAACGTGGTGGCCCTTGCCGGCGGCAGCGAGAAGGTAGCGGCTATCAAAGGCGCGCTTTCAGGCGGTTATATCGATGTTCTGATCACCGATTATCCAACAGCCAGGCTGCTTATCGCCGGGTAATTTCCTCACTCAAACACTTTCCCACAGCCTTTACGCTTTCCTTCAGGCGTAAAGGCTTCGCCAATAAATTTTTATATTTCAATCGTATATAACCAGAAAACCGCGCTCTTTTCCCCCGACATCCGGAAGCTTCACCAAACGGATAAGTGTGATTGCCAGCACAATTGATAACTTTTCCTGTAGCCCGACGGGAAGTTTCTGGCTAAGGTAACAAATAAATAATCACTATCGAATATATATTCAGTGATTAAAAAAGTGAAAACGAATTGTCACATCATGGCCTGCTAAGAAGCAATGCGATAAAGAGGAATGCCGACTTCCCCCTCCGCGCCAGGACGAAGTGTGACTCAGGAGACTACCTAATGCAGGCAACACGTAAAGAGTTCATCATTGCGCTGGACGAAGGCACCACCAATGCCAAAGCCGTCGTACTCGATAGCCGCGGCCAGGTCGTGGTGAAATTCTCTCAGCCGCTGGCGATCCAGACGCCGCGTGAAGGCTGGGTCGAGCAGTCGGGAGAAGTCCTGGTTGACGCTTCGCTGGCGGTTATCGCGCAAGCGGTAGCGCACGTTGGCGCAGAAAACGTCGCGGCATTAGCCATCAGTAACCAGCGCGAGACCGCGATCGGCTGGTATCGCCAGAGCGGTAAGCCAATCAACGCCGCGATCACCTGGCAATGCAGCCGCAGCGCCGCGTTTTGCGATGAACTGCGCCACAGCGATAAAGAGCAGCAAATAAAGGCTGTGACCGGCCTGCCGATTGCGCCTCTGTTTTCGGCCTCGAAAATGCGCTGGCTGCTGGAATCTCTTCCTGAGGGGTGCGCGCTGGCTGAGCGCGGAGAAATCTGCCTCGGCACTATCGACAGCTGGCTGCTGTGGAACTTAACCCAGGGCGAGGCGTTCTACTGCGATTACTCCAATGCCGCGCGTACCCAGCTGCTGAACCTGCAAACCGGCCAGTGGGATGACAACATGCTGGCGCTGTTCCAGATCCCGCGCGCCGCGCTGCCGGAGATCAAGCCCTCCAGCGGATTGTTTGGCTATACCCGGGGGTTGAACGCTATCCCTGACGGTATTCCCGTAATGGCGATGGTCGGGGATTCCCACGCCGCGCTGTTTGGCCACGCGCTGGGTGAACTCGGCTGCGTGAAAGCCACCTACGGTACGGGGTCATCGGTGATGGCGCCGGTAAAATCCGCACAGTGCGATATCGACGCGCTGGCCACCACCATCGCCTGGCACGACGGCGACAGCATCACCTACGGACTCGAAGGTAATATTCCGCATACCGGCGATGCCGTGGCGTGGATGGCGGACAGCACCGGCCTGAGCGAACTTTCCGATGCCGAACTGGCGCATGAACTCAACACCCTGCCCGCCTCCGTGGACTCCACGCTGGGCGTCTATTTTGTGCCAGCGTTAACCGGCCTGGGAGCCCCGTGGTGGGATGACAGCGCCCGCGGCGTGATTTGCGGCCTGAGCCGCGGCGTCAAGCGCGCCCATCTGATTCGCGCCGCGCTGGAATCCATTACCTATCAAATCGCCGATGTGGTGGTGGCGATGCGCCAGCAGGACGACTTCCACTTAACGGCGCTGATGGTCGACGGCGGCCCAACCAGGAACGACTGGCTAATGCAGTATCAGGCTGACCTGCTCGGCTGTCCGGTGATGCGCAGCGACGTTGCCGAGCTGTCGGCGATTGGCGCGGCCCTGCTCGCGCGCAAAGCCCTGAATCCCGGATCGGTGACCGACCTGAACGCGTTTTTAACCGAACACAGCGAATTTATCCCCGATATGGCCCGCCACCAGCGCCTGCAGAAAAGATGGCAGGAGTGGCGCCATGCGGTGAACAGAACATTATGGAAACCGGCAACGTCCGCCTGACGCCCACCAGGGAATCGAACGCGTGACGCACCTTAGAGCCTATCCCAGTAGGCGTTATTGGCGCAGGCAGTTTGAACACGGACAGCGCGGAAGAACCGGAGCGTACACGTAGTACGTGAGGGTTTTGAGCACTGCCCTGGTTCAAAATGGCCAGTAAAATAGCCCTAATGGATAGGCTCTTAATCATCAACAAAAGGAGACCCCCGGCCCATAAACTCGATTTACAGGCCTTACGTTGTTTCACCGTACCCGACAATAACAACCAAGAGAGAAAATTGTCATGAAATTACGTTTAACGCTTTTAACCGCTGCTACCCTGACCGCCTTTTCTTTCGCTGCCCAGGCGGCAGAAAAAGGCACCATCATGATCATGGTTAACTCGCTGGATAACCCCTATTACGCCTCTGAAGCCAAGGGCGCCAGCGAGAAAGCTAAAGAACTGGGCTACCAGACCACCATTTTGTCGCATGGTGAAGATGTCAAAAAACAGAATGAGCTGATCGATACCGCCATCGGTAAAAAAGTTCAGGGCATTATTCTGGATAACGCCGACTCCACCGCCAGCGTCGCCGCCATTGAAAAAGCGAAGAAAGCGGGTATTCCGGTGGTTTTAATTAACCGCGAAATTCCTGTCGATGATATCGCGCTGGAGCAAATTACCCATAATAACTTCCAGGCCGGTTCTGAAGTCGCCAACGTATTTGTCGAGAAAATGGCGGAGAAAGGCAAATATGCCGAACTGACCTGTAACCTTGCGGATAATAACTGCGTGACCCGCTCTAAATCTTTCCACCAGGTGATTGACCAGTACCCGGATATGGTCAGCGTCGCTAAGCAGGACGCGAAAGGCACGTTAATCGACGGCAAGCGCATTATGGACAGTATTCTGCAGGCGCACCCCGACGTGAAAGGCGTGATTTGCGGCAACGGTCCTGTGGCCCTCGGCGCCATTGCCGCGCTGAAAGCCGCGAATCGTAACGATGTGGTGGTGGTCGGTATCGATGGCAGCAACGATGAGCGCGACGCGGTAAAAGCCGGCACCCTGCAGGCCACCGTAATGCTTCAGGCGCAGGCCATCGCCGCTCAGGGGGTGACCGACCTCGATAACTACCTGCAAAAAGGTGAAAAACCGGCCAAGCAGCGCGTGATGTTCCGCGGCATTCTGATTACTCAGGACAATGCAGACAAAGTGCAGGACTTCAATATCAAATCCTGATTTCGGGTTGTTGCGCCCCGTCCGGGGCGCACAGGAGCGTATTATGTATAAAAAAATCTCGCTGACGCTGGTTATTCTTGCGCTCGGGGGCTGTCGTATCGTCTCTCAGCAGGAGCTGGCCGATCTTAAATCTCCGCCCAACCCGCATATGGCGGATATCGATCGGACATGGCAAGACCAGCTGGTTCCCCAGGTTGTGGCTAAAGCGCGCCCCGTTGCCGAGCTGATGACCGCCCTGCGCGCGGCGAAAGATATCGATAGCGCCTGCAAAACCTTAGGCTATCGCGCTCAGGACGAAAACCCCTGCGTGTTTTACGTCAAAGTCGAAGGCAATATCAGTAAAATTGATTCCGCTTCGCGCAGCGGAAAAATGACGATTGAGGATATCAGCGGCGGCAACGTGGTGGTGCAAATTGGCCCAACGCTGCGCGGCACATTATTACGCGACGGCTATCAGGGCGCCAGCTATCAGGACTTTAACGATCAGGTGCTGTTTGGCGAATATAGCCGGGCGATTAACGAACATGCGGTCAAGATGATCCAGACGGTGCAGGTGAAAACCGGCGAAGCGGTACAGGTGTACGGCGTGTTCTCGGCCTGGGATATTCCGCAGACCATGCCTGATATTACGCCAGCCAAAATTGTTCGTTTGGGAGGGCAATAACATGCAGCGGCAAGAACTCGTCAATTCCCAACCAGTCGATTCTGAAGTTATTATCGAAACTCGCGAATTATCTCGCGTTTATCCGGGCGTTGTCGCCTTAGATAGCGTGAATTACCGGGTCTATCGAAATAAAGTAAACGTTCTGATCGGTGAAAATGGTGCGGGTAAATCCACCATGATGAAAATGCTTGCTGGCGTTGAAACACCCTCTTCCGGTCAAATTATTCTTGATGGCGCCCCGGTGACCCTTAGCTCAACGCACCAGGCTGAAAAGCAGGGAATCAGCATCATTTTTCAGGAATTAAATTTATTCCCGAATATGAACGTCATGGATAATATTTTTATGGCTAACGAATTCTTTCAAAAAGGGAAGATTAACGAAAAATATCAATATGAGTTAGCCAAATCATTACTGGAAAGACTGGAGCTGAATGTCGATCCCTACACCCAGCTTGGCGAATTAGGCATTGGTCATCAGCAGCTGGTGGAAATTGCGCGCGCGCTTTCTAAGGACACCCGGGTATTAATTATGGATGAACCCACTTCCGCGCTCAGCCAGTCGGAAGTCAAAATCCTGTTTAACGTGATCGAACAGCTTAAACGCCGCGGCGTCACCATTATCTATATTTCCCACCGTCTGGAAGAGCTGATGGAAATTGGCGACCACATCACTATTTTCCGCGACGGGCGCTTTATCAGCGAGCGCGAGGTCAGCGACGCCAGTATTCCGTGGATTATCGAACAGATGGTCGGCGATAAGAAAAAACATTTCGACTACCGGCCGGCGCCGAAAGGCGAAGCGGTCCTTGCCGTTGAAGGTCTGACGGCGCTGCACCCCAGCGGCGGCTATAAGCTCAACGATGTGACCTTTACCTTAAGTAAGGGAGAAGTGATCGGCATCTACGGCCTGCTCGGCGCCGGACGCACGGAGCTGTTTAAAGGCCTGGTCGGCCTGATGCCCTGCCAGAGCGGTAACGTCCATCTCAACGGCGAAAATATCGAAAAGGCCCCGTTCCAGGCGCGGCTGAAAAAAGGGCTGGCTCTGGTGCCTGAAGACCGTCAGGGCGAAGGCGTGGTGCAGATGATGTCGATTCAATCGAATATGACCTTATCCGATTTCAGCCTGCAGGGATTTCGCCGGGCGTGGAAATGGCTGAATCCGCAGAAAGAAATCGCCTGCGTCAAAGAGATGATTCGCGAACTGGCAATCAAGGTGAGCGACCCCGATCTGCCTGTCACCTCGCTCAGCGGCGGCAACCAACAAAAGGTGGTGCTCGGCAAGGCGTTGATGACGAAGCCGGAGGTGGTGTTTCTCGATGAGCCCACTCGCGGTATCGACGTCGGCGCGAAAACCGACGTTTATCATCTGATCGGCAAAATGGCCCAGCAGGGTCTGGCAGTGATGTTCTCTTCATCGGAGCTGGATGAAGTGATGGCGCTGGCGGATCGCATCCTGGTCATGGCCGACGGTCGGATTACCGCCGATTTACCGCGTCATGCGGTGACCCGCGAAAAATTAATCGCGGCTTCAACACCTCAAGATTAATCAGGCTGGAACCCATCATGAACCAGAAATATATGATTTATATGTACCTGCTGAAGGCCAGAACGTTTATCGCTCTGCTGCTGGTTATCGCGTTCTTCAGCGTGATGGTACCGAATTTCCTGACCACATCTAACCTGCTGATTATGACCCAGCACGTGGCCATCACCGGCCTGCTGGCCATCGGCATGACGCTGGTTATCCTGACGGGCGGTATCGACCTCTCCGTCGGCGCCGTCGCCGGCATCTGCGGCATGGTGGCCGGAGCGCTGTTAACCAACGGCCTGCCCTTATGGAACGGCAGCGTTATCTTCTTCAACGTACCGGAAGTTATCCTCTGCGTGGCGCTCTTCGGCGTGCTGGTTGGCTTCGTTAACGGCGCGGTCATCACCCGCTTCGGCGTCGCGCCCTTTATCTGCACCCTGGGCATGATGTATGTCGCCAGAGGCTCGGCGCTGCTGTTCAACGACGGCAGCACCTACCCCAACCTCAACGGCATGGAAGCGCTGGGCAACACCGGTTTCTCCACCCTGGGATCCGGGACGCTGTTGGGCATCTATCTGCCAATCTGGCTGATGATCGGCTTCCTGCTGCTGGGCTACTGGCTGACCACCAAAACCCCGCTGGGCCGCTATATCTACGCTATCGGCGGTAACGAATCCGCCGCACGCCTGGCCGGCGTGCCTATCGTCAAGGCAAAAATCTTCGTTTACGCCTTCTCCGGCCTGTGCTCAGCGTTCGTTGGCCTCATCGTCGCTTCGCAACTGCAAACCGCGCACCCGATGACCGGCAATATGTTCGAAATGGACGCCATCGGCGCCACCGTGCTCGGCGGAACCGCGCTGGCGGGCGGTCGCGGCCGGGTGACCGGGTCAATCATTGGCGCGTTCGTCATCGTCTTCCTCGCCGACGGCATGGTGATGATGGGGGTCAGCGATTTCTGGCAAATGGTCATTAAAGGCGTGGTTATCGTCACCGCCGTCGTCGTCGACCAGTTCCAGCAGAAACTGCAGAACAAAGTCATCCTGATGCGCCGCCATGAGGAGAAGCTGGCGGCGGCAGGCGCCACCAGTTAATCACCTATTTATTACCCCGCCGGACGCACTGCCGTCCGGCTTCAATAAGGGATGAAAAACATGCAAAGAAATTTCCACAACAAAACGGTTGTTATCACCGGCGCCTGCCGCGGAATTGGTGCCGGTATTGCCGAGCGCTTTGCGCGCGACGGCGCGAATCTGGTGATGGTCTCTAACGCCGAGCGCGTCCACGAAACGGCGGAAACCCTCCGCCAGCGCTACCAGGCCGACATCCTGTCGTTACAGGTTGATGTGACCGACGAAGCGCAGGTGCAGTCGCTGTACGAGCAGGCGGCAGCGCGTTTCGGCACCATCGACGTCTCTATCCAGAACGCAGGCGTGATCACCATCGACTATTACGATCGCATGCCGAAAGCCGACTTTGAAAAAGTGCTCGCCGTTAACACCACCGGCGTCTGGCTGTGCTGCCGCGAAGCCGCCAAATATATGGTCAAGCAGAACCACGGTAGCCTGATCAACACCTCTTCCGGCCAGGGTCGTCAGGGCTTTATCTACACCCCGCACTATGCCGCCAGCAAAATGGGCGTGATCGGCATCACCCAAAGCCTGGCGCACGAGCTGGCGCCGTGGAATATCACCGTTAACGCCTTCTGTCCGGGCATTATCGAAAGCGAGATGTGGGATTACAACGACCGCGTCTGGGGCGAAATCCTCAGCACCGAGCAGAAGCGCTACGGTAAAGGCGAGCTGATGGCGGAGTGGGTCGAAGGCATTCCGATGAAGCGCGCCGGCAAACCGGAAGACGTTGCCGGGCTGGTGGCGTTTCTCGCCTCCGACGACGCGCGCTACCTCACCGGGCAGACCATCAATATCGATGGCGGCTTGATTATGTCGTAATGCCGCCAGCCTGGCATTTTTCAGGTCAGGCTACACAAATCATGTCCCGGAGGCGGTGCTGCGCACCTGTCCGGGCTACCCGACTACCCGACGGCACAAGCCCCGTAGCCCGGACAGGCGCAACGCGCCGCCTCCGGGAACGCCAACACCGGGCATGCTAAAGAATATTTTTTAGAGAGAAATGACTATGATCGCAAAAGATTTTGCCCAACAGCTGTTTAACCTGCAGGACCGCGTGGCCTTTGTCACCGGCGCGGGCAGCGGCATCGGCCAGATGATTGCTTACGGGCTCGCCAGCGCGGGGGCTCGGGTCGTCTGCTTCGATCTCCGCGAAGACGGCGGCCTCGCCGAAACCGTCAAAAATATTGAAGCCATCGGCGGAGAGGCCTGCTACTACACCGGTGATGTGCGCCAGCTTAGCGACCTACGCGCCGGCGTGGCATTAGCGAAAAGCCGCTTTGGCCGCCTCGATATAGCCGTCAACGCCGCCGGGATTGCCAACGCCAATCCGGCGCTGGAGATGGAAACCGAGCAGTGGCAGCGGGTTATCGATATTAACCTGACCGGCGTGTGGAACTCCTGCAAAGCGGAAGCCGAACTGATGCAGGAAGCGGGCGGCGGTTCGATTATTAATATCGCCTCGATGTCCGGCATTATTGTTAACCGCGGTCTCGATCAGGCGCACTACAACTGCTCTAAAGCGGGCGTTATCCACCTGTCAAAAAGCCTGGCGATGGAGTGGATCGGCAAAGGGATTCGGGTCAACTCCATCAGCCCCGGCTATACCGCCACGCCGATGAACACCCGCCCTGAGATGGTTCATCAGACCCGCGAATTCGAAAGCCAGACGCCGATCCAGCGTATGGCGAAGGTTGAGGAGATGGCCGGCCCGGCGCTGTTCCTCGCCAGCGATGCCGCCTCGTTCTGCACCGGCGTTGACCTGGTGGTTGATGGTGGTTTTGTCTGCTGGTAGAACGGATTTAGCGTAGAAAAATGCTGGTAAGGGTGAGATTAACGTCAGCGAAGCAGTATGCAGGGTGGCGGCGCGATTGTTTTAACCGGTCGATGTTCTCTCGCCGTCCATCCTGCCCCCATAAGCAGAAAAAAGGTGCCTTAAGGTTCCTTACCCAGCCTGCGGATAAGCGGGGATAGCTCCCCGCATACCGGCTACTTCTTCGTTTCGTAAGCGAGAACGGCCTTGAACTCCATACTACGTTCTTTGATGCTCAGCTCGCACAGCGAGTCGCGCACCATTAACGTCAATCCCAGCGCTGTCAGACACAGCACGATGATTGCCACCAGGGCGTATTTTGTCAGCATCTCGTTGCCTCCATGCGAAGAAGAGGCTACTATCCAACGTGCTAGGGTTGGATCGTGAGCCTCAGGTTGATGGGAACATCTCCTGGGGCTTCGTCTTTCTGAATCCTCACCTAAGCCTGAACGCAGAAAGCCTCAGGCACCCGCCGCCATCATACGCTTCCCTGCGCAATTCACTGTATATTTAACCAGCCGCAATCCTTTTTCAGAAAACGTTTAGATGACCTACATTCCGGGGAAGGTCACGCTGTTGCCCGGCGCTTCGCGATGCAGATGGATAAAGTTCAAATGACGCTCGTACTGGTCAAGAATATCGGTAATGACCTGCTCTTTGCTGTAGTCCATCAGGTCGTTGCCCTGACTCCCTTCCAGCAGGAAGGTCTCCAGACGATAGTAGGTCGACTTCCCGCTGCGCGCCCGGTAGGTAAAGCCGGGAATGGAGTACTGCTGCGGCCAGATCTGATAAACAAAGTTCTGCTCGTCGCCCATATGCACCAGCAGGTCAAGATGGCCCAGGCTGTCTCCCTCTTCCGGCGGCAGGCTTTTCAGCTCGACGTAAGCGCCGCGCAGCTTCAGCTCCTGCGCCACCTCTTCCATCGCCGGGAAGCACACCGTCTCCATCATCTGGCGGGTATAGCGCGTGCCGGGATAGTTCATCAGCCGCGACAGGCGCTTCTTCCAGCTCAGGCGATCCTGCACGCCGAGCGGTCGCGGAGCGGTGTCGCGGTTGGCGCTCTCGCGGCGATAATCCTCGACCTTCAGCGACTTGTACAATCCCGCCATCACGAAGAAGATCACGAAGCTAAACGGCAGCCCCATAATCACCGTCGCGTTCTGCAGGGCGGAAATGCCGTTAGTCATCAGCATCCCGAGGGTCAGCAGGCCGATAACCACCGACCAGAAGATCCGCAGCCAGTTTGGCGCATCGCTGTTGATATCCTTCAGCTTCGAGGTGAAGTTACCCAGCACCAGCGCCCCGGAATCCGCGGAGGTCACATAGAACAGCAGGCCGGTAATCGTCGCCACCGAAGCGCTAAAGGTAAACGCCGGATACTGCGCCAGCAGGTTATAGAAGCCGCGCTCCGGGTGGGCGACCGCCTCGGCGGCGAAGGCTGCATTGCCGTGGATGATTTCATACAGCGCGCTATTGCCGAACACCGACAGCCACAGCAGGGTAAAGGTGAACGGGATAATCAGCGTTCCCACCACAAACTGACGAATGGTGCGTCCACGTGAAATACGCGCCAGGAACAGGCCGACAAACGGCGACCACGCCACCCACCACGCCCAGAAGAACAGGGTCCAGTTGTTCATCCACTCTACCGGACGATCGAAGGCGAAGCTGTTCAGGGTCATACCCATAAAACGATTCACATAGTCGCCAACGTTGAGCACCAGCGCGTTGAGCAGAAACTCGGTGTCGCCCATAAACAGGACAAACAGGATCAGCCCGAGGGCCAGCACCACGTTAAGCTCGGAAAGAATACGAATGCCTTTATCCACCCCGGAGGTCACGGAGATGGTGGCGATAATGACCGACAGCACGATCAGCGCCGCTTTCGCACCCAGCGAGTCCGGAATATCAAACAGCACGTTGAGGCCGTAGTTTAGCTGCACAACGCCAATCCCGAGCGTGGTGGCAATACCAAAAATGGTACCGATAACGGCGGCGATATCCACGCTGTGGCCGATTGGGCCATTAATCTTTTTGCCGAAGATCGGATAGAGCGCGGAGCGGATGGTCAGGGGTAAATTATAACGATAGCTAAAGTATCCCAGCGCCATCCCCATCAGGGCATACATCGACCATCCGGTCAGCCCGTAGTGAAACAGCGTCCACACCATCGCCTGGCGCGCCGCCTCCATGGTCTGCCCGGCCCCTTCCGGCGGCTGCATATACTGGGTCACCGGTTCGGCGACGGAGAAGAACATCAGGTCGATACCGATACCGGCGGCGAACAGCATTGCCGCCCAGCTGAGCACGCTAAATTCCGGCTTCGAATGTTCCGGCCCGAGCTTCACCGAACCGAAACGCGAGCAGGCGATGCACACGACAAACACGATATACAGCGTCGCGGCGAGCAAATAGTACCAGCCGAAGGTGCGGGAAACCCAGTTCAGGGTACGGCCAATCCAGGCCGCGGAAAAATCGCTGAAGAAGAGAGTCATCAGGGAAAACAACAAAATCAGTCCGGCGGAAGTGTAAAAAACCACCGGATTGATTTTGTCCTTTTCTCTGCTCGGCGAAAGGTCTGTCATCCATTCTCCTTACTGTTTTTGTAACTATTAGAACCAAAACTGGCAACAATTAAGACACATTTTATATTGAACGTCCAATCAAAAACCGCTTTAATAGATAAACAAAGCTGATGAATGGAGTCTGAGAAATGCCCAAACTGGGGATGCAACCGATACGGCAGCGGCAGTTGATTGACGCCACCCTGGCCGCCATCAATGAAGTGGGAATGCACGATGCCACCGTTGCGCAGATCGCCCGACGGGCTGGCGTATCGACCGGCATCATCAGCCACTATTTCAAAGATAAGAACGGCCTGCTGGAAGCGACGATGCGCGATATCACCGGCCAGCTGCGCCAGGCGGTGTTGAGCCGCCTGCACGCCCTGCCCGGCGCCGGCCCCCAGGAACGCCTGCGCGCCATCGTGGCGGGAAACTTCGACGACAGCCAGATAAGCAGCGCGGCAATGAAGGCCTGGCTCGCCTTTTGGGCCAGCAGCATGCATCAGCCGATGCTCTATCGCCTGCAGCAGGTCAGCAGCCGACGACTGCTGTCGAATATCGTCTATGAGTTTCAGCGCGCCCTGCCGCGCGAAGAGGCGCAGGAGGCCGGATACGGTCTCGCCGCGCTGATCGACGGGCTGTGGCTACGCGCGGCGCTGAGCGGTAAACCGCTGGATAAAGCCCGCGCCGAAACGCTCGCCGAGCACTTCATCAGCCAATATCTGCCACCGACTTCTCACTAATGGAGGACCCATGTCCCGAATGGCCGAACAGCAGCTTTACATCGACGGTGGTTATGTTTCCGCCACCAGCGGTAAAACCTTCGAGACGATTAACCCCGCCAGCGGGGAAGTGCTGGCGACCGTCCAGGCCGCCGGCCGCGAAGACGTCGACCGGGCGGTAAAGAGCGCCCAAAAAGGGCAAAAAATCTGGGCGGCGATGAGCGCCATGGAACGTTCGCGCATTCTGCGTAAAGCGGTCGATATTCTGCGCGATCGCAACGATGAACTGGCGCGTCTGGAGACTCTCGATACCGGCAAACCGCTGAGCGAAACCGCCGCCGTCGATATCGTCACCGGCGCCGATGTGCTGGAGTACTACGCGGGCCTGATCCCGGCGCTGGAAGGGAGCCAGATCCCGCTGCGCGACAGTTCATTCGTCTACACCCGCCGGGAACCGCTGGGCGTCGTCGCCGGGATCGGCGCCTGGAACTACCCGATCCAGATCGCCTTGTGGAAATCAGCCCCGGCGCTGGCGGCCGGTAACGCGATGATCTTTAAGCCGAGTGAAGTCACCCCGCTCACCGCCCTGAAGCTGGCGGAAATTTACCGCGAGGCGGGACTGCCGGCGGGAGTATTTAACGTGCTGCCGGGCATCGGCGCCGAAACCGGCCAGTATCTCACCGAGCACCCGGACATCGCCAAAATCTCCTTTACCGGCGGCGTCGCCAGCGGCAAAAAAGTGATGGCCAACTCCGCCGCCTCCTCGCTGAAGGAAGTCACCATGGAGCTGGGCGGTAAATCGCCGCTGATCGTCTGCGAAGACGCCAACCTCGACCTCGCCGCCGACATCGCGATGATGGCTAACTTCTACAGCTCAGGACAGGTCTGCACCAACGGCACCCGGGTATTCGTTCCGGCGCACCTGAAGGCAGCGTTTGAAGAGAAAATCCTCGCTCGCGTGGCGCGTATCCGTCCCGGCGATCCGTTTGCTGAAAGCACCAACTTCGGGCCGCTGGTGAGCTTCCCGCACCGCGATAACGTGCTGCGCTACATCGCGATCGGCAAGCAAGAAGGCGCGCGCCTGCTCTGCGGCGGCGAGGTGCTGAAAGGCGAAGGCTTCGACCGCGGCGCGTGGGTCGCCCCGACGGTGTTTACCGACTGCGATGACCAGATGACCATCGTCCGCGAAGAGATCTTCGGCCCGGTGATGTCGATTCTGAGCTACGACGATGAGGAAGAAGCGGTTCGCCGCGCCAACGCCACCGAATATGGCCTCGCCGCCGGCGTCGTCACGCCGGATTTAAACCGCGCCCATCGCCTGATTCATCGGCTGGAGGCCGGGATCTGCTGGATCAACACCTGGGGCGAATCCCCGGCGGAGATGCCGGTTGGCGGCTACAAGCACTCCGGTATTGGCCGCGAAAACGGCGTGCAGACGCTGCATAGCTACACCCAGGTCAAATCCATCCAGGTTGAGATGGGTCCGTTTCAATCCATATTTTAACCAGGAGGTCATTTTTGCAGTTTGACTACATTATTATTGGTGCCGGTTCCGCCGGCAACGTACTGGCTACACGACTGACGGAAGATCCCCAGACCACCGTCCTGCTGCTGGAAGCGGGCGGCCCGGATTACCGTTTCGACTTCCGCACCCAGATGCCCGCCGCGCTGGCCTTTCCTCTACAGGGCCGGCGCTATAACTGGGCCTACGAGACCGAGCCTGAACCGCATATGAACAATCGCCGCATGGAGTGCGGACGCGGGAAAGGCCTCGGCGGATCCTCGTTAATCAACGGCATGTGCTATATCCGCGGCAACGCTATGGATCTCGATAACTGGGCCTCGGCGCCGGGGCTTGAGCACTGGAGCTACCTCGACTGCCTGCCCTACTACCGCAAAGCGGAAACCCGCGATATTGGCCCCAACGACTACCACGGCGGCGACGGCCCGGTCAGCGTCACCACGCCAAAGCAGGGCAACAATCCGCTGTTCCACGCGATGATTGAAGCCGGCGTACAGGCCGGCTACCCGCGCACCGACGATCTTAACGGCTATCAGCAGGAAGGGTTTGGCCCCATGGATCGTACCGTTACGCCGCAGGGACGCCGCGCCAGCACCGCGCGCGGCTATCTCGACCAGGCGCGCGCGCGTCCCAATCTGACCATTCGCACCCATGCGCTGACCGATCGCATTATTTTTGCCGGCAAACGCGCCGTCGGCGTCGAGTGGCTGGAGGGCGACAGCACGGCGCCGTCAAACGCCACCGCCAGTAAAGAAGTGCTGCTCTGCTCGGGCGCCATCGCTTCGCCGCAAATCCTGCAGCGCTCTGGCGTCGGCAGCCCGGAACTGTTGCGCCAGTTCGATATTCCGCTGGTTCACGCCCTGCCCGGCGTCGGCGAGAACCTGCAGGATCACCTGGAGATGTATCTGCAGTACGAATGTAAAGAGCCGGTGTCGCTCTACCCGGCGCTGCAGTGGTGGAACCAGCCGAAAATCGGCGCCGAATGGCTGTTCGGCGGGACCGGCATCGGCGCCAGCAACCAGTTTGAAGCGGGCGGATTTATTCGCAGCCGGGAAGCCTTTGCGTGGCCGAATATTCAGTACCACTTCCTGCCGGTCGCGATTAACTACAACGGCTCAAACGCGGTGAAAGAGCACGGATTCCAGTGCCACGTCGGCTCCATGCGCTCCCCAAGCCGCGGCCACGTGCGTCTGAAGTCGCGCGACCCGCACGAACATCCGGCGATTCTGTTTAACTATATGTCCAGCGAACAGGACTGGCAGGAGTTCCGCGACGCGATTCGCATTACCCGCGAAATCATGCATCAGCCGGCGCTGGATAACTATCGCGGCCGGGAGATCAGTCCGGGGGCGGAGTGCCAGAGCGATGCCGAGCTGGATGAGTTTGTGCGCAATCATGCGGAAACCGCCTTCCATCCGTGCGGCACCTGTAAAATGGGCTACGACGAGATGGCGGTGGTGGATGGCGAAGGTCGGGTGCACGGGCTGGAAGGCCTGCGCGTGGTCGACGCCTCAATTATGCCGCAGATTATTACCGGCAACCTTAACGCGACCACCATCATGATTGGCGAAAAAATGGCTGACGCCATTCGCGGCCGTCAGCCGCTGCCGAAGAGCAGCGCGGCGTATTACGTGGCGAACGGCGCGCCGGTTCGCCGGTAAGAGTAAGCACCCTAACCCTCTCCTTCCGGGAGAGGGTTAGGGTGAGGAAAAACTAGCGGAAATCTTCCAGCCGCTTTAGCTGCCGTCCATCAGCATCAAAGTTCTCCGGCGCCAGCCACGCCCGCAGCGCCGCGTCGCGCGCGGGCCATTCGCTATCGATAATCGACAGCATATCGCTATCGCGGGTTCGTCCTTTGCGCACCATCCTCTGACGAAGACGCCCCTCCCAGGTAAACCCCAGCCGGTCGGCGGCGCGGCGGGAGGCGAGATTCATCGAATCGCACTTCCACTCCAGCCGGCGATAGCCGTGAGCAAAACCATTTTGCAGCAGCAGCCACACCGCCTCGGTGCCGAGCGGCGTATTTTTCATCGCCCGCGACCAGGTGACGTGCCCTATCTCCACCGTGCCCATCGCCCGCTCAATCGCCATATAGCTGACCAGCCCGACGGCCCGCTCGGCGCGCAAATCGATAACCGCATACGGCACCAGCCCGTCGTCCATAACCTTACCGGTGATCCAGTTCGCCGTTGACTCCACGCTCTGTGGGCAGGTGCTGGCAAGCCAGGTCCAGTCGCTGTCGTCGCCGAGGGCATAGGCGGCAAACAGATCCGCCGCGTGCCGCTCGGTATCCAGCGGCTCCAGCCGGCAAAAGCGGCCATTTAACGCCGTGCGGCGCAGAAGTCCCGCGCCCTGCCACCCTGGCACGCGATCGTTGACCTGCTGACCAAATTCATTAATTTCCGGCACGCTTATCTCTCCCGTAGTGTTATCAAATTGTTATATCAAGAAAGGCGAATGGCCGGAAGATGCCTTGCAGAATAAATCAGCTGTCTAAGATGGCATGAAAACCCGCCTCCGCTCGCGCTACGCTTAGCGGGGCTACGGGTTCGCCGCCATCTGCGAGAAGGTCGCCCGGGTAAGGCATTTACGCCGCGACCCGGGAAATCATCCCCTTATTTCGCCAGGCTCGCGAAGCGGGCGAATACCGCATCAAAAATCGCCAGCCCTTTTGCCACCTGTTCGGCGCTGATGGTGCACGGCGGCACCACGTGAATGCGGTTCTCCACCACAAACGCCAGCAGGCCGGCTTCGGTTAACGCGCCTTTAATGGCCGCCATATCGGCAGCGGTCAGCGGAGTTTTCCGCTCGCGGCTGCTGACCAGCTCCAGCGCCTGGAACAGACCGCGGCCGCGCACGTTGCCGATAATCGCGTGCTTCTCCGCCAGCGCTTCCAGCCCCGGACGCAGCACTTCGTTGCCGATGGTCGCCGCGTTCTCCACCACCTTCTCTTCCTTCATCGCGTCAATGGTGGCGACAATCGCCGCCATCGCCAGCGGATGGCCGGAATAGGTCAGCCCCCCGGCAAAGAAATGGTCATCAAAGTAGCGGGCGATTGGCTCGCTAATCAGCACGCCGCCGGCCGGGACGTAGCCGGCGTTAACCCCTTTGGCGAAAGTCACCAGATCCGGCACCACGCCATCCTGCTCGAAGGCGAACCAGCTCCCGGTACGACCAAAACCGGCCATCACTTCATCGAGGATCAGCACAATGCCAAACTCGTCGGCCAGCGCCCGCACGCCCTGCATATAGCCCTCCGGCGGGACAAGAATCCCGGCGGTACCCGGAATCGACTCCAGCAGAATCGCGGCTATCGCGTTCGGGCCTTCGCACTCAATCATCCGCCGCAGATGGGCCAGCGCGCGCTGGCACTCCTCCTCTTCCGTCGTGGCGTTAAATTCGCTGCGGTAGAGATAGGGATTAAAGAAGTGCACGTGACCGCGTGAATACTCATTCGGCACGCGGCGCCAGTCGCCGGTGGCGGCAATCGCGCTGCCGGTATTGCCGTGATAGGAGCGATAGGCGGAGAGCACTTTATCGCGCCCGGTATAGAGCCGCGCCATACGGATGGCGTTCTCGTTGGCGTCGGCGCCGGCGTTGGTGAAGAACACTTTGCTAAAGCCTTCCGGCGCCAGCTCGACAATCCGCTTCGCCGCTTCGCCGCGGGCGAGGTTGGCGGTGGCGGGCGCGATGGTCACCAGCTCTTCCAGCTGGGCTTTCATCGCCGCCAGCACGCGAGGATGCTGATAGCCAATGTTGACGTTGACCAGCTGGCTGCTGAAATCCAGGTAAGTATTGCCTTCGTAATCCCACAGCTCGCAGCCTTTTGCCCCGGCGATCACCAGCGGATGTAAATTGCCCTGCATCGACCATGAATGAAACACATAAGCGCGATCCAGCTGCCGAACTTCATCATTGCTTATCGCTACCTCGTTCTGTAGTGCCAGCTTCATACCCTGCCCTCTCTCATGTCGTTGTTGTTGGCCTCATCATTGGCCGTGCGGGGGAGAAACGGATAGAGCCAGTCAGGCGAAAATGATGTGACACCGTGTCACATCGCCGCGCGCCGACTGGCCCTGTGCCCGCACGCGCGCGGTTTTTATAGTGGGAGCGACAACCTGCACAGGAGAATGAAATGGCAACGAGCAAAGTGGTGTTTATTACCGGGGCGACCTCGGGATTTGGGGAAGCAGCGGCGCAGGTCTTCGCCGATGCGGGCTGGTCGCTGGTGCTGAGCGGACGCCGCTTTGAGCGGCTGAAGACGCTACAGGATAAGCTCGCCTCGCAGGTGCCGGTGCACATTATCGAACTCGACGTACGCGATAGCGATGCGGTGGCCGCGGCCGTGGCGGCGCTGCCCGCGGGCTTCGCCGATATCACGACGCTGATTAACAACGCCGGGCTGGCGCTGTCGCCGCAGCCCGCGCAGAAAGTGGATCTGGACGACTGGAAAACGATGATCGACACCAACGTCACCGGGCTGGTCAACGTGACCCACGCGCTGCTGCCGACGCTGATTAACCACGGCGCGGGCGCGAGCATCATCAATATCGGCTCTATCGCCGGGCAGTGGCCCTACCCCGGCAGCCACGTCTACGGCGCCAGCAAGGCTTTCGTGAAGCAGTTCAGCTATAACCTGCGCTGCGATCTGCTCGGGACCGGGGTGCGCGTGACCGATCTCGCACCGGGCATTGCCGAAACGGAATTTACCCTGGTGCGCACCAAAGGCGACCAGGCGGCGTCGGACAACCTGTATCGCGGTACCACGCCGCTGAGCGCGCGGGATATTGCCGAACAGATGTTCTACATCGCCACGCTGCCGGACCATATGAATATCAACCGGGTCGAGGTGATGCCGGTGCGTCAGGCCTGGCAGCCGTTCGCCATCGATCGGGATTAAGGTTTGGTAGAGCGGAGAGGCGCGTAAGCGCCGCCTCCGGGAATGGTAGCCCGGACAGGCG
>NZ_JAWXQV010000082.1:0-70431 GCF_033843325.1 Klebsiella sp. JN_Kp126 | reverse complement strand
CAGTTGACTTTTAATCAATTGGTCGCAGGTTCGAATCCTGCACGACCCACCAATGTAAAAAAGCGCCCTAAAGGCGCTTTTTTGCTATCTGCGATAGACAAAGCCGACACGGGCCTTCACCTTGCTATCCGCCACTGACCATCAATTCACCAGCGCCGCAATCAGCTTCTCCAGCGCGGGCGTCGCCTGCTGTTGGTCATAGACGATATACAAATCTGCCGGTATGCGTTCTTCCAGCGGACGAAACACCACCCCCGGCCACGTCATTTGCGCATAGCTATCAGCGATGAGCGTAATACCTATCCCCATACTGACCATCGCCAGAACCGTTTGCGGCTCCATCACTTCACGGATAATCATCGGCGAGAATCCGGCGCTCTGGCACACGCGCTGCAAAAACGTCCAGTCGGTATGTATTGAAGGCATGGTGACAAAATATTCGTTACGCAACGCCGCAAGCGGGATCGCCTTACGCGCGGCAAGCGGATGCTCTTCCGGCATGGCCACCAGAAAAGAGGATTCGTGCAAGCGCAGGCTGGTAAATCCAGGAGAAGGCGCTGTCGCCATCCGCCAGACGCCGGCGTCCAGCTCGCGTCGTTCCAGCATCGCCATCTGCATGGCGGGCATGTTCTCGCGGAAAAGCACCTCTACGTTAGGGTTCTCTTTCAAAAAACGCCGCATCACCGGACGCATTTTTCCCCACATAGCCGTACCTATCACGCCCAGCTCTACCCGTCCCGCCTCACCCCGCCCAATTTGTTCCACGCGCGCCAGCGCCTGATTCGCGCTGGAAAGCAGACGACGGGACTCCTCCATCAGGATTTTTCCTGCGTGGGTCAACGCTACGCTGCGGGAGTGGCGAACAAACAGCAGCGTGCCAAGCTGCTGCTCCAGGTCTTTAATGTGAATGCTGAGCGGAGGTTGCGACATGTTCAGACGGGCCGCCGCACGACCAAAATGCAGCTCTTCGGCAACAGCCAGAAAATAGCGCAATAACTTCAGATCGATACGATGCGTGCGTTCCATGGGTCATGCGCTCCTGAGGCATAAAGATAATGCGCAAAGTTACCACACTGCATCAGAAAAAATGAAACGGCGGAACATGTGCCCGCCGCGGAAGAGGATTAATGCGTCAGCGCTTTTTTCATTAACTTCTCAGGTTCATGTTTATATTTGAAGAACGCGGCAAAAATAACCGCCTGCAGCAATGAATAGGCCGCGAACACCAGCCAGATGGTCTGCCACTCTTTTACGCCATCAACAGAGAAGTAATCCACGGCCATGCCGCTGAGAACCGAACCTACCCATGCGCCAACACCGTTCACCATGGTCATAAACAACCCCTGCGCGCTGGCGCGAATATGCGCCCCCGCCTCTTGCTCTACGAACACCGACCCTGAAATATTAAAGAAGTCGAATGCGCAGCCGTAAACGATCATCGACATCAGCAGCAGAACAAAACCGAACGGAGACGGATCGCCAAAGGCAAAAAAGCCAAAGCGCAGCGTCCACGCCAGCATACTCATCAGCATGACCGTTTTAATGCCAAAGCGTTTCAGAAAGAACGGAATGGTGAGAATAAAGGCAACTTCCGCCATCTGCGAAACTGAAAGCAAAATAGAGGGATAGCGCACGACAAAGCTGTCGGCAAACGCCGGGTTGCGGGCGAAATCATGCAGAAAGGGGTTACCGAAGACGTTGGTGATTTGCAGTACCGCCCCGAGCATCATCGCGAAGAAAAAGAAAATGGCCATCCGCGGATTTTTAAACAATATGAATGCATCCAGTCCCAGCCTCGCGGCCAATGTGGTGCCAGGTTTCTTCTCGGTCACAGGAATTTTCGGTAGCGTAAGCGCATAAATCGCCAGTAATAACGACGCGGCAGAGGCGATATACAGCTGCGCGCTGCTCAGCTCCAGCCCCATCAGGCTAACCGTCCACATGGCGACAATAAAACCAAGAGTGCCAAATACGCGAACAGGAGGAAACGCGGTCGCCGGCTCCTGACCGGACTGCGCCAGACATGAATAGGAGATGCTATTAGACAACGAGATAGTCGGCATATAGGCCATCGCGTTAATCAGCATTACCCAGAACATCGTCTCCGGATCGGTGACGGTCGTTGCATAAAGAAGCACGCCCGCGCAGACCAGGTGGCAGAGCATATAGGCCCGTTCTGCACGTAGCCATTTATCGGCGACGATCCCCATAATGGCGGGCATGATAATGGCCGCCAGCCCTTTGGAGCTATAGACAATGCCGACATTTGCCCCGGTGAAATGCAGTGTGTTTATCATGTAAGAACCCAGGGTGACCAGCCAGCTACCCCAGATAAAATATTGCAAAAACGACATGAGTTTTAAGCGAGAGGCGATACCCATTTTTCCGTTCCTTGCCATTAAAGTAAGACCCCGCAAGCGGGGTCAATATTTATTATTTTTTCAGGCCAGTTTGCGTAAGAAGCCGCAGATCAGGTTAATAAAGTTCTGCCGGGAGAGTTCGGCCGCTGCCAGGGTTTGCGCGTGAGATAGTTTCACATCGCCGAGGCCCTCAGCCAGATTGGTAATGGCTGAGACGGCCACCACTTTCAGCTCGCAATGGCGGGCAGCGATGACTTCCGGCACGACGGACATCCCCACCACATCGCCGCCGATAATCTGCATCATGCGAATCTCCGCCGCCGTTTCAAAATTCGGCCCGGGATAAGAGACAAATACGCCTTCAGTCAGCGGAAACCCCTCCTCCTCCGCTACGCGCTGCAGAACGGCGCGGTAATCCGCGTCATAGGCGTTGGCCAGGGAGAAGAAGCGTTCGCCGAAGCGCTCATCATTCAGGCCCACCATTGGCGTACCCGGCATCGTGTTAATATGATCGCTGAGCGCCACCAGACTTCCCGGCCCCACTTCCGGACGTAAAGAACCGGCAGCGTTAGTACAAAACAGCAGTTCACACCCCAGCAGCTTTAGCGTCCGGATGGCATCAGTCATCACCGTCATGCCCCGACCTTCATAGAAGTGCCCACGCCCTTTCATGCAGGCAACGGGTACGCCGGCCAGATTTCCAAGCACCAGTTCGCCGGCATGGCCGTGCACGGTACTCACCGGAAAGCCGGGCAGCTTTTCGTAAGATATCGCCACCGCATCTTCAATTTGTTCCGCCAGCGCCCCGAGACCCGACCCCAGGATAAAGGCCACCCGCGGCGTAAAATCCGGCTTATATCCGCGAATAATATCGGCGCTATACCAGGGATTCTGTGAGAAAAGCGTGTCGCTCATAAGCTGTCCTTAAAAACTGAAAGATCGATAAAGTGATTGGCTACCATGCTGTTATAACGATGCTACGCAATCGATTACCAATACAGTTTTCCCGGACGTTTGATATTAAAAAGCTATTGATTTCATTTCTGATACAAGGGGTCGTTTTCGCGTAAGGCGGTCAGCTGGCCAGCCTGCTGCCGCACCACCTCCCACAGCGCCTCTGCGGCTGTCGATAGCGAGCGGTTTTTACGCCGCGCCAGCATCAGCTGGCGTTCCACCACCGGGGTGAGCCGCTTCACCTGCAGATGACTTCCCTGAGGGAGCGGCAGCGCTAACGCAGGTAGGATGCTGATGCCTATCCCCGACTCAACCATTGGGAATAGCGTGGCCGGATGACCGATTTCCTGCACGATATTTGCGGTAACGGCGAATCCCGCGAGCGCGGCGTCAATCAGCGGCCGGCTACCCGAAGCATAATCCTGCAAAACCAGCCGCTGGTCATGCAGCGCATGCCAGCTCACCGCATCCCTTTTAGCGAAAGGGTGATCGCAACGGCAAAGCAGCAGGAAAGGTTCAGCGAGAACCGCCTCACACTGCAAATCGGTCGCGGCGCCAGGGTCGATAACAATGCCAAAATCAACTTCTCCCTGACGGATGCTCTCCAGCACCCACTGCTGGGGGCGATCGTGCAGAACAAAATCTATCTCCGGATAGCGACGGTTGCTGTAGGCGATGCACTGCGGGATCAGATGGGCGGAAATGGTCTGGCTGGCCGCCACCCGCACGGTTCCCATAAGCTGCTGCCCGACGCGCCCGGCCTCACGCAACGTGCCGTTTAACTCATCCAGCAGGCGCTCAAGCCGGGCTGCCAGCTGCTGTCCGGCTTCCGTGAGCACCACTTCGCGCGTCGTTCGGTCAAGCAGGCGTACGCCGGTCTGATGTTCCAGCTCTTTCACGCTGTGGCTTACCGCTGACTGACTCAGGCCAATACTCTCCCCTGCCCGGCTAAAGCTTTTGACGCGAGCAACGGTCACAAAAACCTTCAACTGACGTAGCGAATAATTCATCTCTTTTTTTCATGAATAGATGCAATAAATCGATTTTATTTCTCAAACTAAAGAAAGCACAATAGCGACATCGATTTTCAGGAGCGTTTATGAAATTTTTCCGCATTCTTGATCCATTCACCCTGACGTTAGTCACCGTCGTCCTGCTGGCCTCCTTTTTTCCTGCGCGCGGCGGATTTGTCCCCTTCTTTGAACATTTAACCACCGCCGCCATCGCGCTGCTTTTCTTTATGCACGGCGCCAAGCTCTCCCGTGAGGCGATCGTTGCTGGGGGTAGCCACTGGCGTTTACATCTCTGGGTCATGTGCAGCACGTTTATCGTTTTTCCCGTACTTGGCGTGCTGTTCGCCTGGTGGGCGCCCGTTAACGTCGATCCGGCGCTCTATACCGGGTTTATTTATCTTTGCATTCTTCCCGCCACCGTCCAGTCAGCCATTGCGTTTACCTCTCTGGCGGGCGGCAACGTGGCGGCTGCGGTATGCTCGGCTTCGGCCTCAAGCCTGCTGGGGATCTTCATTTCGCCGCTGCTGGTCGGCCTGTTGATGAACCTGCACGGTGCGGGGGGGAGTCTGGAGCAGGTTGGCAAAATCATGCTGCAGCTGCTGCTGCCGTTTGTGCTGGGACATCTCTCTCGTCCGTGGATTGGCAACTGGGTGGCAAAACATAAAAAGTGGATCTCGAAAACCGACCAGACCTCCATCCTGCTGGTGGTCTATTCGGCGTTCAGCGAGGCGGTTGTTAACGGTATCTGGCACAAAGTCGGCGTCGGTTCGCTGCTGTTTATCGTTATTGTCAGCATGGTGCTGCTGGCGATTGTGATTGCGATTAACGTCTTTGTGGCGCGCAGGTGCGGGTTTAATAAAGCGGATGAAATTACGATTGTCTTTTGCGGGTCGAAAAAGAGCCTGGCGAACGGCATTCCGATGGCCAACATTCTCTTCCCGACCTCTATCCTGGGGATAATGGTGCTGCCGCTAATGATCTTCCATCAGATTCAGCTTATGGTCTGTGCGGTGCTGGCGCGGCGCTATAAGCGCCAGGCCGAAGCGTTACAGGCGCAGGAGAAAAGCCGCGCCTCCGAAGCCTAACGCGGGCGCTTAAGGGGCTCGACCAGGCTGGTCAGCCCCTCCGTTTTAATCAATAGCGTTAATGCCATCAGCTCGCCAAGATGCCCGGCGGGAAATTGATCCTTACGGGCAAACCACAGCAAATACTCTTCCGGCACATCGATTAAGCGCCGCCCTTTGTATTTACCAAACGGCATTTCCGTATTGGCAATCTCAATAAGCTGATCTTTATCCACGCGACTCTCCGAGCAGACGCAGCATTTCGTCTTCATCGATCACCGCAATTCCCAGCTCCTGCGCTTTGGCAAGCTTAGAGCCCGCCGCCTCCCCAGCGATGACCAGGTCGGTCTTCTTCGACACGCTGCCCGCCACCTTCGCCCCCAGCGCAACCAGCCGGGCTTTCGCATCGTCACGGGAGAGCTGACTCAGGCTACCGGTCAGAACCACCGTTTTGCCGGCAAAGGGGCTATCAATCTCTCCCGCATTGACCACGACCGGCGCCGGCCAGCGGACGCCTTCTTTACGCAGCTGAGCAATCACTTCGCGGTTGCTCTCTTCGGCAAAGAAATTACGCACGTGCGTGGCAACCACAATCCCGACATCGGGCACTTTTTGCAGATCGTCAATTGAAGCCTGCTCCAGCGCCTCAATGGTGCCAAAATGGGCCGCTAAACCGGCTGCCGTCGCCTCACCGACTTCGCGGATCCCCAGCGCATAAAGGAAACGGGCAAAGGTGGTCTCTTTGGACTTCTCCAGGGCATCCACCACGTTCTGCGCTGATTTGGGCCCCATGCGATCGAGCCCGGTGAGTTTACCCGGCGTCAGTTGGAAGAGATCGGCCGGCGTATGCACGTACTCTTTTTCAACCAGCTGATCGATGATTTTATCGCCCATACCGTCAACGTCCAGGGCGCGACGGGAGACAAAATGCTTGAGCGCTTCTTTACGCTGGGCGCCGCAGATCAGACCGCCGGTACAGCGCGTCACCACTTCGCCTTCCACGCGTTCAACGTCGGAATGACATACCGGACAATGGGTGGGGAACACGATCTCACGCGTCTCCTCCGGGCGTTCTGAGAGCACGACGTTCACGACCTGAGGGATAACATCGCCGGCGCGGCGAATGACCACCTTATCGCCGATACGCAGTCCCAGACGCTCGATTTCATCAGCATTATGCAGCGTCGCGTTGCTGACCAGGACCCCGGCGACGTGTACCGGCTCCAGACGCGCAACCGGCGTGATGGCGCCAGTGCGCCCGACCTGAAACTCAACGTCGCGCACGAAAGTCATCTGCTCCTGCGCCGGAAACTTAAACGCCACCGCCCAGCGCGGCGCGCGGGCTACGAAGCCAAGCTGTTCCTGCAGCGCCAGCGAATCGACTTTGATGACCACGCCGTCGATATCAAACCCCAGCTTCGGCCGATCCTCTTCAACCTGGCGATAGTAAGTAAGCACTTCCTCTGGCGTATGGCAGAGCTTTACACGCTCGCTGACCGGCAGCCCCCAGGACTTAAACTGCTGCAAGCGCGCCGAGTGGCTGGCAGGCAGCTCGCCGCCTTCCAGCACGCCCACGCCGTAGCAAAAGAAAGTGAGTGGACGCTTCGCGGTAATTCGCGGATCGAGCTGGCGTAAAGACCCCGCCGCCGCGTTACGCGGGTTAGCAAAGACTTTACCTCCGGTTCGCCGCGCCTCTTCATTAATTTTTTCAAACCCTGCCTGCGGCAGGAACACCTCTCCGCGCACCTCAAGCCGCTGCGGAATATTGTCACCGCGTAGCTTCAGGGGAATCGCGCGAATGGTACGCACGTTGGAGGTAATATCTTCGCCGGTCGTTCCATCGCCGCGGGTCGCCGCCTGCACCAGCAGGCCGTTTTCATACAGGATACTGACAGCCAGGCCATCCAGCTTGAGCTCGCAGCAGTAAGTCAGGTTATCGGTATTTTTCAGGCGATCCTGTACCCGCTTGTTGAACGCGAGGAAGCTCTCCTCATCAAAAACGTTGTCCAGCGACAGCATCGGGACTTCATGGCGAATCTGGCTAAAAGAGGCTAACGGTGCGGCACCGACGCGCTGGGTGGGCGAGTCCGGGGTGATCAGCTCAGGGTACTGAGCTTCCAACTCGCGCAGTTCGCGCATTAACCGATCGTATTCCGCATCAGGGATTTCCGGCGTATCCATGACGTGGTAGAGATATTCATGATGGCGAAGCGTGGTTCGCAGTTCAGTCAGTTTTTGTTCGTTCGATTCCATATCACACCATCAATGATAAAAAACCCCCGACGGGCGGGGGTTCAGGATAAGTAGATGAAACGCAAGAAGATGAATCAGGCGTTAGCCTCTTTCACTTCACGAATTCGGTCTTGATATTCACGCAATTTTTGCGGCGTCATCATACGACGCTGGTCATCCAGCACTACGCCGCCGACTTCATCGGCAATGTACTGCGCGGACTGCAGCATCAGCTTAAAGTTTTGCAGTTCATCGCCAAAGGACGGAACCTGCATAAAGATAGTGACCCCGGGCGTCATCATATCCGCCATGCTGTCAGGATTGAAGGTGCCAGGCTTAACCATATTGGCCAGACTGAAGAGCACCTGACCGCTGCCGTCCGGGCTGAGGTGGCGATGGAAGATATTCATATCGCCAAATTTGAAGCCCGCCTGCTGGATGCTATTGATGAGTAGCTCGCCGTTGAGCTGCGAACCGTGATGCGCAGCGACGTTCATCACGATGACCGTCTCCTTACGCTCTTTAGGCTGCGGCGCGGCCTGCTGCGGCTCAGGGGCCTGAGGTTCCGGCGCTGGCTGCGGTTCTGGAGCGGCGGCAGGTTGTTGAACCGGCTGCTGCACATGCGGAACGGGCTGCTGCGCATGCTGAACGGGTTGCTGCACATGCGGAACGGGCTGCGGCTGTACCGGCTGCTGAGGCGGCACGGCGCGCTGCGGCTGCTGGACCGGGGCCTGGGCGTGAACGGGCTGATGTTGCGGCGGCTGCGGTGCACGGACAGGCTCTTCCGGGCGCACAGGTGGCTGTTGCGCCTGACGCTCATAAGGAGGCTGATACTGGTGCTGCGGCTGACGAGGTGCTTCATGCTCCCCATGAACGCCATTCGGCGCATGACTGGTCCGATGAACCCGGACTTCACCAACGCCTTCAACATCGTCATCAAAGTCGTCGCCTTCCGACGCTTCATCGTCGCGAGACTTCATACGTTTCAGTGGGCGATCGCGAAACATCGAGGGGCGTTCTTTACGGCTGGTCCAGAAACCGTGCACCAGTAAAGCGATTATGGCGATCGCGCCAACAATGATTAATATCAGACGCAAATCCTGCATCATTATATTCTCTGTTGTTCTAACACCTTGCCACCACGGCAAACATTTACTCACTAAGAGTATTTGCCGATTACATCAAGTGCAAGTGCGTCGGGGGCTTTCACTACATAAAGATGAACTAAATCGTGCTTTTTGCTGTTTTTTCGAACATTTCCTAACTGGTTATTGTCTGCTAACCCGATAAAATAGCCCGGCATTCAGCCTGGATGTCAAAAAAGGAGCATTACCTGACTATGGTTTCATCATCCGTAACGACCCCGCGCAGTGGCGTCTACTATTTTTCGCAGGGTTGGAAGCTGATCGGGCTGCCGGGGATCCGTCGATACGTATTCCTCCCTTTACTCGTCAACATTATTCTGATGGGCGGCGCATTCTGGTGGCTGTTCACGCGTCTGGACAGCTGGATCCCTTCGTTGATGAGCCATGTTCCTGAATGGCTGCAATGGCTTAACTATCTGCTATGGCCCATGGTGGTCATTTCTATTCTGCTTGTCTTCGGCTACTTCTTCTCGACAATCGCCAACTGGATTGCCGCGCCCTTTAGCGGCCTGCTGGCCGAGCAGCTTGAAGCGCGCCTGACGGGCGCGACGCCGCCGGATGTCGGGGTTTTCGGCATCCTGAAAGATGTTCCGCGCATCATGAAGCGCGAGTGGCAGAAGTTTGCCTGGTACCTACCGCGGGCCATCGTCCTTTTGCTTCTCTACTTTATCCCCGGTATCGGCCAGACCGTCGCCCCCGTGCTGTGGTTCCTGTTCAGCGCCTGGATGCTGGCGATTCAGTACTGCGATTACCCTTTTGATAACCATAAGGTGCCGTTTAAAACGATGCGTCAGGCGCTGCGCACGCGCAAAGTGACCAATATGCAGTTTGGCGCCCTGACCAGCCTGTTTACCATGATCCCGGTGCTAAACCTGGTCATCCTGCCCGTCGCGATTTGCGGCGCGACGGCGATGTGGGTCGATTGCTACCGTGACAAACACGCCATGTGGAAGTAGCGCTATCGCTTTCGGAGCGGCTTATGCCGCTCCTTATTACTTCTGGCTTGCCATTATTTCTCTTCTGAATATAGATATGCTAAATCCTTACTTCCGCATATTCTTTAAGCGGGTATGCTGAAGCCGTACTCCCAAATTTCATACAGTTAAGGACGGGCCATGAGTAAGATTTTTGAAGATAACTCCCTGACTATCGGCCATACGCCGCTGGTACGACTGAACCGCATCGGTAACGGACGCATCCTGGCAAAGGTAGAATCTCGTAACCCGAGCTTTAGCGTAAAATGCCGTATCGGTGCCAATATGATTTGGGATGCCGAAAAACGCGGCGTGCTGAAGCCCGGCGTTGAGCTGGTGGAACCGACCAGCGGTAATACCGGTATCGCGCTGGCGTACGTGGCTGCGGCGCGCGGTTATAAACTGACGCTGACGATGCCGGAGACCATGAGCATCGAACGCCGCAAGCTGCTGAAGGCCCTGGGCGCTAACCTGGTGCTGACCGAAGGCGCCAAGGGGATGAAAGGCGCCATCCAGAAAGCCGAAGAAATTGTCGCCAGCGACCCGGAAAAATTCCTCCTGCTCCAGCAGTTCAGCAACCCGGCCAACCCGGAAATTCATGAAAAAACCACCGGCCCGGAAATCTGGGAAGATACCGATGGTCAAATCGACGTCTTCATCTCCGGCGTCGGTACTGGCGGTACGCTGACCGGCGTGAGCCGCTATATCAAAGGCACCAAAGGTAAAAAAGATCTGATTACCGTTGCCGTTGAACCTACCGACTCCCCGGTTATCGCCCAGGCGCTGGCAGGCGAAGAGCTGAAGCCAGGCCCGCACAAAATCCAGGGTATTGGCGCAGGCTTTATCCCAGGCAACCTGGATTTGAAGCTGGTGGATAAAGTAGTGGCTATTACCAATGAAGAAGCCATTTCCACCGCCCGTCGCCTGATGGAAGAGGAAGGCATTCTGGCCGGCATCTCTTCCGGCGCTGCCGTTGCCGCTGCGCTGAAGCTGCAGGAGGATGAAGCCTTTACCAACAAGAATATTGTGGTTATCCTACCCTCTTCAGGTGAGCGCTATTTAAGCACCGCATTGTTTGCCGATCTCTTCACCGAGAAAGAACTGCAACAGTAATGCCAGCTTGTTAATATCGTGTAAAAAAGCACCTTTTCAGGTGCTTTTTTGTGGCGCACATCAAACTTTTACCCCTCCTGGCATTGATTCACTTCGTTGGGTCTGGTATTTAACCAGCACATTTATTTCGATGCGCGAAATTATTCCGATTTGGATTTCCATAAGCTGAATCGATTTTATGATTTGGTTCAAGTCTTCCTTTAGCGGCATAATGTTTAATGACGTGGTAGACGTTAACGGCCTGAAGGTTTCCACAGCGATTTTCCGCTGATGGTGCCGGAGCCGGATACGTGATGCCGGCGCTAACGATACAGGCTAAAGTTTGGCCGTTAGGCTAAACTTTAGGTCCACAACACTAAACCTATAAGTTGGGGAAATATAATGTTCCAGCAAGAAGTTACTATTACCGCTCCGAACGGTCTGCACACCCGCCCTGCTGCTCAGTTTGTTAAAGAAGCAAAAGGCTTCACTTCTGAGATCACTGTAACCTCCAACGGCAAAAGCGCCAGCGCCAAAAGCCTGTTCAAACTGCAGACTCTGGGCCTGACCCAGGGTACCGTTGTCACTCTCTCTGCCGAAGGCGAAGACGAGCAAAAAGCAGTTGAGCATCTGGTAAAACTGATGGCTGAACTCGAGTAAGTTCACGGGTTCTTTTTAATATCAGTCACAAGTAAGGTAGGGTTATGATTTCAGGCATTTTAGCATCCCCGGGTATCGCTTTCGGCAAGGCACTTCTGCTGAAAGAAGATGAAATTGTCATCGACCGGAAGAAAATTTCTGCCGATAAGGTTGATCAGGAAGTTGAACGTTTTCTGAATGGCCGCACCAAGGCCTCCGCCCAGCTGGAGGTCATCAAAACCAAAGCTGGTGAAACCTTCGGTGAAGAAAAAGAAGCCATCTTCGAAGGGCACATCATGCTGCTGGAAGATGAGGAGCTTGAGCAGGAAATCATAGCCCTGATTAAAGATAAGCATATGACTGCCGATGCGGCAGCCAATGAAGTTATCGAAGGTCAGGCTACTGCCCTGGAAGAACTGGATGACGAATACCTGAAAGAGCGTGCCGCTGACGTACGCGACATCGGTAAGCGCCTGCTGCGCAACATCCTCGGTCTGGCCATCATCGATCTGAGCGCGATTCAGGATGAAGTTATCCTGGTAGCCGCTGACCTCACCCCGTCTGAAACCGCACAGCTGAACCTGAACAAGGTGCTGGGTTTCATCACCGACGCGGGCGGCCGTACTTCCCACACCTCCATCATGGCGCGTTCCCTGGAACTGCCGGCCATCGTGGGCACCGGTAGCGTGACTACCCAGGTGAAAAACGGCGATTATCTGGTTCTCGACGCGGTGAATAATCAGGTTCTGGTTAACCCGAGCGATCAACAAATCGAAGAACTGCGCAACCTGCAGGCTCAGGTCGCTGAAGAGAAAGCGGAACTGGCTAAGCTGAAAGACCTGCCGGCCATTACGCTGGACGGCCATCAGGTTGAAGTCTGCGCCAACATCGGTACCGTACGCGACGTTGAAGGTGCCGAACGTAACGGCGCGGAAGGCGTTGGTTTGTATCGTACAGAATTCCTGTTCATGGACCGCGACTCGCTGCCGACTGAAGAAGAACAGTTCGCAGCATACAAAGCCGTTGCCGAAGCGTGCGGCTCGCAGGCGGTTATCGTTCGCACCATGGACATCGGCGGCGACAAAGAGCTGCCGTACATGAACTTCCCGAAAGAAGAGAACCCGTTCCTCGGCTGGCGCGCAGTGCGCATCGCCATGGATCGCAAAGAGATTCTGCGCGACCAGGTTCGTGCCATCCTGCGCGCTTCCGCTTTCGGTAAACTGCGCATCATGTTCCCGATGATCATCTCTGTTGAAGAAGTGCGTGCACTGAAGAAAGAGATCGAAATCTACAAACAGGAACTGCGCGACGAAGGTAAAGCTTTTGATGAGGCAATTGAGATTGGCGTGATGGTGGAAACCCCAGCCGCTGCGACAATTGCGCGTCACTTAGCCAAAGAAGTTGATTTCTTTAGTATCGGTACCAATGATTTAACGCAGTATACTCTGGCAGTTGACCGTGGTAATGATATGATTTCACATCTTTACCAGCCAATGTCCCCGTCCGTGCTGACGCTGATTAAGCAAGTTATTGATGCTTCTCATGCTGAAGGCAAATGGACTGGCATGTGCGGTGAGCTTGCGGGCGATGAACGTGCTACACTTCTGTTGCTGGGTATGGGTCTGGACGAGTTCTCTATGAGCGCCATTTCCATCCCGCGCATCAAGAAGATTATCCGTAACACGAACTTCGAAGATGCGAAAGTATTAGCAGAGCAGGCTCTTGCTCAACCGACAACGGACGAGTTAATGACGCTGGTTAACAAGTTCATTGAAGAAAAAACAATCTGCTAATTCACGAGATGCGCGGCCCAAATTACTGCTTAGGAGAAGATCATGGGTTTGTTCGATAAATTGAAATCTCTGGTTTCTGATGATAAAAAAGACACCGGAACTATTGAGATTGTTGCCCCGCTCTCTGGCGAGATCGTCAACATTGAAGACGTGCCGGATGTAGTTTTTGCGGAAAAAATTGTGGGTGATGGCATTGCTATCAAACCTACTGGCAACAAAATGGTTGCGCCGGTAGATGGTACCATCGGTAAAATTTTTGAAACCAACCATGCTTTTTCAATCGAATCTGATAGCGGCATTGAACTGTTCGTTCACTTCGGTATTGATACCGTTGAGCTGAAAGGCGAAGGCTTCAAACGTATCGCCGAAGAAGGCCAGCGTGTGAAAGTCGGCGACCCGGTTATCGAATTCGATCTGCCGCTGCTGGAAGAGAAAGCCAAGTCTACCCTGACTCCGGTTGTTATCTCCAACATGGACGAGATCAAAGAGCTGATCAAACTGTCCGGTAGCGTAACCGTGGGTGAAACACCGGTTATCCGCATCAAGAAGTAATTCTTGCCGCAGAAGAATGGCGCCTCTCGGGCGCCATTTTTTTATCTCGCCGCTTTAAACGGCCGATAGCACTTCTCCCGCGAAAGTATTTTCATCCCTTCCGGGCCGCTTTCCAGAATCCGCTTCTCGCTGTCAGAAACCTGTAAATCACACTGATATCCGCCAACGGCGCCAAATAAAGATCCCACTTCGCAGACATCCTCAAGGGCTTCGCTGCCGGTGGTCTCAAAATGGCCGACGACTCTTCCCTGCTGACGCACCACTAAACGATAGCTCTTCATTCTCCCTCCCTATGCGGCGGAAGAATGAGCTCATCGCAGCCCTGTTCATTGGTCCAGGTCATAACCGCCAGCACCCGCTGCGCGGCAGCGTGGGCGGCCTCGCCCAGCGGCATTCCGCGCACCAGGCCGCTCGCCAGCTCGGCGCAAAAAAGGTCGCCCGTTCCCTTCAGATCGGTTTCAACGCGCGGATGTTCAACCACCTCGACCGACTGCGCGCTAACCACCAGCACGTTGATCGTGGCGCTATTTTCTCCCGGCGCGCTGGTGATAACGACCCATTTCAGTGAATCAGAGAGCAGACTACGGGCGGCAATAATCGCCTCCTGCTGATTATGGCAAGGCAGACCGCTTAGCGTCTCCAGCTCAAACAGATTGGGCGTGATCCCCTGCGCCAGCGGGAGCAAATGCGTACGATAGGCTTCAGGGATCTCGGCCTTGACGTAAATACCGCTATCCACATCGCCAATGACGGGATCAACGAGAATACACAGTTCAGGATGCTGCTCGCGAATGCGCAGCAGCCATTGCGCCAGACGCTTAATCTGCACGGCGCTGCCCATATAGCCGGTCGTTACCGCCCGCAGCTCGCGCAGGGCGTCACGCTCCTCCAGCGCCTTTAAATAGCCGGCAAACCACTCTTCCGGGATAACGCCGCCATAGTAAGTATCATAGTGCGGCGTATTGCTGAACAGCACCGTCGGCACCGCGATGACCCGCAGGCCGTGCTGCTTTATCGCCGGTATCGCAATACTGTTGCCTACGCTGCCGTAGACCACCTGCGACTGCACGGCCACAATATCGACCTGAAGCGCCCGACTTTTATCGTTGAAGAGCACCGATTGTATTTCATCTTGCTGGCCCATCCTTTCTCCCCCCGCTGGACAGCGGGTCATACTCTGATTATCATTCGTCCTATGCTAAAATTCATTTTGTCATAGGTCAATAATGATCGTTGGAAAAACTGCCAGTGAGATCTTCGATAGCATCCGCCATCTGGTACAAAGCGGCGTACTCAAGCCTGGCGATGTTTTACCGCCGGTCCGCGAGCTGGCGGGCAAGCTGTTGGTTAACCGCAATACCGTCGCTGCCGCCTATAAGCGACTGGTGACCTCTGGCCTGGCTATCAGCCAGGGGCGTAATGGTACCGCCATTAAAACCCATAATACCCTGCCCGCCCTTGAAGGTGGCGATCCCTCTTCGCCGCTGAAGGATATCTCCAGCGGCAATCCCGACCCCGCTCGCCTGGCAAACCTCAAGCGCTATCTCGGCGCAATTGCGCCAGCGCCTCGCCTGTACGGCGATGCGGCGGTTGAACCACGGCTGGCCGCGTGGGCCAGCCGCTGGGTTAACAACGATGTGAACCTGGATGCCGATATTAACCTTGCCAGCGGCGCTGTCGATGCGCTTGAGCGCCTGCTGTGCGCCCTGCTGCTGCCCGGCGATAGCGTGGCCATCGAAGACCCCTGCTTTCTCAGCAGCATCAATATGCTGCGCTACGCCGGTTTTAGCCCTTCGCCGGTACCGGTCGACGGGGAAGGCATGCAGCCTGGGGCCCTTGAAGAGGCGCTGAGCAACGGCGCCCGGGCGGTCATTATTACCCCGCGCGCGCACAATCCGACCGGCTGTAGCCTCAGCGAATCCCGCGCCCGGGCAATACGCGAAATACTGGCCCGCTATCCGCAGGTTCTGGTGATTGTTGACGACCATTTCGCGCTGCTCTCCGCCACGCCCTGGTACTCCCCTATCGCCGCGGAAAGTCAGCGTTGGGCGCTGGTACGCTCCCTGTCAAAAACCCTGGGACCAGATTTGCGTCTGGCCATCGTCGCCAGCGACGCTGACACGTCGGCGGCGCTGCGGCTGAGGCTTAATTCCGGTAGCCAATGGGTCAGCCATCTGTTGCAGGATCTGGTCATCGCCTGCCTTAACGACAACACCTTTATGGCCTCTCTGGCGGAAACCCGGCGCCACTATCGTCAGCAGCATGAAAAGCTGATTGCCGCCCTCGCCAGCCGCGGAATCACCCATCTGACGCCGGGAGACGGCCTTAATTTTTGGTTCCCGCTGGAAGAGCCGAGCCAGCCGGTAGCGCTCCGTCTGGCGCACGCCGGCTGGCTGGTTCGCGAAGGCGAAACGTTCGGCATTCGCGCCCCTTCGCACGGGCTGAGGCTGTCGCTTGCGACGCTCAGCGACAATGAAATGAATAAGCTCGCCAATGACTTATACCAGATATTACAACAACAGTGACGGGAGTTAACGCTATGCAGATCCACTTTATCGTCCATGAAGTCTTTGAAGCGCCGGGAGCTTACCTGCACTGGGCGCAGGCGCGCGGCTACGGTATCAGCTGGTCGCGGGTATACGCGGGGGACAGGCTACCGGAAAACGCCAACGCTTTTGATATGCTGGTTGTGCTCGGCGGTCCGCAGTCGCCGCGCACGACATTATCTGAGTGCCCCTGGTTTGATAGCCACGCCGAGCAGCGTTTGATTGCGCAGGCCATTGCCGCAGGACGGATCGTGGTAGGGATATGCCTGGGCTCGCAGCTTATCGGTGAAGCGCTGGGCGCGCCGGTCATGCAAAGTCCGGAAAAAGAGGTGGGTCACTATCCCATCACGCTCACCACCGCGGGCCTGCAGGATGACAAACTGGCCCATTTTGGCCCCTCGCTGGTCGTCGGCCACTGGCATAACGATATGCCAGGCCTGACCCCGGAGGCGGAAGTGATGGCCTCCAGCGAAGGCTGCCCGCGGCAAATTGTGAAATACAGCGACCGGGTTTATGGCTTCCAGTGCCACATGGAGTTTGATGCTGAGGTCATTGAGCTGCTGATCGCCCATTCGCAGCAGGAGCTTAGCGCCGCCAGAGGCAGGCGTTTCATTCGTAGTGAACAGGAGATGCGTGCCTGCGATTATCGCGAAATGAATGAGAAGCTGTGGGCGTTTCTTGATAAGCTGACGGCAAAGTAAGCAAAAGGCTTTTATTAAAGCCCGGCAATTTAAGGATCGCCAGAAATGCCCAATCCCAACCCACAGCTTAAAGCCGCCATCGAAGCCTGCGATCGCGCTATCTCCCAGGAGGATTACGCGACACTGATGGAGTATTACGCTGATGACGCCGCGCTGGTCGTCAAGCCAGGCATGGTCGTGCGGGGCAAAGAAAATATCCGCAACGCGTTTATCGCCATTGCCGACTATTTCCAGCACCGGCTGGTGGTGACGCAGGGAAAAATGGAGATTATCGAAGGCGGCGGCAATGCGCTGGTGATTATGGAAACCCGGCTGGATATCCCGACGGCGGAAGCCGGGATAACACAGGTCACGCGGCGCGCAACCTATGTCTTTCATCAGCAGGGTGAACGCTGGCTCTGCACCGTGGATAACTCCTACGGTACGGACCTGCTCGACGCGCCCGAGGTTTAAATTCCCGCGCCTTGGGTAAAGTGCTCTTCGCCAAATACGCCGGTAGAAAGGTAGCGATCGCCGCGATCGCAAACGATCGCCACCACTACCGCGCCAGGATTTTCACCCGCCACACGTAGCGCGCCCGCCACCGCGCCGCCGGAACTGACGCCGCAGAAAATCCCCTCCTTCACCGCCAGCATCCGCATGGTGTTTTCGGCATCCTGTTGATGGATATCGAGCACCGCGTCCACCAGCTGCGCGTTAAAAATGCCCGGCATATATTCGGCAGGCCAGCGGCGAATTCCGGGAATACTGCTCCCCTCTTCCGGCTGCAGCCCCACGATGCTCACCGCTTTATCCTGCTCGCGCAGAAAACGCGATACGCCGGTAATGGTGCCGGTGGTACCCATGCTGGAGACAAAATGGGTGATCCGCCCGTCGGTCTGCTGCCAGATTTCCGGCCCGGTAGTGGTGTAGTGCGCGTACGGGTTGTCCGGGTTGTTGAACTGATCGAGCAGCTTGCCTTCGCCGCGCTGCGCCATGGCTAACGCTAAGTCACGCGCGCCTTCCATTCCCTGCTCTTTGGTGACCAGAATCAGCTCCGCACCGTAGGCGCGCATGGCGGCACGGCGCTCCTGGCTCATGTTGTCCGGCATCAGCAGCTTCATCTGATAGCCTTTAAGCGCGGCGATCATCGCCAGCGCAATGCCGGTGTTGCCGCTGGTCGCTTCAATCAGCACATCACCGGGTTTAATCTCTCCGCGCTTTTCGGCCTCGACAATCATCGACAGGGCCGCCCTGTCTTTCACCGACCCCGCCGGATTGTTGCCTTCAAGTTTGACCCAGATTTCGCTGCCGTTGTCCGGCCCCATGCGCTGCAGTTTGACCAGAGGCGTGTTGCCGATTGTTTGTTCTAATGTATTCACGGTTTTGCCCAATAAAAAGCCCGGTAAGCATTACGCCACCGGGCGAAAAACATACGCGATAACCTATCAGGCTGACTCAGCCAGAGCAATATCCTCGCGCGTCTCAATGCGTTCCTTCCCGTGATAAATACGGGCATGCTGCAGACCGACAAACAGGCGCTCTCCCCGGTGCGGCGGGACGTCGTCGCGCATGACCACGGTCAGCGGCTCGGTATACCAGCCCAGCGGTTGTACCACCAATTGCGTGTAGTGACCTTTAGGGCTAGCTTCCAGCACCTGCACCGGCAGCGGTGAATCGAGGCTGGTTCGGCGGCTCACGTCAACTTCCCACGGACGCAGGAACAGATCGACCGGCCCCTGATGCGCGGAGGTATAGCCCAGCGGCCAGCGGTGCGCGCCCACGTGGAATTGTCCGCCGCGAATGGTGCCCTGCAGACGGTTCACCTCGCCCATAAATTCCAGCACAAAGCGGGTCGCCGGTTCGCGCCAGAGCTGCTCCGGCTCGTCAACCTGCTCAATGTTGCCCTGGCTCATCACTACCACGCGGTCGGCAACTTCCATCGCCTCTTCCTGATCGTGGGTGACGAAGACGCTGGTGAACTTCAGCTCTTCATGCAGCTGACGCAGCCAGCGACGCAGCTCTTTACGCACCTGGGCGTCCAGCGCGCCGAAGGGTTCATCCAGCAGCAGTATCTGCGGTTCAACGGCTAACGCACGCGCCAGCGCCACGCGCTGCTTCTGCCCGCCGGAGAGCTGCGCCGGAAAGCGATCCGCCAGATGCGCAAGCTGTACCATCTCCAGCAGTTTGGTCACTTTCGCTTTGATGGCCGCCGCATTCGGGCGCTCGCGGCGCGGCAGTACGGTCAGGCCAAACGCAATATTGTCGAACACGGTCATATGGCGGAACAGCGCGTAATGCTGGAATACAAAGCCCACCTTGCGATCGCGGGCATGCAGACGGCTCACGTCGGTGCCGTGAAAGCGGATGTGCCCGCTGGTCTGATGCTCAAGCCCGGCGATAATACGCAGCAGCGTGGTTTTACCGGAGCCAGACGGCCCGAGCAGCGCCACCATTTGTCCGGAAGGGATATCCAGCGAGATATCATTCAGCACCTGGGTGCGACCAAAAGACTTCTTAATATTGGCAATCTCAATGCTCATGATTTCCCTCCTGATGCTGACGTTTTTCCTGATTTTCTAAACGCCACTGCACCACACTCTTCAAAAACAGGGTCAAAATAGCCATCAGCGTCAGCAACGCGGCGGCAGTAAACGAACCGATGGTGTTGTAGTCCTGCTGCAGCAGCTCAATCTGTAACGGCAGCGACAGGGTTTCACCGCGAATAGAGCCGGAGACGACGGAAACGGCGCCAAACTCGCCAATCGCGCGGGCGTTGGTCAGCACCACGCCGTAAAGCAGCGCCCAGCGGATATTCGGCAGCGTCACGCGGCGGAACATCTGCCAGCCTGACGCGCCCAGCAGCACCGCCGCTTCGTCTTCGTTGCTCCCCTGGCTTAACATCACCGGCACCAGCTCGCGCACCACAAACGGGCAGGTCACAAAGACCGTCACCAGCACCATGCCCGGCCAGGCGAACATGATCTGCAGGTTGTGCTCATCCAGCCAGCCGCCCAGCGGCCCGTTGGAGCCGTAAAAGAGCAGATACACCAGGCCCGCTACCACCGGCGACACGGCAAAAGGAATATCCAGCAGGGTCAGCAGCAGCTGACGTCCCGGGAAGTTAAAGCGCGTCACCAGCCACGCCAGCAGCGTGCCGAACACCAGGTTCACCGGCACGGTGATCAATGCAATCAGCACGGTCAGCCAGATGGCGTGCAGCATATCCGGGTTCGCCAGGTTTTCCAGCGCGGGCATCAGCCCCTTGCTGAAGGCCTGAACGAAGATATACACCGTCGGCACGACGAGAATAAACGCGGAAACCAGCACGCCCGCACCGATCAGAAACCATTTACCCCAGTTGATGCGGGGCGCATCGTATCGCTTCAATTGCGTAACTTCCGCCATCAGTGACCTACCACACGTCGACCAAAGCGACTTTGCAGAGTGTTAATCGAGTACAGCAGCAGCAGCGAGGCCGCGAGGATCACCGAAGCAATCGCGCTCGCCGCCGGGTAATCAAACTCCTGCAAACGAATAAAAATCATCAGCGAGGTCACTTCCGTTTTCCACGCAATGTTGCCGGCGATAAAAATCACCGCGCCGAACTCACCGAGGCTGCGGGTAAAGGACAGCGCAACGCCCGCCATCAGCGCCGGGGAGAGCTCCGGCAGCACCACCTTGCGAAAGCTCTGCCAGCGCGTGGCGCCCAGGGTTTCCGCCGCCTCTTCATATTCCGGACCTAACTCTTCCAGCACCGGCTGCACGGTACGCACCACAAACGGGATGCTGGTAAAGGCCATGGCCACCGCGATACCGAGCCAGGTATAGGTGACTTTAATATCAAATTTCGCCAGCCACTCGCCGTACAACCCGTTCACGGAGAAGAGCGAGGCGAGGGTTAAGCCGGCAACGGCCGTCGGCAGCGCAAACGGCAAATCCATCAGCGCATCAAGCAGCGTGCGGCCCGGGAAGCGGTAGCGGGTTAAGATCCACGCCATCAGCAGGCCGAACACGCCGTTAAAAATGGAGGCGACAAACGCCGACAGCAGCGTCACTTTATAGGCCGCCACCACCTGCGGATTGGTCACCACGTCCCAGTACTGCGCCCAGCTCATCTGGGCAAGCTGCATCACCAGCGCGCTGAGCGGCAACAACAGGATAAGGCAGACGAACAGCAGGCTGGTCCCGAGGCTTAAGGTAAAGCCCGGCAGCACGCGTTTAGTCGATACTGCAAACATTACTTACGCCCCGCCGCCAGCAGTTTGTCCAGCTCACCGCCGCTGGCAAAATGGGTTTTCATCACATCAGGCCAGGAGCCAAATTTATCTTCCACGCGGAACAGTTCGGTCTGCGGGAATTTATCTTTCAGTTTGTTCATCACGTCCGGGTTATTCACGCGGTAGTAGTAATCGGTGATGATGGTCTGCGCCTGCGGGCTGTACAGGTAGTTGAGATAGGCTTTTGCCGCTTTCTCGGTACCGTTGGCCTGGACGTTTTTATCCACCCACGCCACCGGGAACTCGGCCAGGATGTTGGTTTTCGGGATAACCACCTCAAAGCCCTGCGCTTCATACTGTTTGCGGATGTTATTCACTTCCGATTCGAAGCTGATCAGCACATCGCCCAGACCGCGCTCGGCGAAGGTCGTGGTAGCCCCGCGACCGCCGGTATCAAACACTTCGACGTTTTTCAGGAACTGGGTCATGAACTGCTCGGTTTTCGCTTTATCGCCGCCGTCAGCCTTGTCCGCCGCGCCCCACGCCGCTAAATAAGTGTAACGCGCGTTGCCGGAGGTTTTTGGGTTCGGGAAAATCAGCTTCACGTCGGAACGCACTAAGTCATTCCAGTCGTGGATATTCTTCGGGTTGCCTTTACGCACCAGGAAGCCCATGGTGGAGTAAAACGGCGAGCTGTTATTCGGCAGACGGCTTTGCCAGTCGGCGGGGATCAGCTTGCCTTTGTCGTGCAGAATCTGGACATCGGTCACCTGATTGTAGGTCACCACGTCGGCCTTCAGCCCTTGCAGAATCGCCAGCGCCTGTTTTGATGACCCGGCATGAGATTGTTTAATCGTCAGCTTATCGCCGCCGTTATCTTTCGCCCACTGCTGTTCGAACTGCGGGTTAAGGGCGGCAAACAGCTCGCGGGAAACATCGTAGGAACTGTTCAGCAATTCCGTCGCCTGCGCCTGCGCGACCAGCAGCACAGAAGCAGCCAGCGCCAGATATCCTTTTTTTAGTGATTTAACGGCCATTGCGCACCCTTATCAATATGATGATTTTCTGCTGATCATCATATTTATAACGGCTATGAAAGGAGTAACGGTTTTATATACCGTTTGGCGATTTGGAAGTCGAAAAGAGAATAAGGGAATGGCAAAGCTTATCTGAATCACGCATGCAGAACCGGAAAACGTTCGACGCCTGCCGGCCGCGCCGAACGGTCCCCTCTCCCCGCAGGAGAGGGTCAGGAGAAGATCTTACAGCGCCAGCAGTCTATCCAGCGAAGGCGCGAAGTAGTATCCGCCGGTCACCGGTTTGGTAAAACGCAGCATCGCGTCGCGCTTACCGTCGGTATCGCCGAACATGCTCAGCAGCTGCTGTTCAATATTGTGCAGACGCGCGCAGTAGGCGCAAAAGTAGAGGCCGTGGGTCCCGCTGGCGGTACCGTACGGCAGGCTCTGACGCACAATCTTCAGCCCTTTACCTTCTTCTTTCAGATCCACGCGGCTCAGGTGAGAGGTATCCGGACGATCGTCGCCGTCAATCTCTTCGTTGGCTTCTTTGGTACGGCCGATCATCATCTCCTGATCGGGAACGCTCATGCGATTAAGCTGCTTGAGGTTGTGCTCCCAGCGCTGCACAAATACGTAGCTGCCGCCCGCATCGACGCCATCCTGAATCACCGCCACTTCACGGCGGGTCTCTTCCCCCGCCGGGTTTTCAGTACCGTCGACAAAGCCGCTCAGATCGCGCTCTTCAATCCAGCGAAAGCCGTGAATCTCTTCTTTAACATCAATCGCTGCGCCAAAAGCGGACAGGGCCGCCTGAGCGACAGAAAAATTCAGCTCATGCTGCGCGGACAGAATGTGGATTAGCACATCATACTGGGTGGCCGGGGCCAGACCTTTGCCATAGGACGGGAAGTCTTTTAGCTCTTCAGCCCCGACGCCACCGCTTAGCTGACGCCAGACGTTATGGCCAAAAGCGACCACCGCCCCCAGCTTCGCTTCCGGGTATTTCGCCTGAAAGGTGGCTAACTTATCGGCAAACACCTTGCTGGCTTCGCGCAGGGCGTCAACATCGCCTTTGACATTTGCTTCAATCCAAATCGCCGCACGGCAATGTTCCGGCAAAATGCCGCTCTGAACCTGAGACATCGCTCCTCCTGAAATAGTACAACCACAACGCTGTGGCTTTTTAAGGCGCTATTGTACCCGCTTTTTCAGGACCTCGAATCACTTCAGATCAAATTAGCGACGCCAGATAATTTTGCTCACCTTCCAGTTTTTCAGCGTGTCGTCGGAGGGCATTAGCTCTTCAGGGCCGCTCCAGTTGCCGGTGAAGGCATAGCTGATATGCTGGCTACCCTCGGCCTTGCACTCCACCACGGCACCGTTATCGTTGCTGCCTTTCTGGCAGTTGCCAAACGCTTTGCTGTAGATATCGCTGAACGGGGTACCGATTTTCACGCCGCTGGCGGCTTTGATATTGCTATCGCGCACGTCGATGCGGCTAATAGTCCCGCTCTCGCCGTTGATGGTCAGCGCGACCTTGTCATCTTTTAACGCTTCGAAATAGCGCACAATATTGCCGTTAGCCGTTTTCATGCCGCTGCGCAGGCGGTAGCTGCTGCCGAGCGCGTCGCCGATCGCCTGCTCGCTCAGCGCCGTTGACGCCGTCAGGTTGCCTACGCCCTGTTCGCTCACCTCCATAGAGGAACCAAACCAGTTCCACGGATAAGCCGCCGACCAGTTCACCGAGCTCATCGTTGAGCAGCCGGTTAAAGCCAGCGGTAGTGCGCAGAGAAGTAAACGTAGCGATTTCATGACTGAGTGTCCTTTCTGATGTATTCAACGCAAGTTGGAGTGCGCGATCGGCAAAAAGTGCCGTTAAACCTGTTCTTCGCGAAAACAGGCTTTCAGCCGACGGCTGCTTAACAGCCACCAGAGCGCGTAAAGATCCGCCGCCAGCAGGCCGATGGTCACCGCCGAAGGCGACTCACCGCTCATCCACAACAGCGGTTGCCAGACCAACAGCAAGAGCTGGGAAAGCACCAGCAGCCAGCGCATCATGGGCCAGAGCCGGGGGAAGCGCTGACGATGCCCGCTAATGATAAACGCCAGCACCGCCGGAATGCCGGGGAGCAATCCCAGCCAAAAATTATCGTGGTCCGGATAAAACAGATTCAGCAGCGCGTCGCCCTGCTGGCGTGACGCGCCGGCCATCAGAAATAGCACCCACGTCCGCGCCTGAAGCAGCAACACGCACCAAAAGAGAAACGGCAAACGCAGGCGGCCGTGAGTATCGAAATCGGCGGGGATAAACTCAGTATTCTTCATCTTCAATTAAGCGCTTGCCGAGGCACAGCACGTCTGAATGCTCATAGCCAAGGCGTTCGTACATCCCCTGCACCACGTCATTATCTTCGCGAACCATAATATTTATTTTCGGACAGCCGCGGGCGATCAGCTTTTTCTCCAGCCGATTAAGCAGCGCATTAGCAATACCGCGACCGCGATATTCAGGATGCACGCCAAGATAATAGGCAGACCCGCGATGCCCGTCATAACCGCCCATCACCGTGCCAACCACTTCACCGTTAACTTCGGCGACCAGAAACAGGCTGGCATCGTGGTTCAGCTTACGTTCAATATCCATTTCCGGATCGTTCCATGGGCGAAGGAGATCGCAACGCTCCCACAGGGTGATGACCTCTTCGAAATCTTGCTGGCGAAAAACGCGTATCTCCATGGTATTCCCCACCATTGACGGTTAAAAACAGAGATTATGGCGTGATTGTGCCCGATAGCCAATATCAGGCGCAATGAGCCGCAAAAAATGGCATACTATGACTTTGTCATGTATTGAAATGAAAAGTAAAACAATTCTTATTTTGAATGGTCGTATCAGAAAAGACGATACGATATAACATTGGTTACCACTTGTTTGCAATTCAGGCCGAATGAGCACTTTTAAACCATTAAAAATACTTGCTTCGCGCCGCCAGGTGCTGAAAGCCGGGCTGGCAGCAATCACGCTTTCAGGGATCGCCTCACAGGCCAGCGCGAAAGAACAACAGCCATTGAAAACATCCAATGGGCACAGCAAACCCGCAGCGAAGAAAAAAGGCGCCAAACGCGTCGTGATGCTCGACCCGGGCCATGGCGGTATTGATACCGGCGCTATCGGCCATAACGGTTCAAAAGAGAAGCACGTCGTGCTGGCGATCGCTAAAAACGTGCGCAGCATTCTGCGCAGCAACGGCATCGATGCGCGCCTGACGCGCAGCGGCGATACCTTTATTCCGCTCTATGACCGGGTGGAGATCGCCCACCAGCACGGCGCCGATCTTTTTATGTCAATTCACGCCGATGGTTTCACCAACCCGAGCGCGGCCGGCGCTTCCGTTTTCGCCCTTTCCAACCGCGGCGCCAGTAGCGCCATGGCAAAGTATCTCTCGGACCGTGAAAACCGGGCGGATGAAGTGGCCGGCAAGAAAACGACGGATAAAGACCACCTATTGCAGCAAGTGCTGTTCGACCTGGTACAAACTGATACCATCAAAAACAGCCTGACGCTCGGTTCCCATATCCTGAAAAAGATCAAGCCGGTGCACAAGCTGCACAGCCGCAATACCGAGCAGGCGGCGTTTGTGGTGCTGAAATCGCCGTCGATTCCGTCGGTGCTGGTAGAAACCTCGTTTATTACCAATCCGAACGAAGAAAAACTGCTCGGCACCACCGCGTTCCGGCAGAAAATCGCCACGGCGATTGCCAACGGCATCATCAGCTATTTCCACTGGTTCGATAACCAGAAAGCCCACTCGAAGAGACGTTAATGAGACCCGATGCGCACCACCAGGTAAAAGCTTTCCTTCTCCAGCTCCAGGATGCTATCTGCCAAAAGCTCAGCGCCGTTGACGGCAGCGAATTCATCGAAGATAGCTGGCAGCGGGAAGGCGGCGGCGGCGGACGCAGCCGGGTGCTGCGCGATGGCGGTATCTTTGAGCAGGCTGGCGTTAACTTTTCGCACGTGCACGGCGAGGCGATGCCGGCCTCCGCAACCGCGCACCGCCCTGAGCTGGCGGGCCGCAGCTTTGAAGCGATGGGCGTCTCGCTGGTCGTGCACCCGCGCAGCCCCTATATCCCCACCAGCCACGCCAACGTGCGCTTCTTTATCGCGGAAAAACCGGGCGCCGAGCCGGTATGGTGGTTCGGCGGCGGCTTCGATTTAACCCCCTACTACGGCTTTGAAGAAGATGCCGTTCACTGGCATCGCACCGCCCGCGACCTGTGCCAGCCCTTCGGCGAAGAGGTTTATCCGCGCTATAAAAAGTGGTGCGACGACTACTTCTTCCTCAAGCATCGTAACGAACAGCGCGGCATCGGCGGCCTGTTTTTCGATGATTTGAATACCCCGAACTTTGACCATTGTTTCGACTTTATGCAGGCGGTGGGCAATGGCTTCACCGATGCGTATCTGCCCATTGTCGAGCGGCGTAAAGAGAGGGTCTGGGGCGAGCGCGAGCGCGCTTTTCAGCTCTACCGCCGCGGGCGCTACGTGGAGTTCAACCTGGTGTGGGATCGCGGTACTCTGTTCGGCCTGCAAACCGGCGGCCGCACCGAATCCATTCTGATGTCGATGCCGCCGCTGGTGCGCTGGGAATACGACTACCAGCCGGAAGCGGGCAGCCCGGAAGCGGCGCTGAGCGAGTTTATTCAGGTGCGCGATTGGGTTTAACGTTGCCTGATAGTGCGGTTCGCAGGCCAGATACGGCGCCGTTTTGCCTGATGGCGCTACGCTTATCAGGCCTGCGATGACGGCGCGAATCGCCATCCGCTAAATAGATCGTCATCACGCCCACTGCCGCATCCGCTGATGCAGCGTCAGCGACGGTTTCTCGGCGAACAGCTGCTGATAATCGGTAGCGAACTGGCCCAGGTGCCAGAATCCCCACTGCATCGCCGCATCCTTAACCGTCGTGCTCTGCGACCACGGGCTAATCAGCTCCCGGCGCACCGCGTTTAAACGAATGCGCTTCAGCCAGGCGTTCGGCCCGATCCCCAGAATGGCGTGAAAGGCGTTTTGCAGCGTACGGCGGCTGACGTGCAGCTGCTGACATAAATCGAGAACCGTCAGCGGCTCCGACATATTCTCCAGCACGTACTCCCGCGCCCGGGAAAGCAGACGCCGATAGCTCTGGTGGCTAATGCTCTCGGCGGTAATCATCGGCTGCGCCTCCTCCAGCATCGCCCCCATCGCCAGCAGGAGATTATCGCCCAACACCTTACGCACAGCGGGCTGATGAAGGTTCTCCGGATTCTCGCTAAACGTCGCCAGCGCCTGCTGTACAAAGCCCCACAGCGCCGCCTTGTGCTCCTCTTTGACCTCCAGCGCCGACTGGTTACGCAGCATATGCAGCACCCGCTCCGGGTGATGCAGGAAGCTGGCCTGGCGGGAAATGACATCCTCCGAGATCACTACGCCCAGAATGGTGTAATCATCCGGCGTGCTGAGCTCAAACTCGGTGCCGCCGGGTCGGGTGGCGATTTCGGCGCTGCCGAGGCACTGTGAGCCAATAAACCCCTGCTCGCCGCGGGTTGCCGGAATACCGAACCAGAAGGAGTTCGGCCACACCAGGCAGGACTGGCGCAGCGCCAGGCCGGTATATTCGCGAAAGACCTGAATATCATCGAGCAGGATTTCGGTAAATTCACCGTGAAATTTCCCCGGATGCAGCTGATCGTAAATCTGCTGCCAGGCGGTAATCGTCAGGGCATGTTCATAGACATCGGTGGTCCGCCGCTGATGGACGTTGTCCACCTCGACCATCGGCGTCAGTTTAACGTCTTCGGGTAATGCTTCATGATAAAGATGGTGCAGGTTGGCCGGTTTTTTCTTTTTCATGATCTGATAAACCGGGAGCGCTTTCGCGTTCCCGGCACCTCCGACTGGTTAATTTTTTAAGCGATAGCGACTACTGCGTTTACGCAACGCTCCGGTAGAAAAGAGCTGCTCCAGCGCCTTCCTGGCCTCTTCAAGCGACCAGCCGAAATGGGCGGCCACCTCCCCTGCCGTCATTCCCTGACGCGTCGAAGAGAGCAGCGTCAGCAAGGGTTCTGAGGATTCCACGACCACCGGCGGCTCCGGCGTTTGCGGCAGCCGTTGAAAACCGGCGATCAGCCGCTGGGTATCCTCTTCCGGGCGTCCAATCTCCCGACGGCTGATAACGCGCCCCGTACGCTGCGCCGCAGCGCTGCCGGCATCCAGCGCCGCCCGGCACGCCGCCAGGTCGCCTTCCACCACCAGCGTCAGCCTGCCGGGGTCAAGAACCTCATGGCTGAGCAGCCGCACGTTGGCCGCCTTCAGCATCGCATCCGCCGCGTCAACGGCGGCCACCATGCCGTCCACTTCCAGTAATCCCAGGGCGTTGATCATCGCTTCCCCCTTACGCGCGCTGGATTGGATGACGGGCAATATCCAGAACGGCATCGGTAAAGGCGTTACAGGCGGCTTTACAGGCGGCCTGGCTCCCCGTCAAAAAGGCGGCGGAATAGTTGGTTTCCGACGGCGGCGGCACGTAGGTCACCAGCTGCACGTCGGCCGATTTCATTGCCGCATCGATACCGAAGGTCGCCTCCAGCGGCGGCGCCACCAGATAAGCGATCGGATCGCCAAGCGCAATGCCGGAGGTAGACGAGAGATAAGAGCCGGTACGCGACACCACGTGCGCCAGAAACGCCGTATCTTCGGCATCGTTGGCCCACTGGAACGCGGCCCCAGTTTCGATATGCGCCACCATCGCATCCAGACCGGCGCGCACTTCCGCCGGGTTCGGGCCGCCCAGCATAATCAGCACTTCACCTGCGGTTGGCGAAGGGCCGTGGGCCGCGCCGGCGTAAAGAGAACGACCGTAGACCACTTCCACCATCGCCTGTTTTGTCGCTTCGTCAGCGGCAATATAAGTCACATCATCCGAATCCGCCGTGATGAGTCCGAGGCTACGTATATGTGGCGGTAATTTAAGCTCGCGGGCAAAGCCGTCATTCACTGAGGCAATCACGCGCATGGCCGTCACCGAAGGGCGAATTAAATCTAATGCAGGCATGATGCCTCCTTACCGAGTCATGTTGATGCCGGAAGCCTTCTGCTCCAGCATGCGTTTGGCCAAATCGACAATCACCGCCGCGGCTTCTACCGGGGGCGTGCCGCCCTGGTGAATATTGGAAATACAGGTCCTGTCCGCTTCGACGGTGGTCGCCACGCGCGGCGAATACACGGCGTAACAGGAGAGGCTTTCCGACTGCCCCAGCCCCGGACGTTCGCCTACCAGCAGGATGACCACCTTCGCGCCGAGAATTTCGCCAATCTGATCTTCAATTTTGACCCGCCCGTAGCGGACGAAGAACGGCGTACCGACCTTCAGTCCGGCCTGCTTCAGGCCCGACAGCAGCGGCGGCAGGATCTCTTCATAGTTGACGGTAATCGCGTCGGTAGAGAGGCCATCGGATACCACCACCTGAACGTCAGGATTCGCCACGCACTGCGCCTTCAGCGCGTCAATCGCCTCCGGACTCAGCCGACGGCCCATATCCGGGCGCGTCAGGTAGAGGTTTTTGTCGCTAATTTCGGAGCGCACCTCCAGCAATCCCTGGGTTTTCACCCACTCCTCCGGTACCTCTTTCAGCACCGTATCCTTGGAGCGCGAGTGGTCGGCGAGGAAGCGCAGCAGCGCGAGGGTGCGCGGACGCGGACCGGCGCGGCCGGTACACACGCGCGCCGCGGTGCTGCGCTTCAGTTCGGCCAGCACTTCCGCACGATGCGGCTGCTGCACGCCAATCCAGCCTTTCGCCTCTGGCGAACCTAAATCCAGCGCGCAGCTCTCCGCCGCGACCTCGCACTGGCTGGCGCACTTCGTCACCGTCGCCTCAGGCGCTGCTGCTGCCGTCTGCGGTTGTCCCATTGACGCCATCACGCTACGTACAATTTCTTCAATCTGCTTTTGATCCATCATGTGTCATCCCCGCGTCATCAAAAGAACAGTGACGGATCGCCCGCCCGTTGGGTCAGACGACCGTTTGCCATAATGCCCATGGTTTCCAGCCAGCGTTCGAACTCCGGCGACGGCCGTAGATTCAGCAGCTGACGGACGGTAGCGGTATCGTGAAACGCGGTGGTCTGATAGTTGAGCATGATGTCGTCGCCGAGCGGCATGCCCATGATGTAGTTGCAGCCGGCGGTGGCGAGCAGAATCATCAGGTTTTCATTGAGGTTCTGGTCGGCGTCGGCATGGTTGGTGTAGCAGCAGTCGCAGCCCATCGAGATGCCGCTCAGCTTGCCCATAAAGTGATCTTCAAGACCGGCGCGAATAATCTGCCGATCGTTATAGAGGTACTCCGGCCCGATAAAGCCCACCACGGTATTGACGAGGAACGGATCGTAGTGCCGCGCCAGGCCATAGTTGCGCGCCTCCATCGTCACCTGGTCGGCGCCGAAGTTCGCGCCGGCCGACAGCGCCGAGCCCTGCCCGGTTTCAAAGTACAGGCAGTTCTCCCCGGCGATACGGTTAAACTCGGCGCCGACCGCCCGCGCTTCATCGAGCATCGCCAGCTCCACGCCGAACTCTTTTAGCCCCTTTTCGCTGCCGCAGATGCTCTGGAAAATAAGCCCCCCCGGGGCGCCGCGACGGATCGCTTCAATCTGGGTGGTAACGTGCGCCAGCACGCAGCCCTGGGTCGGGATATTAAACTTGTCGATAACGCCGTAGACGGTATCGAGGACGCGGGTCAGGTTCTCCACGTCATCGGTTACCGGGTTAACGCCGATCACCGCATCGCCCGCGCCGAACGAGAGCCCTTCGTAGATTTGCGCGGCAATGCTCTGCACGTCATCGCGGGTATCGTTCGGCTGCAGGCGGCAGCTAAAGGTGCCCGGCAGGCCGATGGTGGTGTTGGCTTTTTTAATCACCGGCATTTTCTTCGCGCCGTAGATCAGGTCGGCGTTGGAGCAGACCTTCGCCACCGCCGCCACCACTTCTGAGGTCAGCCCTTTGCGCACAAACGCGATGTCATCGCTGGTGACCTCATCGTTAAGCACGTATTCGCGCAGGTCGCTGATAGTCCAGTTTTTAATCCGCTGATAGGCGGTTTCGTTGACGTCATCCTGAATCAGGCGCGTCACGCAGTCCTCTTCATAAGGAATCACCGGATTGTTACGAATATCGGCGACCGTCATATCGGAGAGCACCTGCTTCGCCGCCACGCGCTGCTGCGAACTTTCCGCCGCTACCCCCGCCAGCACATCCCCCGAACGCAGTTCGTTGGCTTTAGCCAGCACCTCTTTTACATCCTTAAACTGATAAACATTGCCGAACAATGTGGTCTTTAGTTTCATAAGTCGTTCCCTCAGGAAGGAAATGCGAGTGATTTCACCGTCACCGGCACAACCGATCCGCCAAAAAGAGGCGTACCAATGTCGATATAGTCCCCCGCCCGTACGCTCACCTCATCGATGACCGCCAGCGGGAGTTGTTGCAGCTGCGGGCGCAGCAGCATGCCCAGCGCTTTGCCAAAGTCCTGCTCGGCCACCACCAGCAGGGGATGCGGGTTGGGAAAGCGCGCGACAAAAGCCAGCAGCGCGTCAATCACCACCAGCAGGGCGGCGTAGCGCACCGGCAACGAAGCAGGAAGCGCCAGCACGTAAGCATCCGATCCCGGATCCAGATCGAGCTGCATCAGCGCCTGCTGCCAGGCGCTCAGCAGATCGGCTTCATCAAGCGGGATCGCCACCGGCAGATTGCGCAGCGGGAGCTGAACCCCCTCCAGCCAGATGGTGCTGCCGGAAAGCGAGAGCGTGTGCGCGCCGGCACCAATCACCGTGGCGCGTACGGTTTGCGCCGGGAACTGCACGTTCATCTCCCGCAGCCGCGGATGCTCATGCAGCGCCGTGGCCAACAGTGGCCCAATATCAGAAAAACAGAACGGATCCGCGGGCTGGTTGCGGTAGCACTCGCCCACTCCGCCGGAAAGGGTTATCACCTCGGGTACCGCGCCTGCGGGCAGCAGGCCGGTTTGCATCAGCCGTTGCGCCAGCGGTGAGAGCGTGCCGTCGATAACTTCGACGATCAGCTCCGCCATCCGCCGCGCTACCTGCGCTAACTGCGCTAACTGCGAAGCACTCAACGCGCGCGCATCGGCGCCTGCGCCAAAAACCTCATCGACGATCATTTGTCCCGGCTGATGGGCATAAACCACCCGCCCCTGGCCGTCGGTCTCCAGCAGGCGCCCGCCAACGTTCAGGCAGGCGGTGGCGCTGATTTTTCCCGCTTCAAACAGCGCGTAGTTTGAAGTACCACCGCCGATATCAATGTTCAGCACCCGGCACATCCGCTGTTCAGAAAGGGTTTGCGCCCCGGCGCCGTGACCGGCAATCACCGATTCCAGATGCGGCCCGGCGCTGGCCACCACAAAGTCGCCGAGCGACTGCGAGAGCGCCATCACCGCCGCCCTTGCGTTGCGGGTTTTCGCGCTTTCGCCGGTGATAATGATCGCCCCAGAGTCCACCGATTCGGGGGCAACCCCGGCGGCCTGGTACTGCGCCAGAATCAGCGCCTTGAGTTCGGCCTCCTTCAGACCGCCCTGCTTATCAACCGGGGTAAAGAAGACCGGGCTTTGCCAGCTAATTTCGCGTTTGATGAATTCGTAGCGCGGCACCTGCGACACCGCCGCACGGTTAACCAGCTCAAGGCGGGAGAAGATCACCTGAGTGGTGGTGGTGCCGATATCGATACCGACGCTCAGCAGCTGGCGAGTTTTCACGATTGCGCCTCCGCTTCGGTTTTCGCCGCCGCCGGTGCGTTTTCATCTTTCGGCACCAGCAGCATCGCTACGCCAATGGCGGTGACGCCGCCGATCAGCTTGCCGACGATCATCGGGAAGATCATGGCGTTCATGTTGGCGGCGGCGAAGCCTAAGTGGTCGCCCAGCGCGAAAGCGGCGGAGACGGAGAACGCGCAGTTGATGACTTTGCCGCGGGTATCCATCTGCTTCATCATGCCGAACATCGGGATGTTGTTGGCCAGCGTCGCTACCATCCCGCCGGCAGCCATATTGTTGATTTTCAGCAAATTACCGACGCGCATCAGCGGCTTTTCAAACCAGCGGGTCAGCAGCAGCACCATCGGATAAGCGCCGAGCAGCACGCAGGAGATCGAGCCAATGACTTCAATGGCGCGCATCACCTCGCCGGGCTGGTCGCCGGGAGCCATAAAGATCGGGTCGAGCCCCGGGATCAGATCCCAGCCGAGCAGGAACTTGATGACCGCCGCGGCCAGGCCGATGGTGATCAGCGCCACCAGAAATTTGGCGAAGATCTGGAAGCCGTTGATCATTTTTTCCGGAATAAACTTCAGCCCCAGCGCCACCAGCACCGCGACGATAAGCACCGGGATCATATTCATCAGGATCAGCGCGAAGGTGAACTCCACCGGCTGTCCGTTAATCTCCACGCCGGAGTACATGGCCACCAGGCCGCCGGCGATGCAGCCGATCGGAATCGTGACGATCCCGGCCAGCACGCCCAGCGCCAGGTAGCGGCGGTCGGAGGGCTCGATGATGCCGAGCGCGACCGGAATGGAGAACACCAGCGTCGGCCCCATCATCGCCCCGAGGATCAGGCCGGAATAGAGCCACGCCGCCACGTCGCCGCCCGCCAGCTCTTTAGCGAGGAAGAAGCCGCCCATATCGCAGGCCAGCAGCGTTCCGGCGAACATCGACGGGTTGGCGCCGAGCATTTCATACAGCGGAATTATCACCGGCCCGAGCAGGTGCGCCAGTACCGGCGCCAGCGCGGTCATCCCGACCATCGCCAGGCCCAGCGCGCCCATCGCCATAAACCCCTCTTCGAACTGGCCGCCGGATCCTTCGATGCTTTTGCCAAACTTGCCGAGAAAGCGCGCCGAGCCGCCAAACTGCGACAGGATCCTGTCCACGGCGGCAATCAGCATAAAGAACATCATGATGTACATGATGATTTCGTTAATTCCCATAGCCTTTACTCCCTGTCATTTATGATTTGTAGATACTGTGAACGCCGGGGCATTAACCGCGCTCCGGGGGCTTTCCCGGGTCGCGGCGTGAACGCCTTACCCGGGCTACGGAATAGCAGACGGCTGCGATCCTGTAGCCCGGCTAAGCGCAGCGCGAGCCGGGACAGCCACACGCCTCCGGGAAAATGGCCGCATCAGCGCGCCGCCGCGTACAGATCGATAATCTGCTCCCGGGTGGCGGTGCGTGGATTAGTGCGCAGACAAATGTCCTCCTGCGCCGCCTGCGCCCATGCGCTGAAATGTTCGGGCTTCGCCCCGGCGTCAGAGAGTCGTTTGCTCAGGCCGACTTCGGCGATCAGCGCCTCAACGGCGGCAATAGCCTCGTGGTCGTCGGTTTTTTTAGCGGTCAGCGCCCGGCCGATCTGGCTGAAACGCTCGCGGCATACCATGCGGTTAAACCGCATTACCGTCGGCAGCAGCATGGCGTTGGCCTGCCCGTGTGGAATATGCAGCGCCGCGCCGGGCTGATGCGCCATCGCATGACACAAGCCAAGACCCGCGCTGGAAAAGGCCATTCCCGCCATACAGGAAGCCAGCAGCATGCTTTCGCGGGAGGCGAGGTCGTGGCCGTAGCCCACGGCCTTCGGCAGCGCCTGGCCGATCATCGCTATTGCGCCAAGCGCCAGGCTATCGGTAAAGGGCGTCGCGTTGAGCGCGCTGTACGCCTCAACGGCGTGGGTCAGCGCGTCAATCCCGGTCATCGCCGTCACCGGCGGCGGAACGCCTTCGGTCAGGGCGGCGTCGAGAATCGCCACGTCGGGCATGAGCGAGGCGTGCGCCAGCACCTGCTTGCGCCCGCTGACCGCATCGATAATCACCGTCACGTTGGTGGTTTCCGAGCCGGTTCCGGCGGTGGTCGGCACCGCAATGAGCGGCAGACGCGGGCGCAGTACGCTGCTTTCCGTCATCGCGCTGAGCGTCTGCTCCGGGTTAGTGACCAACAGCGCGACCGCTTTCGCCGCGTCAAGCACCGAACCGCCGCCAAAGGCCACCACGCCGTCGCACTTCGATTCGCGCAGCTGCGCCACCGCCGCGCAGACGTCGGTAATGCACGGCTCTCCCGGCGGACAGGGCCAGACGGTCATCGCCACCCCCTTCATCGCCAGGCTGCGCGCAAGCCCGGCGGTCATTCCCGCCTGATGCAGGAAACTGTCGACCATCACCAGCAGATGGCTTACGCCTCGCGCTTGCGCTTCCTGACCGCAGGCGCTCAGCGCGCCGAGGCCGCACAGCGTCACCGGCGGCACGCTGAAGGTTTTCACCCGCTGCAGATTCAGGGTATCGAATGCCTGAAAGAGCGCCGTCTGCAGTTCAGCTTGCATAGATTCCCTCCGCTTTCTCTCTCCCGCTGTTGGCTATCGCCAGCGGGGTCATAAACAGGCTGTGCTGCGGTAAATGCACCCGTAATTCCGGGAAGCGCTTGCGAAACAGCGCGTCCACGCCCGGCTGCATACAGGAGCCGCCCGCCAGCCATAAATCAGCAATGCCCTGGCCTTCGATATGGTGAGCAACAATCTCGGCCATCTTTTCGTATACCGGCTTCACCACCGGCCAGATCTCCTGGACGTTGCTGCGCTTGTACTGCTCCGCCTCTTCCAGCGGCATGCGGCGGTTACCGGCAAGGGTCAGGGAGATATGGTGACCGCCGGTCGCTTCATCGGCGGAGTACGTCACCTCGCCCCTTTTGACGATAGCGATCCCGGTGGTGCCGCCGCCGATATCCACCACGCCCGCGTTGTCGAGCTGTAGCAGATCCGCCACCGCGGTCGGTTCATCCAGCACGTGGCTAACTTCCAGCCCGGCAGATTCGAGTACGTTGATCGAAATACGCGGGTCGGTGCCCGGCGGAAACGAGGTCGCCGCGTGGCTGAAGCGACAGCCAAGCTGCTGTTCGAGCGTATCGAGATGGCGGCGCACGATGGTGACGGCGCCGAAGAAATCCCAGACGATGCCGTCACGCACGACGTCAGCCCAGTCCAGACACACCGCCACCGGCTGCCCTTCGCTGTCGACAACCATCGACACCACGTCGCAGGTGCCTAAATCCACGCCCAGCCACAGCGGTGATTCACTGGCGGCAGGCGTCTGATTACACAGGGCGGCCGCTTTTTGCAGTCTGGGGGTGAGCCAACGTTGTTCGTCGTGTGCCATGAGTCATCCCTTATACAATTCGGAAGGCATCCACCAGCACGCAGCGCCGCAGGCGAACGAAGGTGCGCGCACTGGTCACCCCCTCCCCGGTTGGCGTGGTGATGGTCATGGTGGTCCAGCCCTCTCCGCCCAGCCCGAGCCCGGCGATGCACGGCCCGTTTTTAACGAAAATGCTGGTATCAATGGCGTTCGCCATCTGATTCATGTTGTCGATATTGCGCGAGTGCATCGCCGCCGTGTGGTGGCAGCCGCCCTCCAGCTGCACCGCCAGCGCGATAGCGTCATCGACGCTGGCCACCCGTACGACAGGGAGCACCGGCATCATCAGTTCCGTCACGGCAAATGGATGGCTGGCCGGGGTTTCCACGAACAGCAGGCGCGTCTGCGGCGGCACGTTCAGGCCGATGGCGGCGGCAATCTTGCTCGCGTCACGTCCCACCCAGTCACGGCTGACCGTACCTTTGCCGCGCTCATCGATATTCTTCAGCAGCACCGGCTGAAGCTGCTCGGCCTGGGCCGCGCTGAGCTTCACCGCCTGCTGGCCTTCCATCAGGCGCATCAGCTCGTCGGCGACGCTATCGACCACAATCAGCACCTTTTCGTCGGCGCAGATGATGTTGTTATCAAACGAGGCGCCTTTGACGATGGACTGTGCGGCGCGCGCCAGGTCGGCCGTTTCGTCGACCACTACCGGCGGGTTACCGGCGCCGGCGGCAATCAGACGTTTATTGGTATGCTTGCGCGCGGACTCCACCACCGCTTCACCGCCGGTGACCACCAGCAGGCCAATACCGGGGTACTTAAACAGCCGCTGGGCCGTTTCGATGTCCGGGTTCGCCACGGTGACCAGCAGATTGGCCGGACCGCCCGCGGCAATCACCGCCTGGTTGAGCAGCATAATCGCCCGCTGGGAAACCCTTTTCGCCGCCGGATGCGGGGCGAACACCACGCTATTGCCCGCGGCAATCAGGCTGATGGCGTTATTAATTACCGTCGCCGCCGGGTTGGTGGAGGGGGTGACCGAGGCCACCACGCCCCAGGGCGCGTTTTCAATCAGCGTCAGGCCGTTATCGCCGGTGAGCACCTGCGGAGAGAGGCACTCCACGCCCGGCGTGCCGCGCGCCTGGGCCACGTTTTTGGCAAATTTATCTTCAACGCGACCCATGCCGGTTTCGCTGACGGCAAGCTCCGCTAATTCTCTGGCGTGTTTTTCGCCCGCCTCACGGATGGCGTGAATCGCCAGCTGGCGCATCGCCACGCTTTTCAGCCCCTGCTGGGCCACCTTTGCCGCCGCGACGGCGTCATCCAGGGAGGCAAAGACGCCCATCTCATGAACGGCGTCGTCCGGCTGGCTGCTGGCCGTCATTTTCAGCAGTACCGCTTTCACCACCTGTTCAATATCCTGTTGATTCATGATGTTCAGTCCTATTTATGGAAAATCACCTGACCGCCGGCCACCGCTTCATCGACGATACCGATGACGCACAAATCCACAGGAGACGCCTCGCTGCGGTGTGCCTGTCGCGCCGAGCTTCCGCTCACCAGCAGCACCCATTCGCCGGGCCCCGCGCCGATGCTGTCGATGGCGACGGCGCACTGCCCGTCGGGCTTGCCCGCGGCATCAATCATCTCCACCATCAGCAGCTTGTCGTGCGCCAGCCCCTGATGGCGGACGGTGCAGACAATCTGTCCCGTGACGACTGCCAGTTTCATACCGCCTCCCTGAATTGCGTGGTAAGTCGTGGGCCGGATAAGCGCAGCGCCATCAGGCAATGGCGCGCGTTAATGCCGGAGGGCAACGCTGGCGCGTCTTATCCGGCCCGACCATCAGATGTTGCTGTCGCCTTTAAAACTGATGGGGAACACCTCCTCCAGATCGCCGTGCGGACGCGGAATCACGTGCACCGAGACCAGCTCGCCGATGCGCTGCGCCGCAGCGGCGCCGGCATCGGTAGCGGCTTTGCAGGCCGCCACGTCGCCGCGCACCATCGCGGTCACCAGACCGCCGCCAATCTGCTTCACGCCAACCAGCTTCACGCGCGCGGCTTTCACCATCGCATCAGAGGCCTCAATCAGCGCAACCAGGCCCCGGGTTTCAATCATTCCTAATGCTTCCATTGTGTTTTCCTCTTACTTAAGGGGGTCCAGAACGGGACCGTTCATTCAACCTGCGTGGGTAAGCGGCACTCGCCGCTTACGTCACTCCGGCGCGGCACGGCTGCCACTAACGCCAGTTCGATAATTTCCTGCACGCTACAGCCTCGGGAGAGGTCGTGGAGCGGTGCGGCCAGCCCCTGAATCAGCGGCCCGACCGCACGATAGCCGCCCAGGCGCTGGGCGATTTTGTAGCCGATGTTGCCGGCTTCCAGCGACGGAAAAACCATCACGTTGGCCCGCCCCTGCAGCGGACTGGCGGGTGCTTTTTGCGCGGCGACCTCCGGTACGAAGGCGGCGTCAAACTGCAGTTCGCCATCCACCATCAGCTGCGGAGCGCGCTGACGCACGATCTCTGTGGCCTGCTGTACGTTGGCGACGTTGGGATGACGGGCGCTGCCGCTGCTGGAAAACGACAGCATCGCCACCCGCGGCTCCTCGCCGGTAATGGCCTGCCATGTCTCCGCGCTGGCGATGGCGATATCCGCCAGCTGCGCCGCCGTCGGCTGCGGCACCACGCTGCAGTCGGCAAATCCCAGCGCCGGTCCGACGTACTGCGGCAGCATCAGAAAGATCGACGACAGCGTTTTGCAGCCAGGCTGAAGGCCAATAATGCGTAATCCGGCGCGCAGCACGTTCGCCGTCGAGGAGAGATTGCCGGCAATACACACGTCGGCCTTCCCGGCGCTGACCATGGCGGCGGCGAACATCAGCGGGTCGTTGAGTTTTTCCTCCGCGTCCGGCGGCGTTTTTTCTCCGGCGCGGGCAAGCCAGCGCCGGGCAAACGCTTCGCGCATTTGCCGGTTGCTGTGCGGGTCGACGATCTGCATACCGTCCATCGGCAGGCGGTGGCTGAGGGCGAACTGGCGCAGGGCAAAGGGGCTGGCGATCAAAATCGGCTTTGCCAGCCCCTGCTGCTGGAGGTAGTGCGCCGCTTTGAGGACGCGGATATCCAGCGCGTCCGCAAACACCACCCGGGCGGGCGAACGCAAAGCCAGTTGACGGGCGCGTTGAATAATCATTGCTCCCCTCCCAGACGCTGTTGGATCTGACTGACGGTTAGCGGATGTTTCGCCACGCTTAAAATCATCATCACGTAGACGGTGCTGGAGAGGCGGTTGAGCGCCTGCAGAATGTCCGGACGTAAGACCTCAAAACTGCGGGTAATAAAGACCTGCGCGGCGACCGTTTCCGTTTCGCGTATTTTGCTGCGCAGCAGATTGAGCAGCGCGGCATCGCGGCCGTGGCCGGCTTCCGGCACCAGATGATCGTGGTCGAGATAGCGCAGCGGCTGGTGGGAAAGGCGATGCAGTTCATCCTCGTTCAGCCCGACGATAGACTGCGCCGCCAGCGGTTCACCCACGGCGTCGGCGCGCATAATATTGCCCAGGCGCGAGCGGATATCCGCCAGCCAGGGCTGCCAGGGCTCCGCCAGTTCGATTTGCAGCCATACCGCCAGGGCGATGGTGGCGTCGAGGGCGGCGCGAAAGCCCAGCCGCGGATCGCTTTTGGCGACCATTTTTTCCGCCGTCAGATGGGTCAGGGTGTCCGGTTTTTTGTCTACCGGCTGGCGGCACAGCTCGCAGCAGGCCTGCGGATGCGTACCGCTGCTGGTTAAACCGTGTACCGGCTGCGGCTGCTGCGCGTCGTCATCGACAAACAGGCTGCCCTGCTCGTCGAGAAACTTAATGCGCAAACGGCGGCTTTCCAGCAGCTCCCGGGCCGAAGGCGTCAGACGGGCGTCGGCGGGCAGATGAATTTCTGCCCCTTCGCTGAGCGTATGGTTCGCTCTGAGCCAGGCTTCGGTAATAAAATCTTTCATAGCGATTGCCAGTTCGCAGGCCAGGCGACGTACAGGAAGCGCACGGTCGACGGCGTGCCGAATTCTATGCTCGAACCTTTCGGGATAAACATCACGTCCCCGGCTTTGGCCACCATAGTTTCGCCTTCATGGCGCACGTGGAGTTCGCCCTCCAGCACCATGTCGACCTCGTCATAGTTCAGCGTCCAGGGGAAGAAGGCGTTTTCCCACTGCATAAACCCGGCGGCCATGCTGCTGCCGTCCTGCTCGGTGACCAAATCCGTTAAGCCGACGCGGTGCGGTTCGGCGCCGTCGAAGCGGCCGAATTTCACGCTGCTGCCGTCAATGACCTTTACGCCGCCTTTACCGGTGACCGCCTTAAAGCTGGGCTGCATCGCGTCCATCCCCAGCGACTGCTTCTCCTTCATCACTTTTTCCATCAGCTGCGCCACCAGGCTTTCGGTAAACTGCCCTTCCGGCAGCTGGGCAATAATGGTTTCGCGAATGCGCTGGCTTTCGGTTTTTTCCTCTGCCGCCGGGACTGCCGGCTCTGGCGCGGATTCATCGCACTCCTGGATGGCGACGCCCAGCAGCTCCGCGACTTCGCGGGCTTCCGGGGTGATGATGCTGGCGCGCAGCACAACCGATATTTCCTCTTCGCCTCGCGCGTGGGCCGCACGAATATCGTTAGCTGTGATAAGTTTCTTCACCTGCCCCTTCCTCCTTTTGGCTGAGCTCACTCAGGTAATTCACCAGATGCTCTACGCTTTGCGGGTCGTGAGCGTTGAGTTCGAAAATCGGCTCCTGAAACCCCATCCCGTACAGCAGTTGCCGCACCGCGGCGACGTCGGCGTCCGGCATATCCGTTTTGCTGATCGCGGCGATATGTCGTTTATTCGCGCCAATATCCAGTAGCCCGGCGGGTAAGCGACTTTCGGTATCATTTGCCGCGTGGACATAAATCAGCGTATCGACATCCTGCAGCGTGGTAATTAATGCGTGGTACCAGCGCGGATGGCTGAAATATTCCCCCGGGGTGTCAATATCGCCTTTCTCGTTAAATTCCACGGCCTGCGTTTTTCTCGCGAGGGAATAATTTCCCTGTAACGCATTAAATAGCGTTGTTTTTCCCGCACCCACCGTACCGACAAATGCAATACGTTTCATTGCCGCCTCTAATTAGCTTTTGGTTAACTCGCAGAGGGTGTAATTTAATAATCGGCCAAGCCCGCTCACCGTCTGCAGCAGCGCCTCTTCTACCGCGCCGACCGAGCCATAAATCACCAGCGCGCCGCTAAACCGGTCGAGAAAACCGATATGCACATCGGCGGCCTTCATCGCTAAATCACCGGCGATCATGGCGGTTTCTCCAGGGGTTAAGGTCATAATGCCGATAGCGCCGGATTCGGGAACGCCGATCTTTTTCGCCAGTTCTGCCCCAGGGTGCGCAATCAGATGCGCCAGCGTCACCTGCTTGCCGGGTACAAATTCCTGAATGATGCGTTCTTTATCCATGGCTCACCGCTCCGCTAAAACTTGCGCTTATCGTGACAAGTTTCCGCTGGAGTAAATAACAAAATTCGGCAAGTTGATTTGAAAGGTGAGATAGATCACTTATAAACAGAAATAAAAAAGCGCGGGAGAATTCCCGCGCCTGAAATAATTAAATGAAAATTACAGCGGCTGAGTTTGCGCTTCAACAACCGCCAGCGCGACCATATTCACGATACGCCGTACCGAAGCAATTGGCGTCAGGATATGCACCGGCTTTGCGACGCCCATCAGCACCGGTCCGACGGTGACGCCTTCAGAGCTGGAGACGCGAAGTAAGTTGTAACTAATACGCGCCGCTTCCATATTCGGCATCACCAGAATATTGGCCGAACCTTTCAGCGGGCTGTCCGGCATCCGCTCATTACGAATGCTTTCCACCAGCGCGGCATCGCCGTGCATTTCGCCATCGATCATCAACTCCGGCGCCTGCGCCTTCACCAGCTCCAGCGCCTGGCGCATTTTGCTGGCGGACGGGCAGTCCGAGGAACCAAAGTTCGAGTGCGACAGCAGCGCCACCCGCGGTTCAATCCCGAATCGACGAACGGTTTCTGCCGCCATCAGGGTGATCTCGGCAATTTGCTCCGGCGAGGGATCGTGGTTGACGTAGGTGTCGGCGATAAAGGTGTTGCCGCTCGGCAGCAGCAGCGCGTTCATCGCCCCGGCCGCATGAACCCCTTCACGGTAGCCAAACAGCGGCTGAATGACGCTGTAGTGCTCGTGATAGTCACCGATGGTGCCGCAGATCATCGCATCGGCTTCGCCGCGCTGCACCATGATCGCGCCAATGACCGTAGTGTTGCTGATCACCGCCCGCTGCGCCTGCTCCTGGGTGATCCCGCGCCGCTTCATCAGGGTGTAATATTCATTCCAGTACTCTTTGAAGCGCGGATCGGATTCGTTATTGACGATCTCAAAATCAACCCCGGCTTTGATCTGCAGTCCCAGCTTCTGGATGCGCATCTCAATGACGCCGGGACGACCGATCAGAATCGGTTTCGCCAGCCCAAGGGAGACCAGCTCCTGAGTCGCGTGCAGTACGCGGGTATCTTCGCCTTCCGCCAGTACCACCCGCTTCGGCTCTTTGCGCGCCTGCGAGAAAATCGGCTTCATAAACAGATTCGTTTTGTAGACGAACTCGCTGAGCTTCTCGATGTACGCATCAAAATCGGCGATCGGGCGGGTCGCGACGCCGGAGTCCATCGCCGCTTTCGCTACTGCCGGAGCAATCTTGACGATCAGCCGCGGGTCGAACGGCTTCGGAATGATATATTCCGCGCCGAAGCTCAGATCCTGATCGCCGTAGGCGGAGGCCACCACTTCGCTCTGTTCAGCGTGCGCCAGCTCGGCAATCGCGTGCACCGCCGCCAGCTTCATCTCTTCGTTAATCGCCGTTGCGCCGACGTCCAGCGCGCCGCGGAAGATGAACGGGAAGCACAGCACGTTGTTTACCTGGTTCGGATAGTCGGAGCGGCCGGTACAAATAATGGCGTCGGAGCGCACCTCTTTCGCCAGCGGCGGCAGAATCTCCGGCTCCGGGTTAGCCAGCGCCAGAATCATCGGCGCGCGGGCCATTTTCTTCACCATCTCCTGAGTCAGCACTTTCGGGCCCGAGCAGCCGAGGAAAATGTCCGCCCCGTCAATCACGTCATCCAGCGTGCGTTTGCCGCTGTCTTCGACCGCATAGGCCGCTTTCGTCTCCGCCATATTCGGCTCGCGGCCCTTATAGATAACGCCTTTCGAGTCGCAGACCACGATGTTGTGTTTCTGCATCCCCAGCGCCACCAGCAGGTTCATACAGGCAATCGCCGCCGCGCCCGCGCCGGAGACCACCATCCGCACGTCGGAGATGTTTTTCTCCACCACCCGCAGACCGTTAAGAATCGCCGCGGTACTGATAATCGCCGTCCCGTGCTGATCGTCATGGAAAACCGGAATATTCATGCGCTCGCGCAGCTTTTGCTCGATGTAGAAGCACTCCGGCGCTTTAATATCTTCAAGGTTGATACCGCCGAAGGTCGGCTCCAGCGCCGCGACGACGTTGATAAATTTGTCCGGGTCCAGTTCATCGACTTCAATATCGAACACATCGATACCAGCGAATTTTTTAAACAGAACGCCTTTGCCTTCCATCACCGGCTTACCGGCCAGCGCGCCGATATTGCCCAGCCCCAGAACGGCCGTGCCGTTGGAGACCACCGCCACAAGGTTGCCGCGCGCGGTATATTTAAAGGCTGCCAGCGGATCCTTCTCGATTTCCAGGCAGGGCGCGGCGACACCCGGCGAGTAGGCCAGGGCCAGATCGCGTTGGGTAGCCAGCGGTTTGGTCGGGGAGACCTGGATTTTTCCGGGGACCGGGAATTCGTGGAAATCAAGGGCGCTTTGTTTTAACTGCTCATCCATTTTATCGTTCCTTTCACGTATCGATCGTAGGGGGTGAAACGTTATCGCCTACCTGGTGTTCACCCTAAAGGGCCACCTAGTATCTCGCCTGACGGCTTCGTAAACTTTGAACACCGCCAAACTCTCGCCATAACAAAGTTATATTTGTTATCGATTTATATTGTTTATGTAACTTAGTTTCAGAAGCAATGATAGCCCCGTCTGCTATGCTTTTTAGTTATGCAACTCATCACCCTCTCTATCCTAAACCAATAAAAACTCATGTAACCTATTGTTTCAGGAGCACATTATGTCCCGTAGAGAACTAGCCAACGCCATCCGCGCCCTGAGTATGGATGCAGTCCAGAAAGCTAACTCCGGCCACCCCGGCGCGCCAATGGGTATGGCCGATATCGCCGAGGTGCTATGGAACGATTTCCTCAAGCACAATCCTGAAAACCCGCAATGGTACGATCGCGACCGCTTTATTCTCTCCAACGGCCACGCGTCGATGCTGCTCTACAGCCTGCTGCATCTGACGGGCTATGACCTGCCCATCGAAGAGATAAAAAACTTCCGTCAGCTGCATTCAAAAACCCCGGGCCACCCGGAGATTGGCTATACGCCGGGAGTGGAAACCACCACCGGTCCGCTGGGGCAAGGACTGGCGAATGCCGTGGGCCTGGCTATCGCCGAGCGCACGCTGGCGGCCCAGTTTAATCAGCCAGATCATGAGATCGTCGATCACTTCACCTACGTGTTTATGGGCGATGGCTGCCTGATGGAGGGGATTTCTCACGAAGTGTGCTCTCTGGCGGGGACGTTAGGACTGGGCAAGCTGATCGGCTTCTACGACCACAACGGCATTTCCATTGATGGCGAAACCAAAGGCTGGTTTACCGATGACACGGCAAAACGCTTTGAGGCCTATCACTGGCATGTGGTGCATGAAATTGACGGCCACGACCCCGAAGCCGTGAAGAAAGCGATTCTGGAAGCCCAGAGCGTGAAGGACAAACCCTCGCTGATTATCTGCCGTACGGTGATAGGCTTTGGTTCGCCGAATAAAGCAGGGAAAGAAGAGGCCCACGGCGCGGCGCTGGGAGAACAGGAAGTGGCGCTGGCGCGCCAGCAGCTGGGCTGGCATCACCCGGCGTTTGAGATCCCGAAAGAGATCTACCGGGCCTGGGACGCGCGTGAAAAGGGACAAAAGGCGCAGAAAAGCTGGGAGGAGAAGTTTGCCGCCTATCAGCAGGCTCATCCGCAGCTGGCGGCGGAGTTTACGCGGCGCATGAGCGGCGGACTGCCTGAGTCGTGGGATGAAACGACGCGGAAGTATATTGCCAATTTGCAGGCTAACCCGGCGAAAATCGCCACCCGCAAGGCTTCGCAAAATGCCCTCGATGCCTACGGCCCGCATCTGCCGGAACTGCTGGGCGGCTCCGCTGACCTCGCGCCCAGCAACCTGACCATCTGGAAAGGATCGACTTCGCTGAAAGAGGATCCGGCGGGTAACTATATCCACTACGGCGTACGCGAGTTCGGGATGACGGCCATCGCCAACGGCATCGCGCATCACGGCGGGTTTGTCCCCTATACCGCCACCTTCCTGATGTTCGTCGAATATGCCCGCAACGCGGCGCGTATGGCGGCGCTGATGAAAGCACGGCAAATCATGGTCTATACCCACGACTCCATCGGTCTCGGCGAAGATGGTCCGACGCACCAGGCGGTAGAACAGCTGGCCAGCCTGCGCCTGACGCCAAACTTCAGCACCTGGCGACCGTGCGATCAGGTGGAGGCCGCGGTGGCGTGGAAGCTGGCGGTCGAACGTCACAGCGGGCCGACGGCGCTGATCCTCTCAAGGCAAAATCTGGCGCAAATGGCGCGCACGCCGGAGCAGGTACAGAATATCACCCGCGGCGGCTACGTGCTGAAGGACGCTGGCGGCAAGCCGGACCTGATACTGATAGCTACCGGTTCGGAAGTCGAGATCACCGTGCTGGCGGCGGAGAAGCTGCTGGCCAAAGGGGTGAACGTGCGCGTGGTTTCCCTGCCATCGACCGACGTGTTTGATGCCCAGGAGGAAGCCTACCGGGAATCGGTCCTGCCGTCGGACGTCAGCGCCCGCGTCGCGGTTGAGGCCGGCATCGCCGACTACTGGTATAAGTATGTGGGGCTAAAAGGCAAAATCGTCGGCATGACCGGCTACGGTGAATCGGCCCCCGCGGATAAGCTCTTCCCTTACTTCGGCTTTACCGTTGAGCATATCGTTACCGTAGGGGACGAGGTACTGAACGGGTAACCCAGAGCGTGGGCCAGGCGTCTGGCCCCTGCCAGTTATCGCACTGCGGCTGCCGCGCGTAGCGTACAAGGCTAAACCGCTGGCCGTCATAGCGCCAGCGCGTTTGCGTCCCGCAGTCGCCGGGCGCGCGCCCTTTATCTAGCGTCACCAGTTCCTGGCGTCGATCGTCGTAGCGGGCGTTTACCAGTTCGACATCGCGCGGCCCGTCGCCGGGGGGCTGGAAAGGCAGAGTGAGCCGTACCGGATGAGCAATATACGGCCGCTGGCGCGACACCAGCCAGGCCAGCCAAATGGTGTTGTAGGCGCCCGCTTCGCAGCTGGTCATCAGCAGCACCCTATCGTCGGTCAGCGCGGCAACCCGCACCTCGCGGCGAAACGGATCCAGCGAACAGGCGCTGCTGTTCATGCGCTCGTTGCCATAATCCATGAGATCGTTAAGTTCATCGCGGCTGAGGGGGGACTCCGCCACGTCGATTCTCGCCACCGAGCGCAGTGCCGGGGCGGGCGGAACGCTGAGCGGCGGCTCTTCCCCCTTCCCTACCCACGCGGTTTCGCTCCCCACGCGCTTCTGCCGGCTATCGATAAACAGCAGGGCGGCTTTCAGCCCCTGTAAAGAGATGGCCTGCAGGCCATTTTCGAGGGTTATCGCCTTTGCTGCCTGCACCTGCTGCAGAAAGGCATCAATGGTGACGCTATCGTCGGTTTCAAGCAGTTTGTCGGCGATCTGCCAATGTTTATCGCCCAGAGACAGGGGTTTACCATCGAGGCGAAGGCGCGGCGCAATCGGCGCCAGCGCCGCGACCGGATTGCCCACGCCGCCGAGTTCAATGCGCAGGCTGGCGCTGGTAGCCGCCCCGGCGCTGCGGGTGAGGGTCATGACCAGGCCGTGATGCAGCCCGACGTTGCGGGCCACGCAGAAGTTCTGATTGTTGCAGGTTACCTGCCAGTCATTGAAGAGCTGTTGTGCCGGCGCCGCCCGCACCAGCGACGTCGGCAGTAAACCGAAAAGCAGAAACAAAATAACCCGATGCAACATGAGCGGCACAACCCCGGAGAAAACGCCATACACAGCGGCTATGTTCACCAGCGGCGAGGTTTTACTCAATCGGATTTATCAGAGATCCCCGTTCATCAGCCCGGAGGTTTGCAAATATTGCAGCAGGATCACCGCTTTGCCATCGCGGATCTCCCCGTTCGCCATCATCTCCAGCGCGCGATGATAAGGGAGCTCCAGCACCTCAATATCTTCATCATCAACGCCGCCGCCATCGTTGGCCCGCTGAGTATCGTTATATTCGGCAATAAAGAAATAGATAAGCTCGGTGACGCCACCGGGCGACATAAACAGTTCAAACAGTTTGCGCACTTCACCCACTTCGAAACCGGTCTCTTCAATGGCTTCTTTGCGCACGCACTCCTCCGGCTCATCGCTGTCCAACAGCCCGGCGCAGGTTTCAATCAGCATCCCGTCTTCGTTGCCGTTTATCCAGGTCGCGATGCGGAACTGGCGAACCAGCACGACGGTCTGCTTATGGCGGTTATACAGCAAGATGGTAGCGCCGTTGCCGCGATCGTAGACTTCGCGTCTATGGCGAACCACGCTGCCGTCGCTGCGCGTCAGTTCATAGGTCATGTTGCGCAAAAGGAACCAGTTTTCGGAGAGGATTTTATCTTTGATAATGTTGATATTGAGTGACATACGAGCCCCACAGCGTGAAATGACGATTCCATACTACGCTGTGAAGCCCGCTTTGTCGTCAGTGAAGCGGGATCGATTTAACCTCGAGGAAGTCCATTATCCCCTGCGCCGCGTGGCGGCCTTCCGCCATGGCGGTCACCACCAGATCGGCGCCACGCACCGCATCGCCGCCGGCAAACACTTTGCGATGGGTGGTCTGGTAGCGGTAGCGGCTTTCCACATTGGCCTTGATTCGACCCCGGCTGTCGAGCTTAACGCCCACCGATTCCAGCCACGGCATACCGTGCGGATGGAAACCAAAAGCCATGATCACCGCGTCGGCGGGCATGACAAACTCGCTTCCGGGGATTGGCGACGGGCTGCGGCGCCCCTGAGCGTCCGGCGCGCCCAGCCGGGTACGCAGAAAGCGTACGCCGTTGACGTGTCCCTTTTCGTTCAGCTCCAGGGTGACCGGCTGGACGTTAAATTCAAACTGCGCCCCCTCTTCGCGCGCGTTTTTCACCTCTTTCTTCGAACCAGGCATATTGGCTTCATCGCGACGATAGGCGCAGGTAACCTGCTTCGCGCCGTGGCGCAGCGCGGTACGCACGCAGTCCATCGCCGTATCGCCGCCGCCGAGCACCACGACGTTCAGCCCTTCGGTGTTGACGTAAGGCTCTTCAGGCAGCTCAAGCAGCCCCATCACCTGTTTGGTGTTGGCAATCAGGAACGGCAGCGCGTCATATACGCCGGGCGCGTCTTCATTCGGCAGATCCGCTTTCATCGAGCGATAGGTTCCGGCGCCAATAAATACCGCGTCATAGTCATCAAGCAGCGTCGTCAGCGGGATATCTTTGCCTATCTCGCAGTTCAGCTCAAAGCGCACGCCCATCTGGGTAAAGATTTCCCGCCGCCGGGCAAGCAGAGATTTATCCAGCTTAAAGGCCGGAATACCAAAGGTCAGCAGACCGCCAATTTCCGGGTGACGGTCAAAGACCACCGGACTCACGCCGTTACGCACCAGACGGTCGGCGCAGGCGAGCCCGGCAGGACCCGCGCCGATAATCGCCACCCGCTTGCCGCTTTCAACGACCTGAGAAAGATCCGGTCGCCAGCCGTTGGCCAGCGCCTGGTCGGAGATATAGCGTTCAATGTTGCCGATAGTCACCGAACCGTGCTCATCGCGCAGCGTGCAGGCCCCTTCGCACAGGCGATCCTGCGGGCAGACGCGGCCGGTAATTTCCGGCAGGCAGTTGGTCTGGTGAGAAAGCTCCACGGCGGCGGAAATATCCCCCTCTTTCACGCGTTCAATCCACTGCGGAATATGGTTATGCAGCGGACAGGTCCATTCACAAATGCTGTGCTCGCCGCACGTCAGGCAGCGCTCCGCCTCGCGGTTGGCCTGCCCGGCGCTGAACGGCAGATAGATTTCGCTAAAATTGGCCTTACGCGCCTCGGCGGATAGCTTGTCGGGCTCGCCGCGCGGCGGCGTCGCGGCCATCTGCGCGACTTTGCCCGCGGAGCAAGGCGCCATCGCCGCGCCGGGGTGGCCAAGACGCGCCGCGCGCTGACGCCGCTGTTTCGCCAGATTCACCAGCGTGCTGTCCGTTGCCAGTACCAGCGCTTCGGCCGGGCAGTTTTGTACGCAGGCGGGCCCCTCTTCGCGACCGCTGCACAAATCGCATTTATGCGCCGTCGCTTTGACCCTCTCCTCCTGTACCGGCGTCAGGACGATTTGCATCACGCCAAACGGGCAGGCAACCATACAGGATTTACAGCCGATGCATTTCTCCTGATTAACCTGGACGCTGTCGTTAAGCTGGCTGATGGCGCCATTGGGACAACTGCGGGCGCACGGCGCCCCTTCACAATGGTGGCAGGTTACGGCGTTACGTTTTTGCTCGTTTTTGATAACCGTAATGCGCGGCAAAAAACGCTGCGGGGTCAAAACATGCTGCTCATCGTTGTGCGCCATGACGCAGGCAACTTCACAAGCCTTGCATCCGATGCACTTATGACTATCGCTTAAAATAAAGTGGTTCATGACATCCTTCAGTCTTCGTGGTGAATAACCCCTCAATTCGCATGCTTATCTATTACCCGACAAAACGGTGCCGGAACAATGTGCATTTGCACAGGTTGCCGATTTTTTGGTAATAACCCGAGGTGGATCAATTTTTTTGACTTAAATGAAATCACGTTTTATTTAGCTAAGTAATAATGCGCTACGTATGCGCCACCGCAGCGGCGCGCCGAAAGGAAGGAGCAGATAGAGGAAGAAAGAGAGTTCTTTACTCTGCCATAAAAGGCACACGATAAATTACACTATCTCCTTATTTTCTCCACGATTGCCTGAGGGCTTGCCGCTAGAGTGTCACAGGCTGTGCAATAACAAAAAAATGTGCAAAATGAGGTCCTAATTCTGATGGCGAATTTTTTTATCGATCGCCCCATTTTTGCGTGGGTACTGGCAATACTTTTATGCCTGACCGGTACGCTCGCAATTTTGTCGCTTCCCGTTGAGCAATATCCCGACCTTGCCCCGCCTAACGTACGGATCACAGCGAACTATCCGGGCGCTTCGGCACAGACGCTGGAAAATACGGTCACCCAGGTTATCGAGCAAAATATGACCGGCCTCGATAACCTGATGTATATGTCATCCCAAAGCAGCGGCACCGGCCAGGCCACCGTGACGCTGAGCTTTACCGCCGGGACCGATCCGGATGAAGCGGTCCAGCAGGTGCAGAACCAGCTACAGTCGGCGATGCGCAAACTGCCGCAGGCCGTCCAGAACCAGGGCGTAACGGTGCGTAAAACCGGGGATACTAATATCCTGACGATCGCCTTCGTCTCTACCGACGGCAGTATGGATAAACAGGATATCGCCGACTACGTCGCCAGTAATATTCAGGACCCGCTCAGCCGGGTCAACGGCGTCGGAGATATTGACGCCTATGGTTCGCAGTATTCGATGCGCATCTGGCTCGATCCGGCCAAACTCAACAGCTTTCAGATGACGGCGAAAGACGTCACTGATGCCATCTCTTCGCAGAACGCGCAGATCGCCGTCGGCCAGTTGGGCGGCACGCCGTCGGTGGATAAACAGGCGCTCAACGCGACGATTAATTCACAATCGCTGTTACAAACGCCGGAACAGTTCCGTGATATTACCCTGCGGGTTAATCAGGACGGTTCGGAAGTCACCCTTGGCGACGTCGCCACCGTCGAGATGGGGGCGGAAAAATACGATTACCTCAGCCGCTACAACCGCCAGGCGGCGTCCGGGCTGGGGGTTAAGCTGGCCTCTGGCGCAAACGAAATGGCGACCGCTGAACGCGTTATCAGCCGTCTGAACGAGCTGTCGCAATATTTCCCGCACGGCCTGGAATATAAAGTCGCTTACGAAACCACCTCATTCGTTAAAGCGTCGATTACCGACGTTGTGAAAACGCTGCTTGAAGCCATCGCGCTGGTCTTTCTCGTGATGTATCTGTTCCTGCAGAACTTCCGCGCCACGCTGATCCCGACCATCGCCGTTCCGGTGGTGCTGATGGGAACCTTTGCCGTCCTTTACGCCTGCGGCTACAGCATCAACACCTTAACCATGTTCGCGGTGGTGCTGGCGATAGGCCTGCTGGTGGACGATGCCATCGTGGTGGTAGAGAACGTCGAGCGTATCATGAGCGAGGAGGGCCTCTCGCCGCGTGAAGCGACGCGAAAATCAATGGGGCAGATTCAGGGCGCGCTGGTCGGTATCGCCATGGTGCTATCGGCGGTATTTGTGCCGATGGCCTTCTTCGGCGGCACCACCGGCGCGATCTACCGCCAGTTCTCGATTACCATCGTCTCGGCGATGGTGCTGTCGGTGCTGGTGGCGATGATCCTCACCCCGGCGCTGTGCGCCACATTGCTTAAACCCGTTCATAAAGGCGAAACCCACGGGCAGCGGGGCTTTTTTGGCTGGTTTAACCGCACGTTTAACCGTAACGCCAGCCGCTACGAAACCGCGGTCGGCAAAATTCTTCATCGTTCGCTGCGCTGGATAATGATCTACGTCCTGCTGCTGGGCGGGATGGTCTTTCTGTTTCTGCATCTGCCCACGTCATTCCTGCCGCTGGAAGACCGCGGCATGTTTACCACTTCGGTGCAGTTGCCGAGCGGCTCAACCCAACAGCAAACCCTGAAGGTGGTGCAGCAGGCGGAAGACTACTTCCTGAACAATGAGAAGCAAAACGTTGAATCGGTGTTCGCGACCATCGGCTCCGGCCCCGGCGGCAACGGCCAGAACGTGGCGCGTATGTTCGTACGCCTGAAGGACTGGGACGAACGCGATCCCACAACCGGTTCATCTTTTGCCATCATCGAACGCGCAACCAAAGCGTTTAACAAAATTAAAGAAGCGCGCGTCTTTGCCAGCAGTCCGCCGGCCATCAGCGGTCTGGGCAGCTCCGCCGGTTTCGATATGGAGCTGGAGGATCACGCGGGCAACGGACACGAAGCGCTGATGGCCGCCCGCGATACCCTGCTGGAGCTGGCCGGCAAAAATAACCAGCTCACCCGCGTCCGCCACAACGGCCTCGACGATAGTCCGCAGCTTCAGGTGGACATCGATCAGCGTAAAGCGCAGGCGCTGGGCGTCTCTATCGACGATATCAACGACACCCTGCAGACCGCGTGGGGGTCAAGCTACGTCAACGACTTTATGGATCGCGGCCGCGTGAAGAAGGTCTACGTTCAGGCGGCCGCGCCGTATCGCATGCTGCCGGACGATATCAACCTGTGGTACGTGCGCAACAGCAGCGGTACGATGGTGCCCTTCTCCGCCTTCGCGACCTCGCGCTGGGAGACAGGCTCGCCGCGTCTGGAGCGCTACAACGGCTACTCGGCGGTAGAGATCGTCGGAGAAGCCGCGCCGGGCGTCAGTACCGGTACCGCCATGACGATTATGGAAGAGCTGGCCCAGCAGCTGCCGAACGGCTTTGGTCTCGAATGGACGGCGATGTCTTATCAGGAGCGGCTCTCCGGGGCGCAGGCGCCGGCGCTGTACGCCATTTCGCTGCTGGTGGTGTTCCTGTGCCTGGCGGCGCTGTATGAAAGCTGGTCGGTGCCGTTCTCGGTGATGCTGGTGGTGCCGCTGGGGGTTATCGGCGCGCTGCTGGCGACCTGGATGCGCGGCCTGGAAAACGATGTCTATTTCCAGGTGGGCCTGCTGACGGTTATCGGCCTGTCGGCGAAGAACGCCATTCTTATTGTCGAATTTGCCAATGAGCTGAATCAGAAAGGCGAAGATCTGCTTACCGCCACGCTCTCCGCCTGCCGCCAGCGTCTGCGGCCGATCCTGATGACTTCGCTGGCGTTTATCTTCGGCGTACTGCCGATGGCCACCAGCACCGGGGCGGGCTCCGGCAGCCAGCATGCCGTCGGCACCGGGGTGATGGGCGGGATGATTTCCGCCACGGTGCTGGCTATCTTCTTCGTGCCGCTGTTCTTTGTGCTGGTACGCCGCCGCTTCCCGCTCAAGGAACGGCCGCAATAATCGGGACGCGCCCTGACGATATTTTCGCCAGGGCCAAATAACAGAAAAGGCGACCGGACAGGTCGCCTTTTTCATGTGGTCGCTTCAACTGCATTATTATTCTGCCTGTGAAATCGCCATGCTTTTATTGCGGAAAACTATTTACGAAGCATGCCTTCGATAAAGTCTTTCCAGTTCCCCAGTTCGTGTTCAATCATAATAGCCTCTCTTATTATTATGGGTGATTTTATGCAAATTCATTGATGGTTAAAAGCCTGTTTGCGCTATCGTACTGATAACTTTCATTACCCCCTGCGGAACGTTCTCTTTCATTCGTAAGTACTATGAGCCGATTTTGCGCATTTTAATGTGACCAACAGCAACATTTAGCAACATTTGTTCATCAGCCTGAATCACCGGAATCCGCCTCGAGGCCAGGAAACGCCGTCAGGGGGCGTTCAAAAAACAGCCAAAATGTAACGATGAATATATCCCGACGGGAAAAAACGATATTTATTAAAGCATTTCACGTATTATTTATTCAGGGCTTATATATTCGGAACATTCTTAGCCAATCGTTTAATTCAACGGAAAAGGTTTAATCATGCTTACCATGTACGGGATAAAAAACTGCGACACCATAAAAAAGGCTCGCCGCTGGCTGGAGACGCAGCAGATAGAATATCGCTTTCATGATTATCGTGTCGATGGTCTGGATCGCACTTTATTAGATACCTTTATCGCTGAACTCGGCTGGGAAGCCCTGCTTAACACCCGGGGGACGACGTGGCGCAAGCTGGATGAAACGGTCCGCGCCGGTATCAATAACGCCGACGCTGCGGCAAAACTGATGCTGGAAATGCCGGCAATCATTAAACGCCCATTGCTCTGCGCGCCCGGTCAGCCTATGCTGCTGGGTTTCAGTGAATCAAGTTATCAGCAGTTTAACGAGGTGTAGTCTATGTCTTGCCCGGTCATTGAGCTGGCTCAGCAGCTTATTCGCCGCCCTTCCCTCAGCCCCGATGATGCGGGATGCCAGGCGTTAATGATTGAACGCCTGCGTGCGATTGGCTTTACCGTTGAACCGATGGATTTCGGGGATACCCAAAACTTCTGGGCCTGGCGCGGGCGCGGGGAAACGCTGGCGTTTGCCGGCCATACCGATGTCGTCCCGTCGGGGGACGCCGATCGCTGGATTAATCCCCCCTTTGAACCCACCATTCGCGACGGCATGCTGTTTGGCCGCGGCGCCGCGGATATGAAAGGCTCGCTCGCGGCAATGGTCGTCGCCGCCGAACGTTTTGTCGCTCAGTATCCGAATCATAAAGGTCGTCTGGCCTTCCTGATCACTTCTGATGAAGAAGCCAGCGCGAAAAACGGCACCGTTAAGGTTGTTGAAGCGCTGATGGCGCGCAACGAGCGCCTGGATTATTGCCTGGTCGGCGAACCGTCCAGCACTGAAGTCGTCGGCGATGTGGTGAAAAACGGCCGTCGCGGCTCTCTGACCTGCAACCTGACCATTCACGGCGTACAGGGGCACGTGGCCTACCCGCATCTCGCCGATAACCCGGTGCACCGCGCCGCGCCGATGCTGGCGGAGCTGGTAAATATCGAATGGGATAAGGGCAACGAGTTCTTTCCGCCGACCAGTATGCAAATCGCTAACGTGCAGTCCGGCACCGGCAGCAACAACGTAATTCCCGGCGATATGTTCGTCCAGTTCAACTTCCGCTTTAGCACCGAGCTGACCGACGAAATGATTAAAGCGCGCGTCGTGGCGCTGCTGGAGAAGTACGCGCTGCGCTACAGCGTCGACTGGTGGCTCTCAGGCCAGCCGTTCCTGACCAGCCGCGGTAAGCTGGTTGATGCGGTGGTTAACGCCATTGAGCACTATAATGAAATAAAACCGCAGCTGCTGACCAACGGCGGCACCTCCGACGGGCGCTTTATCGCGCGTATGGGCGCGCAGGTGGTTGAACTGGGGCCGGTGAACGCCACCATTCATAAAATAAACGAGTGTGTGAATGCCGCCGACCTCCAGCTGCTGGCGCGGATGTACCAACGTATCATGGAACAGCTGGTCGCCTGACGGCATCAATAGAGAAGAGGTAAGCGCATGGATTGGCTAACGAAATACTGGTGGGTTCTGGTGTTGGTATTTTTGGTGGGCGTGATGATCAACGTGATTAAAGATCTGACCCGCGTTGACCACAAAAAATTTCTCAACAATAAACCGGATCTGCCCCCGCATCGCGACTTCAACGACAAGTGGGACGACGATGACGACTGGCCGAAGAACGACCCGTCGAAGAAGAAGTAACATCTTACTGCGGATTGCCATAAAGCAATCGCCCGGCGAGTTCGACGCGGGTCAAGTAGCCCGGACTGATGCGCAGCATCGCCTCCGGGAAATTATCCCACTCTGCGCTCTTTTCCCGGGGGCGGCGCTTAACGCGCCTTGCCCGGGCTACGGGTTTCCTGCTCGTCTGCAGGTCCGGTAGCCCGGACAGGCGCATCGCGCCGCCTCCGGGTTTATTATTCACAGCAGTTCAATAATATCGCTGTCTTTCGGCGTGCTGCCGCTGAGGGCTTCGTCGAAATAGTGCTTCGGTACGGTAAAGCGCAGATGATCGAGGGCAAACTGCATACTGCGATCGTCAATCGCGTGCCCCAGATCTTCAACAATATCCAGCGTCACGTCACCGCCGGCCTGCTGCAGCGCCTCCTGCCCCGCTACCGCCCACGCCAGATCGATCACCCGATCTTCACCGCCGTGGATCAGGTGAACAGTGGTCGCGGTCGTCGCGGTCTCCGGCAGCGTCGCATAGCGGCCGTTAAAGGCGATCACCCGCGAGGCCAGACCCGGCTCGGCTTTAATGCTCTCCAGCGACATAATCGCCCCCTGTGAGAAGCCGATCAGCGCCGTCGCCTGCGGGCTGACGCCGCTCTGCTGTTGCCAGTAGCGCACCGTTTCAATAAAGGTCGGCATGATGGCATCCACCCGCTGCTGGCGATTTTCTTCGCTAACGCCCTGCACGGAAAACCACTGGCGTCCCGGAGGCGGACCGCACGGCTCAGCGCCGCCGATACTGACAATCAGCGCATCGGGAAACAGCGGCGCAAACCAGCTACCGATTTGCCCCATGGCCACCGGGTTATCGCCGACGCCATGAAACAGCAGCAGCAGTTGCTGTGCAGGTGTCGCGGGGCTCTGAACAATAAAATGATCGTGTTTCATGGCTGTCTCCTTAATGTCTGCAAGGAAGTTTACGCCGCAGGCGAAATATGACCATGCCATTTAACTGAAGGAGTTAGTTAAAAAAATTGCAGCATTTGAACCTGCCGGCGCAGGTCGTTGGCGCGGTTTTCATCCAGGCTGAGCAGCGCCTGCGCCGCCTCTTCGCGCAGCCTGGCCAGCAGCGCTTTCCGTCCGGATAAGCCTAACGTCCGGCAAAGCGCGGCCTCATCCTGCTGCTGCAGGCGGGCCCGCAGCGCCGGAAGCGGCAGCTCCACCAATATAAGCAGGCGATTGAGGCTACCCGCCGAGGTCAGTAGCGGACGATGGGCAAAAGCAAAACCCGCCACCTCCAGCCAGTCTTCTTCAGTAAGAATAGTCGCTTTCAGCGCCGCCAGCGGCACAGGTTCATCTCGCCACTCGCGCAGCCAGAATTCGTCGCGCTGCAGCCGTTGGGCTTCTTCGCGTGCCAGGCGATGGCCCGCTTCGCTGAGAGGATAGAGCGCCATCGCGGTGTAACAGCCGCTGCTGGCCTCCCGATGCGTGCCCAGCCGCACCAGCATAAAACCGCAGCGTTGCCAGAAGCGCCACAGCTCAGGCGTGTAGCCAAAACTCACCGAGAGATAATCCCGGTCCGCAGCCTGCGACGCCGCCCGGACCACCAGCCGCTGCCCCAGCCCTTCGCGCTGGCGAGCCGGATGCACGGCAATACGGCTGATGCGCAGCCCCGCCAACGTAGCCGCCAGTGGGCTACCGCCGTGCGCCGCCAGCGACTGCGCCACCAGATTGCCGCGCGGACGACGATAGCCGGCCCACACCGCCTGGCTAAGCGGCGGCTCAAGACCGCCCTCCTCCACCAGCCATAGCGATCCGGCGATGCGCTCCCCGCCGCGGGCGCAGGCAAAATGCTGCCCCGGCGCATCCATCATGCGCCGGAGGTCCAGCGGCGACGTGCGATAGTGGGCCCCGGAGAGCAGCTGATACATCGCTTCCGGTAACGCAGGCTGTCGCCGCCAGCTCTCCTGGCTGACGCTTTCCAGCGCGATATCGCCGCCTGGCGCGTGCTGAAAGGTCTCGTCGTTGAACAGCAGCAGCCGCGCAATCGCTGCCTCCAGCGGGCAGCCGCTTGCCCAACGGATGGGCGTCGTCAGGCTAAACTGCCGTAAGTGCGCAAAACTGGCGCAAAACTTAAGCAAAAAGCCGCGTCCCGTCCCCTCGTACCCCTGAACGGTAGTGGTCAACAGCGTCCTCGGGAAGCGGGAGACCAGCTGGCGCAGCAGCGGCCCGGGGATGGCCGCGGCCTCATCGACAATCAGCCATCCGGCGGTGCAGCCGGAAGCCAGCAGTGCGTCGGGGGCCATAAAGCGGAAAGCCTCCCCGGCGAATGTCGCCATCACCTCCGCTGCTCCCCGCGCCGGTGCTGTGACGATGGCATCTCCCCCCAGATGGCGAATAAGCATTCCCGCGAGCGCGGACTTGCCTCGCCCGCGCTCGGCGGTTAGCGCCGCAATACCGGGAGGGAACCGGGCCAGTTCGGCAAGCACGGCAGCCTGCTCCGCCTGCGGATGTCCGTCGGCGGGATGCCATGGCGGGCGCACGGGTAACGCGGGCACCGCAAGTTCATTGCCCTGCCGCCAGAGAATGGACGCGTTATCCGCACTAATCTGTTGGCAAAAACGATAAACAAAATTCGGCGTAGGGATGGGGTCGGGAGCGTCGCTCCAGCGCAGAGAATCCGCATCAGGACGGGCCGGCCATTGCGCAAAGTCGGGGGTGAGCAATACCAGCCAGCTTCCGGCGCGCAGCGTACCGGCTAATGCGGCAAAGGCCGCCACATCAAAACCCTCGCGGGCATCGAAAAAGGCGTGCTGGAATTCGCGGCCCAGCAGCGATTTCAGGGCAGCAGACGAGACGTACGGCTCGGGCATCGGACGCGGGCCGACCCACAGCCCGTCGCCCGCCAGCGCGGTACGTACTCTTTGCGCCTGACGCAGAGTCCAGGCATCGTCGCCGCTGAGGACCAGCAGACGACGAACGCCTTCGCGCGCCATCTGCGCCGTCAGGTGACGCAGTTCATCCATGACAACAGAGCATTACAGCGCGTTGCCGAAGGTATTGCACTGCGCCGGGTCGCCGCTATCGAAACCGCGTTTAAACCAGGTATAGCGCTGCTGCGACGTTCCGTGGGTAAAGCTGTCCGGCACGACGCGCCCCTGGCTCTGCTGCTGCAGGCGATCGTCGCCAATCGCCTCTGCGGCATTCAGCGCTTCCTGCAGATCGCCGGTCTCCATGTAGTCTTGCTTCTGCATGTTGTAGCCCCAGACGCCGGCAAAGCAGTCCGCCTGTAGCTCCATTTTTACCGACAGACGGTTCGCTTCCGCCTGCGAAGCGTTTTGCTGCAGCTGGCGCACTTTCGATTCAATACCCAACAGCTTTTGTACGTGATGGCCAACCTCGTGGGCGATAACGTAACCCTGCGCGAAATCGCCGCCGGCGCCAAGCTTGTTTCTCATCTCATCGTAGAATGACAGGTCGATATACACCGTGCTGTCCGCAGGGCAGTAAAAAGGCCCCATGACCGATTGACCGGTGCCGCAGGCGGTCCGCGTCGCGCCGCGGTACATCACCAGTTTGGGCTGCGGGTACTGACGGCCCATATCTTTAAAAATAGCGCCCCAGGTATCTTCCGTGTCCGCCAGAATCACCTTCGTGAATTTCGCGGCCTCTTCATCCTGCGGGCTAATGGAGCGTTGGGTGGTTTGCTGTTGAGATACCGGCTCGCCGGTCAGCATGCCGGTTAAATCCACGCCGTAATAGCCCGCCACCAGAACAATAATCAGCAGTACAATGCCGCCTTTACCGCTGGGGAGACGAAAACCGCCTCCGCCGCCCATCGGTGAACCAGATTGACCACGACGATCTTCCACATTGTCGCTCTCGCGACGTCCTTGCCAGCGCATAAGCACCTCAATTCATCATATTAACCAATGAATAAGATCGTAGGCGGTTCAGCGGAGGATTACCACAGGAAACAGCAAGAAGAGCGCCAGAAGAAGAAAACTTCTTCTGGCGTCGGGGGATTAGTCGAGCTTCACGCCCAGGCGATGAGCGACTTCTTCGTAGGCTTCAATCAGGCCGCCAAGGCTCTGACGGAAGCGGTCTTTGTCCATTTTATCCATGGTTTTTTTATCCCACAGACGGCTGCCGTCCGGAGAGAATTCATCCCCCAGCACCACTTCGCCTTTGAACAGACCGAACTCCAGCTTGAAGTCCACCAGGATCAGGCCCGCATCGTCAAACAGCTTTTTCAGCACATCGTTAGCTTTGTAGGTCAGCTCCTGCATACGCGCCAGGTTCTCTTTGCTCACCCAGCCAAAGGTTTCACAGTAGGATTCGTTGACCATCGGGTCGTGCATGGCGTCGTTCTTCAGGAACAGGTCGAACAGCGGCGGGTTGAGCTCGATGCCCTCTTCAATCCCTAAGCGTTTCACCAGCGAACCGGCAGCGCGGTTACGCACCACGCACTCCACCGGCACCATATCCAGCTTTTTAACCAGACACTCGGTATCGGACAACAGCGCTTCCATCTGGGTCGGGATACCCGCTTCCGCCAGCTTGCTCATAATGAAATGGTTGAACTTGTTGTTCACCATGCCTTTACGATCGAACTGCTCAATGCGAGCGCCGTCCCCTGCTGACGTATCGTTACGGAATTCGAGTATCAACAGATCCGGGTTTTCGGTGCTGTATACCGTCTTCGCTTTACCACGATACAACTCAGCTTGCTTTTGCATCTTTGTCACTCCAGTGATGATTAACGATAAAAATTTGTGCTTTTCTGCCGACGCACACGTTTGCGTCACTATACATTAAAAAGGGCCGGATTGCTCCAGCCCTGTTAATTACTTACTTAATGCAGCCTGGAATACGGCGACCAGGGCATCATTTTGCGACTGCGTCAGCGTATGGCCTTTCGGGTCGATGAACTGCAGACTGCTGCGGTTATCGAGGTCCCCGACCTGCAGTTTATAATCGCCGGAAACTAGCTGCGGGTCGCGGGCGCCCAGATCGGTCCAGCCGCTATCGGAAAGCGGTTTGTAGGTGACGGAGAAGCTGCCCTGAGAACGAGAGCTATCGGTGACCTTCATGCCCACTTTTTCCAGCGCGCCCGGCAGGCGTTGCCACACCAGGTTAAACGGCGCGCGAACGATCAGCATCGGCAGGCCGGTATCATCAGCGCCGCTCTGCACGTCGAAGGTCGCCCCGGCGTTTTTCTGCGCGGCGTTCTGCGCGCTGGTGGCGTTCAGATCCAGACCTTCGGAGATGACGTTCAGCATGGCGGTACTGTAGCGCTGCAGCGAAGCCGGATCGGCAACAGGTTTACCCGCCTGCTCCAGATTCACCAGCTTCACGATCACCGCCTGCTGATAGCCCTGCTGCTTAACTGAGATTTGATAGCGACCACGATACTGCTGGTCTTCATCGAGGCGATTCCATTCGACCCAGTCGGTATTCAGCGTCTGGCTGGCATCGTCGCGTTTCGCGATAGTGTAGTTTTTCGACTGCACGATGCTTGCCACCTGCGCCCACAGCGAACCACTGCGTCCGTTTTCCACCATCAGCGTCGCGGTATCACCGTTAAACTGCGTACGCGCGCCGCTGACCAGCGCCAGTGGCTGGGCCGGCGGACGAATGTCCAGGGCTTTGCCAGTGTTACCGGTGCTGGTCGCAACCGGAATATTATAATCACCCACCTGAATCGGCAGGATCATCCCTGCTGGCGCGTGAAGTTCACTAAGCGGCGTAGCCTGCAAATAGGCCTCGTCGCCGCTCACCTGACGCTTGTAGCGCGAGTCAGAACTACAGGCCGCGAGGAGTAGAACCAGCGAAACACCCGCAACCTTCGCCAGGCGCGACTTCTGTACTGAGTAAGCCATCAAATCTCCCTAAACTTTACAGCAAACCGGCATGCTTCAGCGCTGCGGTCACAACCTTAATACCGTTTTCGGTAATCGGGGTCATCGGCAGGCGTAGCGTATCGGTCGCCACAAGACCCAACGCCTTACAGGCCCATTTGACCGGAATAGGGTTGGGTTCGACAAATAATTTGGTATGCAATGGCATCAGACGCTGGTTAATCGCACGAGCTTCGGCAAATTGACCTGCTAGCGCCAGTCGGCACATCTCGGCCATTTCGCGCGCCGCAACGTTTGTCGTTACGGAAATCACGCCATGACCGCCAAGCTGCATAAAGTCCATTCCGGTCGCGTCATCGCCGCTCAGCAGAATAAAGTCATCTGAAACCAGCTCTTTGATCTGATGAACGCGGCTTAAGTTCCCCGTCGCTTCCTTAATACCGATAATATTTTTAATTTCCGCCAGACGACCAACGGTTTCAGGCAGCATATCGCAACCGGTACGGGACGGCACATTATACAGGATTTGCGGCAGGTCAGTATGTTCTGCGATAGCTTTAAAGTGTTGGAACAGCCCTTCCTGGGTCGGACGGTTGTAATACGGCGTTACCGTCAGGCAGCCAACCACGCCGCTATCGTTAAATCGCTTGGTCAGGCTAATCGCCTCTGCGGTTGCATTTGCACCGGTACCGGCAATGACCGGGATACGCCCGTCGGCCAGCTCCAGCGTCTGCATCACCACATCACCATGCTCTTCATGGCTCAATGTTGCGGACTCTCCGGTAGTCCCTACCGAAACGATCGCCGAGGTTCCGCTGGCGACATGATAATCAATCAGTTTTTTCAGGCTTGACCGGCAGACGTTGCCGTTTTCATCCATTGGCGTGACAAGCGCTACAATACTTCCCGTAAACATGGGCCATCCTCAGAGCATAAGTGGGACAAGATTCTCAATGTTACGTTTGGAGTCGTAATAAAAGCAAGAGACCCGATGCCATCAGGGATGTTGTATGCCGGTTTTTTTTATGCTTTCCTAACGTTACCTCACCTTTTTAAAGGAAGAACAGGTTTGACAGCCTCATTACAACACTATCTGGTTATTACCGCGTTGGGTGCTGACCGCCCAGGCATCGTGAATACGATCACTCGTCACGTCAGCAGCTGCGGCTGTAATATTGAAGACAGTCGGCTGGCCATGCTTGGCGATGAGTTTACGTTTATCATGCTGCTTTCCGGCTCGTGGAATGCAATTAACCTGATTGAATCCACTCTGCCGCTGAAAGGCGCCGAGCTGGATCTGCTTATCGTGATGAAGCGTACAACCGCGAGACCGCCTCAGGCGATGCAGAACACCGTCTGGGTTCAGGTTGAGGTGCCGGATTCGCCGCATATCATTGAGCGATTTACGGCGCTGTGCGATACGTGGAAAATGAACATTGCCGAGCTGGTTTCCCGCACTCAGCCCGGAGCGAACGACGAGTCAGCACAGCTTTTTATTCAAATCACCGCCCACAGCCCGACTACGCAAAATGCATCAAATATCGAACAAGCGTTCAAAGCCCTATGTACAGAACTGAATGCACAAGGCAGTATTAACATTGTTAATTATTCACAGCATGATGAACAGGATGGAGTTTGAGTGATGAACCCACTGAAAGCCGGTGATATTGCACCGAAATTTAGCTTACCGGACCAGGACGGCGAGGAAGTAAATTTGACCGACTTCCAGGGACAGCGTGTTCTGGTTTATTTTTATCCGAAAGCCATGACCCCGGGCTGCACCGTACAGGCGTGCGGTTTACGCGATAATATGGACGACCTGAAAAAAGCAGGCGTTGAAGTACTGGGTATCAGTACGGATAAACCAGAAAAACTCTCCCGTTTCGCCGAAAAAGAGCTGCTGAACTTCACTCTGCTGTCTGATGAAGATCATCAGGTATGCGAGCAGTTTGGTATCTGGGGTGAAAAAACCTTTATGGGGAAAACCTACGACGGTATCCATCGTATTAGCTTCCTCATCGACGCCAACGGCAAAATCGAACATGTGTTTGATGATTTCAAAACCAGCAATCACCACGACGTGGTGCTGAACTGGCTGAAAGAAAACGCCTGACGCTAAGATAAACGCAAGACGCCGGGTCGTTCTCAACCACCCGGCGTCTTTTTTTAGGGTATTCCTTGCGGCTTCGCGCTAATGCTCGTCTTCCACTATCAGGCCATCCGGCCAGGCGTGCACCACCGCTTTGATGAGCGTCGCCAGCGGGATAGCGAAGAACACGCCCCAGAATCCCCACAGACCGCCAAAAATCACCACCGACAGAATAATCACCAGCGGATGCAGGTTAACGGCTTCCGAGAAGAGTACCGGCACCAGCAGGTTGCCATCCAGCGCCTGAATAATCAGGTACACCGCAAACAGGCTCCAGAACTCGGTTCCCGCGCCAAACTGGAACAGCGCCACGCCCACCACCGGAATAGTGACCACAAACGCGCCGATATAGGGGATTAATACCGAGAACCCCACCAGCACCGCCAGCAGCAGCGAATAGTTGAGGCCAAAAAGGATAAAGCCAATCCACGTCGCCACGCCGACGACGATCATCTCCAGCACCTTACCGCGAATATAGTTGGTAATTTGCTGGTTCATCTCTTTCCATACCTGCCCGGCCAGGCCGCGGTTGCGCGGCAGCACCCGGCGTACGGCGTTAAGCATCTGCTCTTTATCTTTCAGCAGAAAGAAAACCATCAGCGGCACCAGCACCAGATAGACCGCCAGGGTCAGCAGCCCGACCAGGGAGGCCAGCGAATATTTCACCACCGAGTCGCCGACGGTTAACATGCGGCTGCGCATATTCTCCGCCATCGCGTCGATAATGCCGGCATCCATGAGGGCCGGATAACGGCGCGGCACCGTGGCGGCGAAATCGGAAAGTTTATTCAGCATCCCGGGCATATCGCGAATCAGATAAATGCCCTGCTGCCAGGCAACCGGCATCACCACAAACGCCATCAGCAGCAGAATGCCGACGAACAGAATCAGAACGACCGAGGTGGCCCAGGTACGTGAAAACCCGATACGCTCCAGTCTGACGGTGGGCCACTCCAGCAGATAGGCCAGAACAATCGACACTAACAAAGGCGCCAGCAGGCCGCTGAAGAAAAACATAATGCCGAACCCAGCCAGCAAAATGACCAGCAGCGCTATCGCCTCCGGGTCGCTGAACCGACGACGGTACCACTGCATTAACATCTGGAGCATAAAACCCTTCCCTGAAGAGCGGAGCTGTAACAATCTCAGGAATTGTATCGAAATGTCACAAAAAAGACTTCGCTTTTTATGGGTAAAACCACAAACATTACTGGCCGGATGAATATCATATTTGCAACGCCGCGAACGACGGCTAAACTCGCTGGACCTGCTTGCGGTCAGGGAACATTACGCCGCACAATCGGTCAAACTGGCACACCTACATTACAGGACAGAGGTTATGTTCAGGCAGTTGAAGAAAACGCTGGTGGCGACCGTCATAGCGTCGCTGACGCTGGGTTCAATATTACCTGCTTTTGCCGATACCGCAGACACTCTGCCGGACATGGGCACCTCCGCAGGAAGCACGCTCTCCATCGGCCAGGAAATGCAGATGGGAGATTACTACGTGCGCCAGCTGCGCGGCAGCGCGCCGTTAATCAACGATCCGCTGCTGGTGCAGTATATTAACGGTTTAGGCATGCGCCTGGTGTCGCACGCCAATTCCGTTCGCACCCCGTTCCACTTTTATCTGATTAATAACGATCAAATAAACGCCTTTGCTTTCTTCGGCGGTAACGTCGTACTGCACTCGGCACTGTTCCGCTATTCAGATAACGAAAGCGAGCTGGCGTCAGTAATGGCGCACGAAATTTCTCACGTCACCCAGCGCCATCTCGCCCGCGCGATGGAAGACCAAAAGCGTAACGCTCCGCTGACCTGGGTCGGCGCGCTGGGGTCAATTCTGCTGGCGATGGCCAGCCCGCAGGCCGGGATGGCCGCGCTGACCGGCACCCTGGCGGGCAGCCAGCAGGGGCTGATCAGCTTTACCCGTCAAAACGAAGAAGAGGCCGACCGCATTGGCATTCAGGTCCTTCAGCGCTCCGGGTTCGACCCGCAGGCGATGCCGGCGTTTATGGGTAAGCTGCTCGACGAGTCGCGCTACTCCACCCGGCCGCCGGAAATGCTGCTGACCCACCCCTTACCGGAAAGCCGTCTCGCCGACGCCCGCAACCGTGCGAACCAGATGCGCCCGGTTGTCGTGCAGTCCTCCGCTGACTTCTACCTGGCGAAGGCCAGAACGCTGGGCATGTACACCTCCGGCGACAATAAGCTGGGCAACGACCTGCTGAGCAGCTGGGAAAAAGGCAATATTCGCGAGCAGCACGCCGCCCAGTACGGCCGCGCGCTGCTGGCCATGGGCAATAACAATTACGATCTGGCGCGCAAAACGCTGCAGCCGCTGCTTAGCGCCGAACCGCAGAACGCCTGGTACCTTGACCTGGCGACCGATATCGATCTCGGGCAAAAGAGAGCCACAGACGCGATTAATCGCCTGAAGGGCGCCCGCGAGCTGCGTACTAATCCGGTGCTGCAGCTCAACCTCGCCAACGCACTGCTGGAAGGCGGGCAGCCGGGGGAAGCGGCGACGATCCTTAACCGCTATACCTTCAATAATAAAGATGACGTCAATGGTTGGGATTTGCTGGCGCAAGCGGAAGCAAAACTGGGAAATCGCGATCAGGAGCTGGCAGCCCGAGCGGAAGGCATGGCGCTGGTTGGCCGACTCGATCAGGCCATTACCCTGCTCAGCAGCGCCAGCTCACAGGTAAAATTAGGCAGCCTGCAGCAGGCCCGCTACGATGCGCGTATCGATCAGCTGCGTCAGCTGCAGGAACGCTTCAAACCGTACCAGAAAATGTAAGGAGACCTCATGTCCGATACGGTCAAAATCTATCACAACCCGCGCTGCTCCAAGAGTCGCGACACGCTGAGCCTGCTGAAGGCTAACGGCATCGATCCCGAAGTGGTGCTCTATCTGGAGACGCCGCCGGATGCCGCCACGCTGCGCCAGCTGCTGAAGATGCTGGGGATGGCCAGCGCGCGCGACTTAATGCGCCAGAAAGAAGATCTCTATAAATCCCTCGATCTCGCTAACCCGCAGCTGAGCGAAGATGCGCTGATCCAGGCGATGGTTGATAATCCAAAGCTGATTGAACGGCCTATCGTCGTTAGCCACGGTGAGGCCCGTATCGGTCGCCCGCCGGAGCAGGTTCTGGAAATCGTTAACTAAGTTGTTGATCCTCAGGCCGCGGCCCGCTAAAGCTTGAGGATCTCTTTCACGAAAGGAATGGTCAGCTTGCGCTGGGCGGTAATGGAAGCGCGATCGAGCTGATCGAGCGTCATAAACAGCGAACGCATTTCGCGATCCAGCCGCTTAAGCAGGAACCGACAGACGTCTTCCGGCATTTCGAAACCGCGCAGTCTGGCGCGAAGCTGAAGCGCCTGGAGTTTGTCTTCATCCGACAGCGGCTGCAGCTTGTAGATTTGCCCCCAGTCAAGACGCGAAGCCAGATCCGGCAGGCCAAGCTTGAGCTGGCGCGGCGGTCGGTCGCCGGTAATCAACAGTCGGGTTTTACCGGACTCGAGAATGCGGTTGTAGAGGTCGAAAATCGCCATTTCCCACAGTTCATCGCCCGCTACGCACTCAATATTATCGATACAAACCAGCGACAGGTGCTCCATCCCGTCCAGCACTTCAGGAACAAACCACGTCCGTTTATCCAGAGGTACGTAGCCCACCGCATCGCCGCGCTGGGAGAGCTCCGCGCAGGCCGCGTGCAGGAGATGGCTGCGCCCCGCCCCTTCGCGTGACCAGATGTAGATGTATCCGCTATGTTCCTGCCGCAGCACGTTCTGAAGGGCGGCAAGAAGAGAAGGGTTATCGCCCGGCCAGAAACTCGCGAAAGTTTCATCATCGGGAAGATACAGTGGCAAAGAGAGCTGTGCCGGTGCGTTCAGATGGACCTCAACATAGGCTTGCAGAAAAACGCGGAGAGTTTAGCACAGAAATACGCAAGGAGAGAACCGGGCAGGATCGCCGCCCGGTATAAGGATCAATGTTTTGCTTCTTCGCTATCCGCAGCGTCGAGAACCACCTCTTCCGGACGCAGCACGCTAATCAGTTTGAAGATCAGGCTCAGCCCGACGCCAACGATGGTCGCCAGCGCCATGCCTTTCAGCTCGGCGGCGCCGATATGCACTTTTGCCCCGCTGACGCCGATGATCAGGATAACGGAGGTCAGAATCAGGTTCTGCGCCTTGTTGTAATCAACTTTAGATTCGATCAGCACGCGGATACCCGAAGCGCCGATAACCCCGTACAGCAGCAGCGAGACGCCGCCCATTACCGGCAGCGGGATAATCTGGATCGCCGCCGCCAGCTTGCCGACGCAGGAGAGCAGAATCGCGATGATCGCCGCGCCGCCGATAACCCAGGTGCTGTAGACGCGGGTGATCGCCATCACGCCAATGTTCTCGCCGTAGGTGGTGTTTGGCGTGGAGCCAAAGAAGCCGGAGATCACCGTAGACAGGCCGTTGGCAAACATTGAACGATGCAGGCCCGGATCGCGGATCAGATCTTTTTTGACGATATTGGCCGTGACTACCAGATGTCCAACGTGCTCGGCGATCACCACCAGCGCGGCGGGGAGAATGGTGAAAATCGCAAACCATTCAAAGCGCGGGGTGTAGAAGGTCGGCAGCGCGAACCAGTGGGCCTCGGCGATGGGCGTGGTATCGACGACGCCCATCACGAAGGAGAGCGCGTAGCCGACCAGGACGCCGATTAAAATCGGGATAATCGCCAGGAAACCGCGGAACAGCACCGAACCGAAAACCGTCACCGCCAGCGTCACCATCGAAATAATAATGGTTTTGCTGTCCGGCGATTGCCCGTCAGCGGGCAGCAGACCGGCCATATTCGCCGCCACGCCCGCCAGCTCCAGGCCGATAACCGCGACAATCGCGCCCATCGCCGCCGGTGGGAACATCACGTCCAGCCAGCCGGTTCCGGCTTTTTTGACAATAAAGGAGACGATGCAAAACAGCACGCCGCACATGATAAAGCCGCCGAGAGCGACTTCGTAGCCCAGCGGCAGCAGAAGCAGCACCGGGGAGATAAACGCAAAGCTCGATCCGAGATAAGCCGGAATTTTGCCTTTGCAGATGAAAAGATATAACAGCGTTCCGATGCCGTTAAACAGCAGTACCGTGGCCGGGTTGATATGGAACAGAACGGGCACCAGTACCGTTGCGCCAAACATGGCGAACAGATGTTGCAAACTAAGCGGGATTGTCTGTAAAAGCGGCGGTCTTTCACTCACCCCGATAGCACGGCGCGTCATGGCATTTTCCTCTGAGAGTCGTTTGTTGATTGCTGTTGGTGTGTTTTATTCAAAAAAAAGCCGACTCTCAAAGTCGGCTTTTTCTACTTCATCATTTATTTCGTACCAAAAATCTTATCGCCGGCGTCGCCGAGCCCCGGAATAATGTATCCGTGCTCGTTCAGGCCCTGGTCGATGGACGCGGTGTACAGCTCAACGTCCGGATGCGCTTTCTCCAGCGCGGCGATGCCTTCCGGCGCCGCCACCAGAACCAGCACCTTAATGCTGGAGCAGCCCGCTTTTTTCAGCAGGTCGATGGTGGCGATCATGGAGCCGCCGGTCGCCAGCATCGGGTCAACCACCAGCGCCATGCGTTCGTCGATGTTGGATACCAGCTTCTGGAAGTAAGGCACCGGCTCAAGGGTCTCTTCGTTACGATAGATGCCCACCACGCTGATGCGCGCGCTCGGCACGTGCTCAAGCACGCCTTCCATCATCCCCAGACCCGCGCGCAGAATCGGCACTACGGTAATTTTCTTGCCTTTGATCTGCTCAATTTCTACCGGGCCGTTCCAGCCTTCGATGGTGACTTTTTCGGTCGCCAGATCGGAAGTTGCTTCATAAGTCAGTAAGCTGCCAACTTCTGAGGCGAGTTCACGGAAGCGTTTGGTGCTGATGTCGTGCTCACGCATCAGGCCCAGCTTGTGTTTGACGAGTGGGTGTTTCACTTCCACGATCTTCATTCTCTTTCTCCTCTGAGGGGCAGCCACAAAAAAAATCGCCGGATTATACCGCCTTTTTCCTTTTACGCCATAGCCGATATGTTTGACCGGGATCAACCAAAATGCTTTACGCTGCCTGTGCCAGTATAAGACAAAATAAAAAAACCCCGCGAAGGCGCTGAGGAATCCCCAGTAATGGGCGGGTGAAAAAAGACAGGCATAGAGTTTTG
>NZ_JAWXQV010000081.1:0-71004 GCF_033843325.1 Klebsiella sp. JN_Kp126 | reverse complement strand
CATCAAGGAAGGCCTTTTGTATCTGTCCATTCTGCTGCTTTTCTGACGGGACTATTGGTCATTTGCGTAGCTCTCGCTCCAATTCTGATGCCGCGTAATTAAGAGCCGTGGCTGCTGCTACTTGACCGCGCTTTTGCTGCTCTTCCGCTTTTCGTCGAAGAATCTCTATTGCTTCTCTCATTCTGTTTACACCCCTTAAATGTGAGTCAAGCCGTGTACGAGCGCGAATTTCATCAGCAAGCCGCCGACAATTATTCCCCACACAAACAAATTAAAAACTTTAAGCATGATGTTTACGCCCCTTGCGGGGCGCCCCTGTGGTTAATTGAGGAATTGCGCGATATAGGCGACGCTAACGATCACAATAGCGGCAGCAGCTACGGCGGTAAGCTTTAGCGCCATAACGGTGCTGCGTAGCGTTCTCTGAGTGCAAACGAGCCTGTCATCCAACCTGAAGTATTTTTCCACCCATCGCTGGCAAGATTTCCTCATAGCTTCGCTTGCGCTTATCCGGCTATCTATTTCGGTTTTTAGCCTGACAACATCACTGCTCAGCTTTTCTTTCTCACCCACCAGCGCCCTCTGTTCCTGATAGGCCTTTTCAAGTTGCTCTCTCAGTTGACGGACTTCATGCACCACTGAGTTGTGATACTCCATGCTTACAGGGTGGTTTTTACTTACCATTTCGACGCTCTCATTCATTTCTGGAGCGACATAAGCCGCCACACTTCCTAATTGACCGGCAATTGCCGCCGCGTAGATCTCTTGCCCCCACCAAGTGGAATCAGTCGGGCTTGCGGTAAATGGGTGCCATACGTCGTGAATTAGCAATTCACAATCAACACGAGATCCAGCCTCATCGGCGTAAGACAAATTCCTTACCAGAGAGCAAATTTTCCCGGTACCGCGCAGCGTAGTCGATACGTTATCGATACGAGTCCATAGTGAGGCACTGTGCTCTGCGGTACCGCTGGCATCCGTATGTCCGCGCAGCTCCCATGTCCCGCCATCTGGATAGATGCCATTTGCCTGAATGAGGCTTCCCCCATCATTGACACTGCAGTAATAAAGCCCCGTAGCGGCAAGAGTCGAACCCGGCCCCATCTGTTCGGCACCATTTATCGTCATAAAGAACCCGGATGCTCCAGGTTCTCCCAGAGCGGGAATTGCACTTTCATGCTGCACAGGGCAAAGCTGGCGAACCAGAACGCCGGGGGCAGACGGATTTGTTACCCGGCTGATTTCGATAATCGTCAGCGGCTGCTCGGCGTCTACCGAGAACGACGGGGCATCGGCGCTATTGCTACCGTCCTCCAGCCAGTAATTTTCTGCACCAGTAAGTGCCACTGTGATCGCCGAACTGGCGCTAATCTCCAAGCGAACCACAGCCGCAGGGTTGGCGTTGTACAAGTCGCTAACCAGATTGCTCACGTCGATAGTTGTATTCCTGGCGATCCTTAGTATCCAGGACAACTCCCCATACGCCTGAACGACAAATGGTGACGTCGTTACGTCCACCACCCGGTTATAGGTAATGTTGCCCTCATTAGCACTGATACCGTCAACTGCACTCGCGGTTCCGGCCATGCGAGACCAGTCATCCGAGCTCGCCGGGTTGGCAACTGTAGATCCCACTACGCAAGATGGGCGTCAACATGCGAGCCAAGGTCAGTACGCGACTTATCCGCAAGCGTTGGTGCCAGCGACAGAAGGCGAGTTGCAGTTGTGGCTAGATTGGCGAATGCCGTGGATTTGATGCCCGGTGACTGCATCTTGTCGAACAGCGTGGACATAAGACCGCCACGCTGCAGGAACACGGACACCTCGCCCTGCAGCGCGGTAGCGCGGTTAGCCATTGCCTGAGTTTCAAGGTAGGCCGCGTAACGCTCAAAGTGCTTTTGAGTTACGTTGCCTTTGCGGGGAGCAAACCCAAGCTTGCGCATCTCACGAATAAGAGACTTACTCTCTTCGCTGATTGCCTGCTTGCGATCTGCTTTGAGCTGCTCAGTCTTTAGCTGTTTGTCAGCCTGAGACTTTCGAGCATGTGATGGTTTGGTGGTCACTCATTGCAACCTCCCGACGGGCTTCATGCCTCTGGGCTTTCGCCCTTCACTAAAAAAAATATTCTGACGCAGTGTCCGACGCTGCCGTACTGGGTATCGCGACCCTGAGCAACGGGGCGAGGCACAGAAAGGACAAAGGTTTAGCCATTTTCAGGGAAAACCAATGTCCTCTCGTTCTGGGTGCGTCCCTCGGAGTTTCCGTACGCTCGTCCCAGCCGCTCGAAGTGTAGCAACCCACCCCGAAACGGTACCCCAACGTTGGCCTCATCTGCTCTGGCTCGCGTGGTGTGGGGCTATGCCGCCGTACTTCCCGCAACTCAATGCGCGAACGGCCCGACACAATAACAAGTCACCACCCCGGCTGCGCGTTCACGATGACCGGGTTTACTTACTGTACCTCGCCAACCTGGCTGGACTGCCTCAACGGGGATACAGCTCTACGGCGACCACGCCCGGAGGCGCTGAACTACCGCAGCAATCGCAAGTGCGATCGGCGCGGATTTTAACCCCATTTTAGTTGTGGTTGTCAAATAGTATGTTCGATATTTTTTGCTGTCCGGCATTGATTGGGAGTCAATTGCGCATCGAAAAATGTACGATTTCCCTTCCCCAAAACTTTTTTTATTTTACTGAAAAATAAGGATTATTTTTTTCGCTGCCATAAGAAGATAACCCCCACCTAATGGGGGTTATCTTTTTGAAATATATGAAGATTTTTAGTGTGAAAAATGACTGTCTGGTGGCCAGGCGCCAGTTCTAGCGGCGTAACTAGTGAATCTCGCCGCCGCGGGTCAGCTGCTCCCGGCGAGCTTCCTGCTCCTCATGCTGCTGGCGGCCGTGGTGGGCGATGGCGTTACGCAAACGCTGCTGCTGAACGTAGCGCTCTTCCCGCCCCAGCCCCGCGTCATCGCTCAGCGCGATCAGCAGTTCATTCATATGGCTAATAACGCTTTCGGCAATCGCGGCGTCCACGCGCGCGACGACCTCATCCAGATGCGACATGCTTCTCTCCTTCCGGCTTAATTGAGTTTAACTTTGGAAAAATCGCTGCCCATCAGGCTCACGCTGTAGCCGCTCACGTTGCTGCGCGTCGCGTAGAAGGTGTTACCGGTCGCCAGGGTGATCCAGGGGGCCTGCTGCTGAAAAATCTCCTGCGCCTGAGCGTAGAGCCCGGCGCGCGCCTGCGGGTCGCTGACCAGGATAGCCTTTTTCACCAGCGCATCGTAGGACTTATCGCACCAGCGGGCAACGTTAGAGCCGGTTTTAATGTTATCGCAGCTTAACAGGGTGCCGGCGAAGTTATCCGGATCGCCATTATCAGACATCCAGCCAAACAGCGCGCTGTCGTGCTCGCCTTTGCGCATGCCGGCGAGGTATTCACCCCATTCATAAGTAACGATTTTGGCTTTGATCCCAACCTTGCTCCAGTCATTTTGAATCATCTCGGCAATACGCCGGGAATTGGGGTTATACGGCCGCTGCACCGGCATCGACCACAGGGTGACCTCGGCCCCTTTTTCCAGCCCGGCCTGCTTAAGGAGATCTTTCGCTTTTTGCGGATCGTAGTCGTAATCAGGCAGATCTTTCTTATAGCCCAGCATATTGGCGGGGATCGGCGATTTCGCGACGCTGCCGGAGTCCAGGAAGACCGCTTTCACGATTGCCTGCTTGTCGGTAGCGTAGTTCAGCGCCTGGCGCACCAGTACGTTATCAAACGGCTTTTTCTCGGTATTAAAGGCCAGATAGCCAACGTTGAGCGCCTCAACCGCATGCAGCGCCAGATCTTTATTGCCCTTAATCACCGGGAACTGTACCGGCGACGGCGCGGGGATAATCTGGCATTCATTGGTTTGCAGCTTCGCAAGCCGCGTCTCAACGTTCGGTGTGATCGAGAAAATCAGGTGTTTGGTCGGCACGTCACCGTCCCAGTAGTGCGGGTTGGCGACATAGCGGATCAGCGAATCCGCTTTATATTGCTGCAGCGCGTAGGGTCCGGTACCAATAGGCCAGGTATCGACATACTCCGGGGTGCCTTTTTTCAGCATCGCATCGGCATATTCGGCAGACAGAATCGACGCAAAATCCATTCCCCAGTCGGCGAGGAACGCCGCGTTCGGCTCGTTCAGCACAAACTGCACGTGATAATCATCGATTTTTTTGACGTCTTTGATCAGCTTATCCAGCCCAACGTCGTGGAAGTATTCGTAATGTCCCTGGGAAACATTATGGTACGGATGGTTGGCATCTTTCTGCCGCAGCACCGAGAACAGCACGTCATCGGCGTTGAAATCACGGGTCGGCTTGAAGTATTTGTTGCTGTTGAACTGCACGCCCTTACGCAGGGTGAAAGTCCAGGTTTTACCGTCCGGGGAGACGCGCCATTCGGTGGCCAGCGAGGGAATCGGCGTATTTTTGACCGGGTCAAAGTTTATCAGGCGGTTATAAAGCACCTGGGAACTGGCGACGAAAGATGGGCCCGAGCTGGCAATCTGCGGGTTGAAAGATTCCGGCGAAGCTTCGGAACAATAGACCAGCGTATCGTTGCCCGCCGCCCAGGCGCCTGCCGCCGGCAGTAGCGCGCTCAACGCCAGCGCAAGAAACGTTTTCCCTGTAGACATGGTTATAAGCCTTATGAATTTGTTATAAGTCCTTTAATAACAGCACAGGAGAATTCAACCGGCAAATAATCAATTGCTATCAGGTTATGCTAAAAACCGCGTTTTCGCCGATAAATTCAACATCCTCTCGATTGGCGTCATCGAACTTCTTCATAAATGTGAACCCTGCGCAAAGTTACGAAAAAAGCGGGCGATAACCGCCCGACCGCCACCGCGCGGCAGCGCAACCCGATACACTCGGCAAATCGTAACGCCAGGAGAAGCCAATAATGACAATAACCTGCAATCTGTACACCAACGGCCAGTGGCATGATGCTGAAGGTCAAGCCACCTTTACCCGCGATAATCCGCTCACGCACGAACGCGCCTCCGTTGCCAGCGCCGCCAGCCTGGCGGACGCCCGCCGCTGCGCCGCTGCCGCCGGCGCGGCGTTCCCGCAGTGGCGCGATACGGTACCCGCCGAGCGCCGACGTCTCCTGCTGGAGGCCGCGGAAGAGATGCTGCGCCGTGAGGCGAAATTTATCGCCGCGATGGCGGCGGAAACGGGAGCCACCGCGCACTGGGCCGGTTTTAACGTTCATCTGGCCGCCGATATCCTGCGCGAAGCCGCCGCCCTGACCACGCAAATTGAGGGCCAGGTGATCCCTTCCAACGTGCCGGGAAATCTGGCGTTGGGCATCCGCCAGGGCGCAGGCGTGGTGCTTGGCATGGCGCCGTGGAACGCGCCATTAATCCTCGCGACCCGCGCTATCGCCACGCCGCTGGCCTGCGGAAATACGGTTATCCTCAAAGGCGCGGAGCTTTCACCGGCGACCCAGGGGCTGATTATCGATGCCCTGGCGGCGGCAGGCTTTCCCGCGGGCGTGGTCAATTATCTGACCTGCGCCCCCGCCGACGCGCCTGCGCTGGTGGAGTTACTGATTGCCCCCCCCGCCGTACGCCGCATCAATTTCACCGGCTCCACGCCGGTGGGACGGATAATCGCCCGCACCTGCGGCGAACATCTGAAACCCGCGGTGCTGGAACTCGGCGGCAAAGCGCCGCTGCTGGTGCTGGATGACGCCGATCTCGAACAGGCCGCCGCAGGCGCAATTTTTGGCGCATTCGCCAACGCCGGACAAATCTGCATGTCCACCGAGCGCATCATCGTTGACGCGACCGTCGCGGAAGCGTTTGTGGCGCAGCTGGCCAGACGCGCCGCCGCCCTGCCCGCCAGCCTGCTCGGCCCGGTGGTGGACATGAAGACCGTCACCCGCTGCAATGCCTTGATAGAGGACGCGCTGGCGAAGGGGGCGCGCCTGCTGGCCGGCGGCCTATCCGATTCGACGCAAATGCGCGCCACCCTGCTTGATGGCGTCACCCGGGAAATGCGCATCTGGCATGAGGAGTCGTTCGGTCCGGTGAAATCGATTATTCGCGTTAAGGACGAAGCCGAAGCGCTGGCCGTCGCCAATGAAAGCGAATATGGCCTCTCGTCGGCGATATACAGCCGGGACAGCGCCAGGGCGTGGAACCTGGCGCAAAATCTGCAAACCGGCATTTGCCACGTCAACGGCCCCACCGTACACGACGAGGCGCAAATGCCGTTTGGCGGCTGCAAATCGTCAGGCTACGGCCGCTTTGGCGGACGCGCGGGAATTGCCGAGTTTACCGAGCTACGCTGGATAACGCTGCAAACGGTCCCGCGCGAGCTCCCGTTTTAAGCCTCAGGGCTGCCAGCGGTTATTGAATTCCCACAGGCGATTGAAGGCAACATCATCAAGCTGCCGTTCTGCGGAAGTGTTGCCGCGGAACGGCCGGGCGGTGGTGGCCGCAGCGCCCCAGGGGGAAAGCCGATCGTAGCTTTGATCGATAGTACTGTTGGCAATAAGCACCTGCCCGTTAGCGGTTTTACCCGCTAAATAACCGGTCTTCCCCGCCCCCTGATCCCAGGCGCGGCCCAGCTTCGCTTTGAAGCTGCCCTGATAGCCGCCGTCGCCGGTAAAGCGGCTATTCTTCACCAGGAAGCCGTATGGATTATCCGGTAACGTATTCGGCGCAAGCACGTATGCCTCGGGCGAGCGGCGCGTTGAGACGGTGTGAAAATGGACGTTATCAAAAACGGCGTTCGCCCGGCCAAAGACGTAGTCCACATCCCCTTCGACGTAGCTGTCTTTCACGTATACCCGGCTGATACGGTCGGTTACCGCCTCATTGCGCCGATTGCTGGTATTTACGTAGAGCGTGTCCTGACGTCCGAGCAGGCGGACGTTCTCCAGCTGCACGCGATCGCCGTCCGTCCGCAGCGCCACGCCCTGATGCGTCCCACCGTCGACGGTATCCAGCAGGCTATTGGCTACGCTGAGATTCAGCAGCTGAAAATCCGCACTTTGCGACCAGACCACCGCCGCGCAGTTGGTGCCTATCGTCTTGCTGGTTCGCCCGGCGCACAGCGCATACTGATACCATGCCGGATCGCCTTCGCGGTATTGCTGTTGGCTATTTACCCGCTGGCGATAGCGCGCTACCGAGAACTGCGAGTCTATTGCCAGCTCAATTCTCACCTCTTCAGGACTATCTCCGGCGCCGTAGAGGGTTATCGGCGGCGCGCCTTCAGGGATATAGACCGTCTCCCGATAGATGCCCGGTTCGATGCGGATATAGATGCGCGCCTCCTGCGCCCCATGCTGGTCTATTGCCGCGTTAACCGCCTGCTGAATGCGGGTGAACGGCGCTCCCGAGGGTGCCACGCGCCACGCGCGCTCGGTTTGCGGGAGGTGAACTGGCGATGGCGACCAGGGGCCATCGGGGGCACTTAACGCGCCGCCTTGCGCAAAATAGCGCTCAATGGTGAAGGTTGCCGCTTCTGCCGCCGTAAGCTGCGGACGGGAGGTGGTCCCGCGCGGAGTTTGCGTCGCGCACCCTTGCAGAAGCAGCGGTGTAAAGAGTAAAGCCGAGATACCCAGGATAGTGATTTTTCGCATTTCACGCTCGCCATGAATAAAAGAAACGATATATCAAAATAAATGAAATATGGTTTCTTTTTATATGCGGCGATCACGAATCAGGCTTCTGCCTCCATGGCGGAGTAAAAATCGGCGAGCGTACGGGCCAGCGCCGATGGGTTTTCCCACGCCATTGAGTGCCCGGCCTGGGGTATCACCAGCAGCGGGATCCCGGCGGCTTCGCTATCCGTCGCTTCCCGGGCCGGTAGCGAATATTCACCATATATCAGAGCCTTAGGACAGGATAAGTGGATAAAACGGCTAAACCAGGAGGGATTAACGCCCTTCACCAGGCTGGTCGCGCCGCGCCACACCGCCCAGGGGGCGCTGTTTTGCAGACAGCCGGCCCAAGGCGAAGCGTCGGCGGACAGCATGTCGGCGTAGCCGCGAGCAATAAAGCGTTCTTCAGTTTGTTCGGCGATACGTCTGCTGTACATGCCGCCCCCGGGATAGAGATTAGGCTCGGCCACCAGCAGCGCCCGCACCCGTCCGGCGAGCCGCTCGGCCGCTTCAATCGCGACGCTGCCCCCCATGCTGTGGCCATATAGATAGCAGCGCTCAAGCCCTAAGCGGTCCAGCAGCTCAGCCACCACCCCGGCCTGATCGCCAATACGGTAGCCGAAGGACTCGGGTTTATCGCTGTAGCCGAAACCGGGTAAATCGACAAGAATCATTCGCCGCCCGGCCAGCGCCGGGTCGGCGGCAACGCGCGGATAGTCATAGGTAGAGGCGCAGCCCAGGCCGTGGATAAAAACAACAGGGTCGCCGCGACCGGGCAGGTCGAGCCAGCGCACTATAGCGCCAGCCTGTGAAGAGTAAAAACTAAGCATCGAAAAGGCTCCGTGAGTGATGACTGTTTTTTTATACAGTCATAACCAAGAGTGAGCCATCGATTTTTCCTTCAAAACAGGGAGACCAGCAGCGCCATGGGAAAACTGAACGGCCATGTCGCACCAATCAACAGCGCCGCCAGCAGGCGGATCCAGCGGCTCTCTTTCGTTAAGAACCAGCTGATTACCGCGCAGATGAAGCCCATAACTCCGTAAAAAATCAGCATTTTCTGGTATAACGTCATTTTTCTTCTTCCTTCCCTGACTGGCATTTTCGCCGACCGCGATGCCTTTTCGCACCCCCAGAGTGCGTCAGAGATTATGTTATTTTAAAACAGGTAACAGGGTTAATTTCAGAAAAACGCCCGATTCGTCTTTGTCCGATAGCGCAAACTTTGAGCTCGTACTATAAATGTAGAGGCTTATTTATAAAGGTGGCGTTATGGATGTTTCCAGCAAAACCGTCCTTCTGATAAATGTCGGCGCGGCACTTGCGCTTATCGGCCTGTTATCCGTTCGTTTTGGTTGGTTTTAGCGATTTTACTCAGCAATGAAACCTAAAAAAGCAGCCCGTGAAGGCTGCTTTTTTACGATTTGAAAGACCCCGGCTCCGCAGCAGACAGGGTCTTTTGCGCGGTAATCAGCTTCTGGACGTCGGGATTCCAGACCGGCAAAAGATCGACTTTTTCACTATCCCATGCGGCCGCCATGCAGACCGGTTCCGCGACGCCCTGCTCTTCACAGCCCACAATCTGTTTGGCCGGAAAATTCCCGTAAAACATCGCCGTGGCGCAGGCCACAAAAAGGAAACACGCTATTTTTTTCAAAACAATATCAACTTCGAAGCAACAAATTGCGCCGAATGTTCGCATGAGCGGCTATAGAAAGTCAAACCTGTGTCCTTTCTCTTATCCACGTCCTGGATATGCGTAATATTTAACATAAACATTACAATCACGCAGAATCTAAAGATTATCGCGCGCGAATAAATATCACCGGATTTATATTGCCGATCGCAGGCATAATAATTTCATCTGCCGCGTTCAATAACATGATTATTAATAGGGTTAATGCCGGACCTTAATATCATCCCGGCACGACCATCTACGCTTAACGGTACAGTGAAAAACAAAGGCGCTTTTCATACCGGTGGGGAATTGTTTACTGTTCTTTATACTCGCCTGGACGCGATGCCGGTATGCGATCATCATTATTAGCAGGTTCCAGGGCAGCCAGGATTGCAGTAGAATGAGCCCATAATTAGAAATTATTTATACATCAATAGATTACAACGACAGCAAACAGCCAGACATCCCCGCCAGGTTTTAAATGATAAGAAATATCATTTGCGTTATTTACGCACAAAATCATACATTCATAATCACAAGTTATGCGAAGCTTGTTTTTTACTCATTTATTTTTGAGGTGGTACATGTCAGGAATCGCCGTTCTCATTGTGGCGCTTATTTTACTCATTGCTGCAATTTATAATCTTTTTTCCTATGTTCGCGAACGTCGCCAGGCGAGTTTACCGAGCAAAAAAACAAAACGTTAGTCTGATAATCATTTTCGAAAAACCAGATGACCTGATACGTAATAAATTGATGACGCTACGATATCAGGCGCACTCGCAGTAACAAACCCGCAGCGACCGTACAACAAAAAGCCCCTGCATATCATGCAGGGGCTTACGAATCATTATCAATCGTTGCAGTGTCCCGTTAAGGGTGCATCCTGCACCCTGGGGGGTACCAGCCCCATCCGGCGCTTATCTCCGGCACTCATTATGGCTTAGCTCTTGAAGGGGCATGAGAATATTCTCATAAACCAGCGCTTCCGTTTTAGCTTTTTTTGCTATGACTAACTATTAGCAGGGTAATCTGTCCGCTTCGCGATTATCACGAACGCGTCCTATCCGTGCTTAATCATGACGTGCCGGATCGTGGTGTAATCCTCCAGACCGTACATCGACATATCCTTGCCGTAGCCCGAAAGCTTCTGCCCGCCGTGCGGCATTTCGCTCACCAGCATGAAATGGGTGTTAACCCAGGTGCAGCCATACTGCAGACGCGCGCTCAGGCGATGCGCCCTGCCGACGTCCCTGGTCCAGACCGACGAAGCCAGACCATACTGCGAATCGTTGGCCCAGCTCAGCGCCTGCTCTTCGTCATGAAATGAGGTAATACTGACCACCGGGCCGAAGACCTCGCGCTGGACAATCGCATCTTCCTGCTTCGCTCCCGCCAGCAGCGTCGGCTGATAGTAGTAACCGTTGCCTGGCGCTTTGCTGCCGCCGGTGACCACCTGAATATGCGGTAGCGCGCGGGCGGCATCGACGGCGGCGCAGACTCTGTCCAGATGCGCCTGCGAGCTCAGCGGCCCCAGCTCGGTCGTTTCGTCTTCCGGCGGGCCCATCTTCAGGCTGGCGACCGCGGCGCCGAGTTTTTCCACCAGCTGGTCATAAATTCCGGCCTGAGCGTAAATCCGGCAGGCGGCGGTACAGTCCTGGCCTGCGTTATAGAACCCAAAGGTCCGTACGCCCTCCACCACCGCGTCGATATCCGCGTCATCAAAGACGATAACCGGCGCTTTCCCGCCCAGTTCCATATGCGTACGTTTAATCGACGATGCGGTATGGCCGATGATATGCGCGCCGGTGGCGATCGAACCGGTCAACGACACCATGCGGACCTTCGCGTGAGCGGTCAGCGGATCGCCGACCGTTGCACCGCGGCCAAACAGCACGTTAAGCACCCCGGCGGGGAAAACGTCTTTTGCCAGCTCACCCAGCTTGAGTGCCGTTAAAGGGGTGATCTCCGAGGGTTTGATCACCACGCAGTTGCCTGCCGCCAGCGCCGGGGCCAGCTTCCATGCCGCCATCATCAGCGGGTAGTTCCAGGGCGCGATGGAGGCCACCACGCCAACCGGGTCGCGGCGAATCATGGAGGTGTGGCCTTCGAGATACTCACCCGCCGCCATGCCCGGCAGACAGCGGGCCGCGCCGGCAAAGAAGCGGAAGACATCGGCGACCGCCGGTAGCTCATCGTTGACCACGCAGTGCAGCGGCTTACCGCAGTTGAGCGATTCAAGCTCAGCCAGCGCCTGCGCATGTTCAGTAATCACGTCCGCCAGCGACAACAGACATTCGGCGCGGAACTTCGGCGTGGTCTGACTCCAGCTAACAAAGGCCCGATCCGCGGCCTCAACCGCAGCGTCTACCTGCGCCGCCGTGGCCTCAGCAATCGACAGGATCTCTTCACCGGTGGCGGGATTAAACACCGGCACGGTCTCGCCTTCTCCAGCCACTAACTTACCGTTAATTAAAAGGTTATTTTGCATAGCATTATCCTGTATCGATATTTTACTTTCCGTTTTCAGCGCTGACGTCGCCGTCACGGGTGAGCCACCAGGCCCCCAGAATCGGCATCATCGTCACCAGCATCACCAGCAGCGCAACCACGTTGGTCACCGGGACATCGCGCGGGCGTCCGAGCTGATTGAGCAGCCAGAGCGGCAGCGTGCGCTCGTGCCCGGCGGTGAACGTGGTGACGATAATTTCATCAAACGACAGGGCAAACGCCAGCATGCCTCCCGCCAGCAGCGCCGAGCCCAAATTGGGCAACACCACATAGCGAAAGGTTTGCCAGCCCGTGGCGCCTAAGTCCATCGACGCCTCTACCAGGCTCCAGGAGGTCCGGCGAAAGCGGGCAATGACGTTGTTAAACACCACAACGACGCAGAACGTCGCATGCCCCACGACGATCGTCAGTAACCCGGGTTCCAGATTGACGGCCTTGAAGGCAGTGAGCAGCGCCAGTCCGGTGATGATGCCGGGCAGTGCTATCGGCAACAGCAGCAGTAGCGAGACGGCGTTCTTGCCAAAAAACGTGCTGCGCCATAGCGCACCTGCAGCCAGCGTGCCAAGTAGCAGAGCGATAGCGGTGGAGAGCGCGGCAATTTTAAGTGACAACGTCACGGCATCGATAATATCCCCGCGCCCCGCCGCCTCGCTAAACCAGCGCAGCGTCAGGCCCTGTGGCGGAAAGCTGAAGGCGGCGTCTTCGGTATTAAACGCATAGAGCGCGATAATCAGCAGCGGGAAATGGAGAAAGATCACCCCTCCCCAGGTTGCCACTTTCAGGAGCAGCGGTGCGCGTTCAGAGTGCATCAAACGCTCCCAGACGTTTCACAAACGCCAGATAAAGGGCAATCAGCACGATGGGCACCAGGGTAAACGCCGCCGCCATGGGCATATTGCCAATCGCCCCCTGCTGGGAATAGACCATATTGCCGATAAAGAACCCCGGCGGCCCCACCAGCTGCGGTACGATAAAATCGCCGAGCGTCAGGGAGAAGGTAAAAATCGAACCTGCGGCAATGCCGGGAATCGCCAGCGGCAGCACCACGTAGCGGAAGGTCTGCCGCGGACGAGCGCCCAGATCGGCGGAGGCCTGAAGCAATGATGGCGGCAGGCGTTCCAGCGCGGCCTGCACCGGCAGGATCATAAACGGCAGCCAGATATAGACGAACACCAGGAAGCGCCCCAGTCCGGACGTCGATAACGTATTGCCGCCGACCGCCGGGATCGTCAGCACCATGCTCAGTATGCTTTCCAGGCCAAGATGGCGCAGGAACCACTGCGCAACGCCATCTTTCGCCAACAGCAGCGTCCATGCATAGGCTTTGACGATATAGCTTGCCCACATCGGCAGCATCACGGCGATGTAGAAAAACGCCTTCATCTTGCCCCGGGTATAGCGGGCCATGTACCAGGCCATAGGCAAGGCCAGAATCGCGCTGGCGACGGTCACCGACAGCGCCATCGTCAGGGTACGAATAATGATGTCGTAGTTCGCCGGGTTAAACAGCGCCTGCAGATTGGCCAGCGTCAGGTCGTGAGTGACCGACATGGTGAAATCGTCGAAGGTGTAAAAGCTTTGCCATAGCAGAGTCAGCAACGATCCCAGATAGACAATGCCAAACCACATGAGCGGGCCAAGCAGAAGCAAAAACAGGGCCAGCGAGGGTTTACGCCAGAACAGCGCGGATACGCGCCCGGTGGTGGCGGACGGAATCGCCATCGTCATATCAGCCTCCGCTCTCCAGCGGCACCATCGCCGCTCGCGACCACGAAGCCAGCACCGTTTGCCCCACCGGCGGTGCGTTTAGCGCGGCATGACCATCACTATTCGCCTGGCTCACCAACAGCTTCTCGCCGTTCGCCAGCTTGAGTTCGACGCGGGTCGCGGCCCCCTGATACTGCACCGCCTGCACGACGCCCTCCGTCTGGATCTCCCCGGCAACGTTCAGCCGGATATGTTCCGGGCGCAGCGACCACGTTCCCGCCATCGCGCACAGCTTGTGCGCCTGCTCGCTGCTGAATACGTTGGCGGTCCCGACAAAGCCGGCCACAAACGCCGTTTTAGGCCGCAAATAGAGGTCCTGGGGCGCATCAACCTGTTCGATTCGCCCATTATTAAACACCGCCACGCGATCGGACATCGACAGGGCTTCGCCCTGATCGTGGGTCACAAAAATAAAGGTAATGCCCAGCGCCTGCTGCAGTTTCTTTAGCTCCAGCTGCATCTGTTCACGCAGTTTTAAATCCAGCGCCCCGAGCGGCTCATCCAGCAGCAGGACGCGCGGCTGATTCACCAGCGCGCGGGCGATCGCCACCCGCTGGCGCTGGCCGCCGGAAAGCTGCGATGGCCTGCGCGCGTGGACAAACGCGAGCGCGACCTTCTCCAGCGCCTCCAGCGCGCGGGCATGCCGCGCTTTCTTACCGACGCCTTTGACCATCAGCCCGTAGGCGACGTTATCGAGGACCGACATATGAGGAAACAGCGCGTAATCCTGGAACACCGTATTCACGTCGCGCTGCCACGGCGGCAGTTCGCTGGCCGCTTTACCAAAAATGCGAATGGCGCCGCCCGAAAGCTGTTCAAACCCGGCAATCAGGCGCAGGCAGGTGGTTTTGCCGGAGCCGGAGGGCCCCAGCATGGAGAAAAATTCGCCATCGCGAATGGCGATGCTGACGCCGTCCACCGCCCGCACGTCGCCGTACAGCCGCGAAACATTATCGAACTCTACCGCGTGCATGTTCTTCGCCTCCGGCGACTTAACGACCGCCCATAATCGCAATGTAATCCTGGGTCCAGCGGCTATAGGGAACAAATTTCCCGCCTTCCGCTACCGGCGTTTTCCAGAACGCGATTTTGGCAAATTCGTTGTAACCATTGGTCTCGCAGCCTTTGTCCCCCAGCAGCGCGCTGGCTTTGCACCCCTCGGGTACCACCGGTAGCGAACCAAACCAGGCCGCGACATCCCCCTGCACTTTCGGCGTCAGCGACCAGTTCATCCATTTATAGGCGCAGACCGGGTGTTTCGCGTCGCTATGCAGCATAGTGGTATCCGCCCAGCCGGTGACGCCCTCTTTCGGGAAAACGGTCGCAATCGGCTGACCTTCCGCCTTCAGACCGTTGGCCTGATAGGGCCAGGCGCTGGAGGCCACGACGCCTTCGTTTTTAAAATCGCTCATCTGTACGGTGGTATCGTGCCAGTAGCGATGAATCAGGGCGTGCTGATCGCGCAGCACCTTGAGTACCGCCTGATATTGCGCTTCGGTAAGCTGATAGGGGTCACTGATACCCAGCTGCGGCTGGGTGGCTTTGACGAACAGCGCGGCATCGGCAATATAAATCGGCCCGTCATAGGCCTGCACGCGGCCCAGGTTGGTTTTACCGTCCGGCAGGTTTTGTTTGACGAACACCACGCTCCAGCTGTCCGGCGGCGTCGGGAAGGTTTTCGTGTTGTACATTAGCAGGTTCGGCCCCCACTGGTAGGGAGTGCCGTAAACCTTACCGTTGACGTTGAACCACGCGCCATTTTCCACGCGCGGGTCGAGGGACTTCCAGTTAGCGATCAGTGCGGTGTCAATCGGCTGCACGCGCTTACCCATAATCAGGCGCAGCGAGGCGTCGCCGGACGCGGTGACCAGGTCATAACCGCCTTTCGCCATCAGGCTGACCATCTCGTCGGACGTGGCGGCGGTTTTGACGTTGACCTGACAGCCGGATTCTTTTTCAAACTGGGTTACCCAGTCGTAGCTTTTATCGGTCTGTCCCCGTTCGATATATCCCGGCCAGGCGATAATATCGAGACGGCCTTCGCCTTTATCGAGAGATGTCGGCGGCTCGGCGGCCTGCGCCGTCAGGCATACCATACCCAGCACGCAAAGGCTGCCACGGGCAATTTTTTTGCTCATCAGGTCTTACTCCTGTCACAAGAAAATGAGCGGCAGCCATGCCGTAAAAATATCTCCCTTAATAACAGTAGACGGCGCGCTATGGCCTCCCGGGGAAATTTATTCAGGTTGTGACAAGGGGCGCATTACGCACAAAACGTGCGACACGGGCTGACTTTGCGGATTATAGACAAGCGGTTAGCGAGTTAATATGACTATGCAAATTTCATATGGTTTACCGCGAAACAATAATAACTGGCATGATATTCAACCTGCGTCAGCGGCATATTTTTAAGGAAAGGGATAACCGCTGGATATAAACAAAACCCCGGATAAATGAAAAAACCGTTTTCTCTGCCGCCGCGGTTTTTTGCCGGGTGGCGGCCGGACCGGTCAGGGATATTCTGCGCTTGCCCGGGCGCCAATAAACTTCCCCTGCCCGGGCAAGCGGACCGCCATCCCAGCTACGCCAGCATCTCGCGAATCAGTTCGCCCAGCCGCTTAACCCCCTGCTCCTCTCTTTCGCCCCAGCCCCACGCGGTATTAAAGCGAAAAAATGCGGTCCAGCTAGCGGAGGTGGAGAACATTTTCCCCGGCGCAATGCTGATATTATACGCCAGCGCGCGGGCGCTCAGCTCCCCCGCGTCGCTCCCGGCGGGGAGCTCAAGCCAGAGAAAATAGCCGCTGTCGCTATGATGGATTTTCACCTCTGCGGGCAGATGGCGCAGCAGCGCCTGCCAGGCCAGCTGCTTGCGCTCGGCAAGCTGGCGGCGCAAACGCCGCAAATGGGCGTCATAGCGCTTGGTCGAGAGGTAATCCACCAGCGCCAGCTGCATGGGTGAACTGGTTGAGAGCGTGCTCATCAGCTGTAGCTGCTGAATGCGTCGGGCGTGCCTGCCCGCCGCCACCCAACCAATGCGGAACCCGGGCACCAGGCACTTGGAAAAAGAGCTGCAGTGCAGCGTCATATCGTCGCGATCCCAGTACTTTGCCGGCAGCGGTTTCTCGCGGCCGAAATAGAGCTCGCTGTAGACATCATCTTCAATCAGCATCACCTTGTAGCGCGCCAGCAGCGCGACCAGCTGCGTTTTTTTCTCCGCGCTGAGGGTAAAGCCGAGCGGATTTTGCCCGTTGGTCATCAGCCAGCAGGCTTTAACCGGGTAATTCTGCAACGCCTGCTCCAGCGCGTCGAGGTCAATGCCCTCTTTAACATCGGTCGCCACCGACAGCGCCTTCAGGCGCAGCCTCTCCAGCGCCTGCAGCGCCCCGTAGAAGCAGGGGTTTTCCACAACGACCCAATCGCCCGGTTCAGTAACGGCCTGCAGGCTAAGGTTCAACGCCTCCAGCGCTCCGGCGGTGATGACGATTTCATCCGGCGAGATATTCATTCCCTGCAGCGCGTAGCGGCGGGCAATGGCATGGCGGAGTTCATCATTCCCCGGCGGCAGGTTTTCAATCACGCTCATGGCGGTGGCGGTTTTGCTGACCTGCGCCAGAGAGCGGTTAAGCTGCGGCAGCGGAAACAGGCGCGGATCGGGAAAAGCGGAGGCAAAGGGCAGCATGGACGCCTGACGGCTGGCCTGCAGCACCTCGAAGATGTAGGTATTGATATCAACGGACTCATCGCGCGTCACCTGGGCGGGCGGCTCAGGCTGGCGCTGTTTGATCGGCTGCGGCGCGACATAATAGCCGGACTGCGGGCGGGCAATGATCCGGCCCTGGCTTTCCAGCAGCTGGTAGGCGTGGCTGACGGTCATGAAACTCATCCCGCTGCTGACCACCTGTTCCCGCAGTGAGGGCAGCCGGTCGCCGGGTAACCACACCCCAAGGCCAATCTGTTCGGTAATCTGCTGCGCCAGCTGCTGGTACTTTTTCATATAACAATCCGCAAGAAAATGTCAGCACAATTGTATATCAGTTTATAAAATAGGCCAGTATTTATATACTGACCTATTTTCAAAGATTGGCATTGGCGATAGCACGAATTACTTACAGCTAAGCCATTCGTTTATTGCTCATATATTCATCTGATGCAGAATAAACTCAGGTGATTAAACGATAAGCTATTATTTAAAATAGCATAACCATCCCACTAACAACCAGTATCCAGAAAAAAGTCATAATTAACAAAACAGTACACAAGCTACGAAGTCCATTAGTCGACACAATCACATCCTCTGTAAAATATAATCAATAAATACACTATCCAATAACAACCCATAAAATTACGGGTATGTATTAAACATATCCTTAACTCAGCGTTCAAATCACGCTGAGTTAAAATCCCAGATTAAAATCCACAGCACACGAAACCCGCGTTAATGAAGGCGTACGTGCGCGCGGTAAAAACGGCCAATTATTTTATTATAGGATTGATATACAACTTATGAATTATTCAGGATATTTATACTTAGATTTAAAATATAACTATCGCTTACCCAAAGGAACGTTTAAATACTGACTTGCAGCGCTAACGTCAAATTAAAATAACATACTATCCGCGGGTGTGAAATAGCTTGATTTTAGAAAAATAGGAATTATCACAAGAAACAGAAGCTCAAATCGACAACTGTTATAGATAAAAACAGGGTTTCTGTTCCTGCTATCCGCCATGGTGGAGGCCTAGAATTGCGCTGAATCAATTTTATTGCGGAGTTTTGCATGTTCGGTCTTGATGCATTCCACCTGGCGCGGATCCAGTTCGCCTTCACCGTGTCATTTCATATCATCTTCCCCGCCATCACCATCGGGTTAGCCAGCTACCTGGCGGTTCTCGAAGGCTTATGGTTAAAAACGAAAAACCCGACCTGGCGCTCGCTCTACCACTTCTGGTCGAAAATCTTCGCCGTCAACTTCGGCATGGGGGTGGTCTCAGGTCTGGTCATGGCCTATCAGTTTGGTACCAACTGGAGCGGATTCTCCGAGTTTGCCGGGAGCATAACCGGCCCGCTGCTGACCTACGAAGTTCTGACCGCCTTCTTCCTTGAAGCCGGATTCCTCGGCGTCATGCTGTTCGGCTGGAACCGCGTCGGGCCGGGCCTGCACTTCTTCGCCACCTGCATGGTGGCGCTGGGGACGATAATCTCCACCTTCTGGATCCTCGCGTCCAATAGCTGGATGCAAACGCCGCAGGGGTTTGAGATCGTCAATGGCCAGGTGGTGCCGGTGGACTGGTTCGCGGTTATCTTTAACCCGTCGTTTCCCTACCGTCTGCTGCATATGTCGGTGGCGGCCTTTCTCAGCAGCGCGCTGTTCGTCGGCGCATCGGCAGCCTGGCACCTGCTGCGCGGCAACAACACGCCCGCCGTTCGCGCGATGTTCTCCATGGCGCTGTGGATGACGCTGATTGTCGCCCCGGTTCAGGCCATGATTGGCGATATGCACGGGCTGAATACGCTCAAGCACCAGCCGGCGAAAATCGCCGCTATCGAGGGTCACTGGGAGAATATCCCCGGAGAACCCACCCCGCTGCTGCTGTTCGGCTGGCCGGATATGCAGCAGGAACGGACGCGCTATGGTCTGGAAATCCCGGCCCTCGGCAGCCTGATCCTCACCCACAGCCTGGATAAACAGGTTCCCGCGCTGAAAGAGTTCGCGGCGGAAGATCGCCCTAACGCCACCATCGTGTTCTGGTCCTTCCGTCTGATGGCCGGTCTCGGCATGCTGATGATCCTGCTCGGCGCGCTGGCCCTGTGGCTGCGCTATCGCGGTCGCCTCTATCACTCCCGACCCTTTTTACGCTTTGCGCTATGGATGGGGCCATCGGGGCTTATCGCTATCCTCGCGGGCTGGGTGACCACCGAGGTGGGCCGCCAGCCGTGGGTCGTCTACGGCGTACAGCGTACCGCAGATGCCGTCTCCGCTCACGGCGACCTGCATATGTCCATCAGTCTGCTGACGTTTATCGTCGTCTACGCTTCGGTATTCGGCGTCGGTTATAGCTATATGCTGCGTCTGATTCGCAAAGGGCCGCAGGACGCTCAGCCGCCTGGCGCCGGTACGCCTGCCCGCCCGCTTTCCGCCGCAACGGACCATGTACAGCAGAAGGAGTCCTGGTAATGGGTATCGATTTATCGGTTATTTGGTTTGTCATCATCGTCTTCGCCACCCTGATGTATATCGTGATGGACGGCTTCGACCTGGGCATTGGCATTTTATTCAGTACCACGCGGGACGCGGCGGATCGCGACGTCATGGTGAACAGCGTCGCGCCGGTCTGGGATGGCAACGAGACCTGGCTGGTGCTCGGCGGCGCGGGCCTGTTTGGCGCTTTTCCGCTGGCCTATGCGGTAATTATCGACGCGCTGGCGATCCCCCTTACCCTGATGCTGATCGGGCTTATTTTCCGCGGCGTCGCTTTTGAATTCCGCTTTAACGCGACGCCATCGCACCGCCCGTTCTGGGATCGCGCCTTTATGGGCGGTTCGATTCTGGCCACCTTCACCCAGGGGATGGTCGTCGGCGCGGTGATCAACGGCTTCGCGGTCAGCGGCCGCAGCTTCAGCGGCGGGATGTTTGACTGGTTTACGCCGTTTACCCTGTTCTGCGGCCTGGGACTGTGCATTGCGTATGCGCTGCTGGGCGCCAGCTGGCTGGTGATGAAGAGCGAGAATGCGCTCCACCGCAATATGCGCGTGACCGCGCGCGGTTTGCTGCTGGCGCTGCTGGCGGTAATTGTCGCCATCAGCATCTGGACCCCGCTGGCGCAGACGGCCATCGCCGAGCGCTGGTTTAGCTTGCCAAATCTCTTCTTCCTGCTGCCGGTACCGCTGCTGGTCGCGGCGATAAGCGCCTGGCTGTGGCGAGCGCTGCGCAACAGCGCCAGCCACCTGCTGCCGTTTGTCCTCACGCTAGGGCTGATCTTTCTCGGCTTTAGCGGGCTGGGAATCAGTATCTGGCCGTATATTATTCCACCGGGCATCACCCTCTGGCAGGCCGCCGCGCCGCCGCAAAGCCAGGGCTTTATGCTGGTTGGCGCGCTGCTTATTCTGCCGGTGATCCTCGGCTACACCTTCTGGAGCTACTACGTTTTTCGCGGCAAAGTTCAACACGGCGAGGGGTATCACTGATGCAACGAGTATGGCTTAAGCGCACGTTATGGATGGTGGTCCTGTGGGGAGGCAGCGTGCTGGCGCTGGCGGCGGTAAGCATGGGATTTCGGCTGCTGATGACGGCCGCCGGGCTGAAGGCCTGATCCGCCCGTCACGTAATGTTATTCGGCCCGATGGCGACACCATCGGGCTTTTTTTCGCCATCCGTCAGGCGATGCTGACAAAGGCTTTTCGCTTCTTTGCCAACCGACGTAATAATCTCACCCAGCCCCTGGCATAGTAGCCCCATTCGCCGATAGCATGGAAAAAGAGATGTTCAGAAGAAGCGTTTCAACATTACTGCTGGCGTGCGCCCTGTTTTCCGGGCACGTGCTGGCCCGCCAGCACGGACACGATTTCTTCCCGGTACAGAGTCTCGAACAGCAGTTACAGCACGAAGCCGATAGCGACGAGCTGCGCAGCCAGGCGGAAGACGCCGCCTCCGACCTGCGCGAGCAGCACCACTGGCAGAATGCGCGGAAACCAAAAATGCATCACTACCAGTAGCGATTTCGTTATCAGGCGCCCTTGCGTTTCGGCAGGGTTTTCATCAGCTCATCGGGACTCACGGACGCCACGATGCTGCCCGGCAGCGGCATTTTCAGGATATGGTTTTTTATCTTACCGACCACGTGCATTTCGCATGGGCGGCAGTCAAACTTCAGCGTCAGCACTTCATCGCCGTGGATCAGCTGCATTGGCGTCGCTTTCCAGCTTTTAATCGAACCTTTGGCCTGTTTCGGACACAGGTTGAAGGCAAAGCGCAGGCAGTGCTTGGTAATCATGACCGGCACGTCGCCCTTCTCTTCATGAGCTTCATAGGCGGCGTCGATCAGCTGGACGCCGTAACGTTGATAAAACTCGCGCGCTTTGTGGTTGTAGACGTTAGCCAGAAACGACAGATGCGTTTCCGGATAGACCGGCGGCGGCACCGAAACCGGCTTGCGGCTGCCGCGCACCACGGCCTTCAGACGCGCATCATCAAGCATTTCCGCCGTTTCACGGCGCAGCTGGTTCAGCAGACTGTTTGGCACGAACAGCGCGCCGGGCAGGTTAATCTCAACGTTGCGCGAATAGTAAAGGGTCTGGCCGAGCTTCGCCACGCCATCGCGCAGGTTCGCCAGCGCTTTCTCCGCCTGGGTCGCCTCGGCAAACTCGCCGTCCAGCGTGTGGGTGACGCTCACGCCCTCTTCGCTGGTCATCGTCAGGACCAGCTGCTCCTGCCAGCCGCTCAGTTCGATATCGACGGCGATGCGGCGCTCGCTGGAGGTTTTCAGCAGCGCCTGCTGCCAGTTATGATCGAGGTTGCGGTTTAACGGCTGATGCGGACGCACTTTGTGTAAATCCGCGGGCATCTCGTTCGGCCATACGCGATAGCGGTTTTCGCCGGTTTTCTCCACCGTGTTGGCGCGAAAGCCGACGATTTCACGTTTGATCATCACGTTCAGGCCGTCGCCGTTGGTCAGCGTTTCGCTCACCTCAACGTCGAGAAAATCTTTACCGACTTTCAGGACTTCCCCCACCGGCAGACCAATAAACTTCGGCGAGTCAAACGCGCCAATATCACCTTTGCGCGCGTTGACAAAATAGTCGGTGCTGCCGCGATGGAAGGTCTTATCCGTTGACGGAACAAAGAAGTGTTCGGTACGCCCCGCCGAGGCGCGGGCCAGGTCGCCGCGATCGTCAATGATGGCGTCGAGCATCTGGCGATAGTGCGCGGTGATGTTCTTCACATAGCTCATATCTTTGTAGCGCCCTTCAATCTTGAAGGAACGTACCCCGGCATCGATCAGCGCGGCCAGGTTGGCGGTCTGATCGTTGTCTTTCATCGACAGCAGGTGCTTTTCATACGCCACCACGCGGCCCTGGTCATCTTTCAGGGTATAGGGCAGACGGCAGGCCTGCGAGCAGTCGCCGCGGTTGGCGCTGCGCCCGGTCTGAGCATGGGAAATATTGCACTGGCCGGAATAGGCCACGCACAGCGCGCCGTGGATGAAGAACTCAATGGTCGCGTCGGTGTTGTCGTAAATCGCTTTGATCTGCTGAAGATTCAGCTCGCGGGCGAGCACGATTTGGCTGAAGCCGACGTCGGAGAGAAATTTTGCTTTCTCAACGCTGCGGATATCGCACTGGGTGCTGGCGTGCAGCTCAATCGGCGGAATATCCAGCTCCATGACCCCCATATCCTGGACAATCAGCGCGTCCACGCCGGTTTCATGCAGGTCGGTTATCAGGCGCTGCGCCGGCTCCAGTTCATCATCATGAAGAATGGTGTTCAGGGTCACGAACACTTTCGCGCCGTAGCGATGGGCAAACGGTACCAGACCGGCGATATCGCTCAGGCTGTTGCTGGCGTTGTGGCGCGCGCCAAAGCCCGGCCCGCCGATGTAGACCGCATCCGCGCCGTGTAAAATCGCTTCACGGGCGATCCCGGCATCGCGGGCAGGACTCAGTAGTTCAAGATGATGGTTTTGCAGGCGCATACGCTCGTCGTTATCCATTATAGGGGGTCGAAATGGCGGCTATTGTAGTCAGAACCTGGCGCAGACCAAAACATTTTCCATCGCCGCCGCGGAAGGAATTTTCAGTTTTTAGCAAAGCATTGAAGGAAAAGATATTTCCCAGAAAAAGTGCCTGAGGATAGAGTCATCACGTATTCCGGATTTTCCTCGTCACGTTGTGATTTGTTGTCTCAGTCATTTGCCTGGCCGCGAGTTTACTCGCGGCTTTTTTATTTCGGGTAGTGGATCAGCGAATGGAAATGGGCAGTCTGCGCGCCGCTATTGCGATAGGCGTGCGCTAAATCGCCGGCGAAACGCCGCCCTTCTCCGGGCTGCAGCGATTGCCAGCTGTCCTGCAGGCAAAGATCCAGCACGCCGCTAATCACCACCACATGTTCGATAACCCCTTGCTCATGCGGCGTTGACTCACTCAGCGCGCCCGGGGCCAGGGTGATGGAGAAGTGATCGAAGCGCAGCACCGGGTCCCAAGGGAAAAGCGGCGTGACCACCATGGCCTGCTGCTGGGGATCAAACGCCGTCGGTTCACCGGCCTCATCGGCAACGATAAAGGCGGAAAACGGCACGTTAAGCCCGGTGGCGATTTTCCATAACGTCGCTACCGTCGGGCTGGATTCGTTGCGTTCAATCTGGCCCAGCATGGCCTTCGACACGCCGGTCTCTTCCGCCAGGCGCGACAGGCTCCAGCCGCGCTGCTGGCGCAGCGTTTTTAACGTTGCCGACAGGTGTTGCGCAATATCCATTCAACCTCCCAATAATATCTGAAGGAATTATACGCACATTCACCTGATTCTACAGGGAATTGACGTATAGCGCTCGCCCGGGCTCCGCTATCCGGGTCTGGCGTTGCCGAAAAGCCAGTTGTGCGTTATAACGCACAATGCTACATTATACCGACCGTTATAACGCACAAGGCACCCCCATGCGCTCTTTCACTCTCCCTTTTCCGAGTCTGCTCGCCGGCTTCGTCGCCGTGCTGGTCGGCTATGCCAGCTCTGCCGCCATTATCTGGCAGGCAGCGGCGGCGGCAGGCGCCGATGCTGCGCAAATCGCTGGCTGGATGACCGCCTTAGGTCTGGGAATGGGCATCAGCACCCTGGCCCTCACCGTCTGGCGAAAGGTGCCCATCCTGACGGCCTGGTCAACGCCCGGCGCGGCGCTGCTGGTCAGCAGCCTGCAGGGGGTCACGCTCTCCCAGGCGGTTGGCGTCTTTATTTTTGCCAACGCCTTAATCGTGCTTTGCGGCATCACCGGCATATTTGCCCGGCTCATGAAGATTATTCCCCATTCGCTGGCGGCGGCGATGCTGGCCGGCATATTGCTGCGCTTTGGCATGCAGGCTTTCGCCAGCCTGCAGGCTAATCTGCTGTTATGCGGCAGTATGTTAGCCGTATGGTTACTGTGCAAAGCCTGGCTTCCCCGCTTCGCGGTTGTCGCCGCTCTGCTGACAGGAAGCGCGGTGGCCGGATTGAGCGGAGAAGTGACAACGTCACAAATAAGTTTCAGCATTGTCGCCCCTTCCTGGATCGCCCCTGAATTTACGCCAGCGCTGTTGATCAGCGTCGGTATACCATTTTTCCTCGTCACCATGGCGTCGCAAAACGCCCCCGGCTTCGCCACCCTCCAGGCCTCGGGCTATCGGGTCCCCGCTTCAACGCTTATTGTCGCCACCGGCGGCCTGGCGCTGCTGCTGTCGCCTTTCGGGGTCTACTCGATCTGCATCGCCGCCATTACGGCCGCGATTTGCCAGAGCCCGGAAGCCCATCCGGACCCGCAAAAACGCTGGCTCGCGGCGGCGGCGGCGGGCGTGTTTTATCTGCTGGCGGGGATATTTGGCGGCTCAATCACCTCGTTGATGTCGGCGCTGCCGATAGCGTGGGTCCAGATGCTTGCCGGGCTGGCGCTGCTCGGTACCATCGGCGGCAGCCTGTTTCAGGCATTGAATCATGAGAGTGAGCGCGATGCGGCGGTAGTAACGTTTCTGGTCACCGCCAGCGGCGTGACGCTGGCCGGTATCGGCTCAGCGTTTTGGGGGCTGGTTCTCGGCGGCGTCAGCTACGTTTTGCTGTCAACGCTGCGCCGCGCGTAGCTGCGAGGGCGTCAGGCCGGTGGCGCTTTTCACCCGGTTGCTGAAGTGGCTGGCGCTGCTAAAACCGCAGGCCATGGCGATATCGGTTAACGGCAGCCGACTCTGGCTAATCAGCGCCTGCGCTTTAACCATCCGGCGCTGCATAACGTACTGGTGCGGCGCCATCTTCATCGACTGGCGAAACATCCGCGCAAAATGGTATTCGCTTAACGCCGCTTCCTGCGCCAGTTCGGCAAGAGTGAGCGGCTGGTCGAGGTTCTCCTCAATCCATGCCAGCAGATTGCGCAAGACGTGCGGCGCCAGCCCGCCGGTCACCGTCGGTAAACGCCACTGAACGTTCGAATAGTGCTGAATCAGGTGGGTGAGCAGCAGCGTGCTGGCCGAACTCAACGTTAGCTGATTCGCCTGCTGCTGCCAGTCGTTGTCGAGGAGAAACTGGCGGTAGACGGCGGTGATTTTGTCATCGCTGGAAAACGTTTTCTCCTGCAGCGTGAACGAGGCCGGGCTGCGGTCCCAAATCTGCTCGCCTACCCGGCGCAGGTGCTCATCGGTGCAGTAAAGATGCACAAAAGAGAGATCGCCGCGGATATCCCAGGTGCTCTCATCGCCTTTCGGCATCAGGCAAAAACGATCCGGCCCGCCGCCGTTTTTCCAGCCGTGGGGCGTTTTTTGGTAGCTTTCGTAGCCATCGGCAATATACAGGCTCAGGGTATGGTGGTCACTTTGTACCGTGATGGTATCAAGATTGTTATACCACGCCGCCAGCTGAATACCGGAGTTGAGGTTCACCGTCCCCCGCAGCACGGCATTTTTTTGACGCAATGTTTCGAAAGTCCCGTAAGCCATAGCCTTCACAGTTCAGATTCCGCAGATCGCTAGTCTAAGAAGAGTCGCCGGCAGATACCAGCATTCCCCCGCCGCTAATGAAAAATAAGCGCAAGAATTTGCAAGTCGGCGACAAGCTGATGACAGCGCCGAATTCGCCCAAGCCGCACAATGACCGGTACAACACTCACAGGAGAGACATTTTGAACGCATTACTCTACGGGTTGGTCGTGGTTATCTGGGGCACCACCTGGATTGCTATCTTTTTGCAGCAGGGGCCGGTTGCCGCGCCGGTGTCTATTTTCTGGCGCTTCGCCGTCGCCAGCGTCGCGATGTTGACCATTCTGCTGGTTACCCGCCGCCTGCGCCCGCTGGCCGCGCGCGACCATCTCTTTTGCCTGCTACAGGGCTGCTGCGTTTTCTGCTTTAATTTCTGGTGTTTCTATACCGCCGCCGCGTATATCAATACCGGGCTGGAGTCGGTGATCTTCTCCATGGCGGTGTTGTTTAACGCGATCAATAGCTTTCTCTTCTATCGCCAGCAGCCTCCGGGCCGATTCTGGCTGGCCGCCGCGCTGGGGCTGGCGGGGATCGTGACGCTATTCTGGGATGATTTATGGGCCAGCGGCCTGAACGCCTCGCTCCTGCTGGGTATTGCCCTCAGCGCATTGGGCACCTATGGGTTTTCGCTCGGCAATATGCTCAGCATCCGCCACCAGCGCCGCGGTCTGGAGACGTTGACCACCAACAGCTGGGCCATGCTTTACGGCACCCTGGTCATGGGCGCGATCGCGCTGGTTCGCGGTGATAATTTCGCGCCGCAGTGGACCCTCAGCTATATGGGCGCGCTACTGTATCTCGCCGTGTTTGGCTCGGTGATTGCTTTTGGCGCCTATTTTACGCTGGTGGGGCGAATCGGCGCGGGTAAAGCGGCATACAGCACCCTGCTGTTTCCACTCGTCGCGCTGACCATTTCGACTTTTTATGAAGGTTACGTCTGGCACAGTAGCGCCGTGGCAGGACTGGCGCTGATCCTGGTCGGAAATCTGGTGATGTTCGCTCGCCCGGAGCAGTGGCTGCTGCGGCGCAGGCTGGCCTGGGTTCGCTCGGATCGCTGCTGACGCTCGCGCTGCCGTCGAGGAGAAATGAAAAAGGCGCTATCAACCACTAGCGCCTTTATTCACGGCTACGCCTGATTAACGGTTATTGGGGTCGAATTTCACCGCGTCAATCGCCATATCATCAATGACCTGCTTCAGGGTCTCGACGGTGAGCGGCGTATTTTCGTTGGACAGGTTTTTACCTTCGCCCTTACGGACCACTTTGATAACCGGCTTTTTGGTCGCCGCATCAATCAGCTCCCCTTCAAAAAACAGGTTGGTGTCCATGGTACGGTGGCCCGTTGCCGCCTGCGTACCGGCGATAATCATCGCCACCGGAATCACTTCGTAGAACTGCAGCCCTTCTTTGCTGGAATCCACGCCGGTGATGGCGCCGCGGAAGATCAGGCTGCGCTTGCCCGGGGTGGTTGCCAGCGGTTTACGCTCGGAAATAGCCTGTTTCATCTCTTTATTGGTGTAATTCAGGATATCCCTGAGCGCCTTCTCGCCCACCTGGGTGGTGGGTTTTGGTACCGGGTAATAGGTGATCGGGTTATAGACGATATTGTCATAGTTGCTCGGATTGTAATCCGGCGAAATCCAGCGCAGTTCCGGTTTGCCGGACGCCGAGGTGGTTTCTTTTAAGTTAGAGTAATCTTTTAAAAATCCCGAATATTGTTCCGGCTTAGCGATTTTGGATGAGCAGCCGGCCAATGCTAAAAGGCCAGCAAGCGCGGCGACTTTAAAAAATAACGGAGTACGCATATAGGTTAATCCCTGTGAATACCATTTATCGGCAAGAGTTATAGCAAATAACAGGGTAAGTTTTGTGGCAAAAACGGTGCTACGTCAAGTAGCTGGAAAAAATAAACCCGCCGTTACCGGCGGGCCGTGATTGGCTGTTTATCTGATATCAACCTGATAAAAAATATGCTTGCCAAAGGGGTCTATTTCGTAGCCTGACACGTTTTTACGCACCGGTTCAAATATTGTCGAGTGGGCAATCATGACTGCCGGCATCTGGTCATGCATCATCTGCTGCGCCTGGCGATAGAGCGCTTCGCGTTTTTGGCGATCGGTTATCGATTTTGCCTCGGCGATAATTTTATCAAACGGCTGATAGCACCATTTTGCCGAGTTTGACCCGCCGTTCGCCGACTGGCAGGTAAAGAGTGGGCCGAAGAAGTTATCCGGATCGCCGGTCGCGGTCGTCCAGCCCATCAGCGCCGCCTGATGTTCGCCATCCTTCACCCGCTTTAAGTATTCACCCCACTCATAGGTTGTGATTTTCGTTTGCACGCCAATTTTCGCCCAGTCGGCCTGGATCATTTCGGCCATGCGTTTGGCGTTCGGGTTATAGGGTCGCTGCACCGGCATCGCCCACAGATCGATGGTAATTGGCCCCGCAACCCCCGATTCCGCCAGCAGCGCTTTGGCTTTCTGCGGGTCGTAGTCATAATCCTTCAGCTGGCTATCCGCGCTCCATACGCCCGGCGGCAGCAGGTTTTTCGCCGCCGTACCGGTACCGTGGAACACCGCTTCAATGATCGCCGGTTTATTGATCGCCATCGCCAGGGCCTGACGCACCTTAACGTTGTCCAGCGGCGCTTTTTGGGTGTTAAACGCCAGGAAACCGGTGTTAAGGCCCGCTTTGCTCATCAGGTTGATCGCGTTGTTCTCTTTCATTCGCGGCAGGTCGGCCGGATTGGGGAACGGCATCACCTGACACTCGTTTTTCTCCAGCTTGGCGTAGCGCACCGAGGCGTCCGGCGTGATACTAAAAATGAGACGATCGATATGCGCCTTCCCCTGCCAGTATTCCGGGAACGCGGTGAAAAGAATTCGGGAATCTTTTTGATATTGCGCGAGTTTGAAAGGTCCGGTACCAATCGGGTCCATATCCACGCGCTCTGGCGTGCCGGCTTTTAGCATCGCATCGGCATATTCCGCCGATAAAATAGAAGCGAAATACCAGGCAAGATCGGCCACAAAGGGCGCTTCGGGATGGGCCAGCGTGAAACGCACCGTATATTCATCAGGCTTATCAATCGCGGTAATTAACTGGCCAAATTCGAGGCTTTCAAAATTGGAGTAATTGCCGCTGGAGATATTATGATAAGGATGGTGAGGATCTTTTTGCCGAATAAACGAAAAAATAACGTCGTCGGCATTAAAATCGCGGCTGGGTTTAAAATATTTATTACTCTGGAATTTAACGCCTTTGCGTAAATGAAAAGTATAAACTTTCCCATCTTCGCTGACTTCCCAGCTTTCGGCGAGGCTCGGCACCAGTTCTGTGGTACCGGCTTTGAAATCGACCAGTCGGTTATAGACCGGCACCGCGCTGGCGTCCACGCTGGTCCCGGAGGTGTAGAGTTGCGGGTTAAAGTTTTCCGGCGATCCTTCTGAACAGTAGACCAGCGTTTTTGCGCTAATGGCCGAGCTGGCCGTCAGGGCCGCTAACGCCAGAGCAAGCGTCGTGAATCTGCGTTGCATAGGTTTTCCTTTTTAATTTGTCAGCTAATGAATAGCTTGTTGTTTTCCCTTTCATACATAACACTAAAGCCTGATTGCAAACACCTGAAAACTCGAATAAAGAAGGAATCACTATGTCATCAGCCCTAGCCAGTCAATTAACCCAACGCTTCTTTCGCTACCTGGCGATAACCAGCCAAAGCGACCCGCGAGCCACGACGCTGCCTACCACCGCCGGGCAACACGCGATGGCGCAGGCCCTTGCGGATGAGCTACGCCAGCTGGGGCTGGATGAGATTGTGATTGACGAGCACGCCACCGTCACGGCGGTGAAAAAAGGCAACGTCGCAGGCGCGCCGCGGATTGGCTTTATTACCCACATCGATACCGTTGACGTCGGTTTGTCGCCGGATATTCATCCACAAATTCTGCGTTTTACTGGTGAAGATCTCTGTTTGAACAGGGATAAAGATATCTGGCTGCGCGTTGCGGAACATCCGGAAATCCTCGCTTATCCCAATGAAGAGATTATTTTCAGCGACGGCACCAGCGTGCTCGGGGCGGATAACAAGTCCGCCGTTACGGTGGTGATGACGGTGCTGGAAAACCTGACGGCGGAACACCGCCACGGCGACATCGTGGTCGCGTTTGTGCCGGATGAAGAAGTGGGCCTGCGCGGCGCGAAGGCGCTGGATCTCGCGCGCTTTGCCGTCGATTTTGCCTGGACCATCGACTGCTGCGAGCTCGGCGAAATCGTCTATGAAAACTTTAACGCCGCCGCGGCGGAGATTCGCTTTACCGGCGTGACCGCTCACCCCATGTCATCAAAGGGCGTGCTGGTGAACCCGCTGCTGATGGCCACCGATTACATGAGCCATTTCGATCGCCAGCAAACGCCGGAGCATACCGCCGGACGCGAGGGCTACGTTTGGTTTAACGGTATCCAGGGCGATCAGAACAGCACCCTGCTGCAGGCCAGCATTCGCGATTTCGACCTCGAAAGTTTTCATCGCCGTAAGCAGCAAATTAGCGAGGTGGCGCAGAAAATCGCCGCGCAGTATCCGACCGGAAAGGTGGAATTTCACATCAGCGATACCTATAGCAACATCAGCAATGCCATCGGCGAAGACCGCCGCGCCGTTGATCTGATGTTCGAAGCGATGGAAAGCTTAGGCATTACGCCGAAACCGACGCCGATGCGCGGCGGCACCGACGGCGCGGCCCTGTCGGCAAAAGGCGTATTAACGCCCAACTTCTTTACCGGCGCGCACAACTTCCACTCGAAATTTGAGTTTCTGCCGCTGCGCGCCTTTGAGGCCTCTTATCAGACCGCATTACAGCTCTGCCTGTTAGCGGCGCGTTAAGCCGGTTTGCGCGCCAGCATCGTGGCGAAACGCAGCTTAATCCGGTTCCCGCTGGCGTCGGTGCGGTGGAGTTCACCGACGTCTTCGTTATATTTGAGTAACGTCCAGCCTTCATAATCATTGCGCAGCTCTCCCGGTTTAAACGCGAACGGGAAGCCGACGCTGCACGGATAATCGTCGGTATCCATAGCCGCAACAATCAGATTGTAGCCGCCGGGTCTGGTGCAGCGCTGCATGTTAGCAATCAGACCCGGGATGGTCTTCGCGTCGAGGAACATCATCACCACGGTCGAAAGAATAAAGTCATACTCGCCGTCAAAGCTGAGGGCGTTAAGGTCCTTAATCGCCGTCCGCAGATTCTCCAGCCCTTCCGCCTGACGAATGCGCTCAAGATTGCCGATGCTGGCCGGATTTTTATCCCACGCGGTGACATCAAACCCGTTGGCCGCCAGATAGAGGCTATTGCGCCCGTTGCCGCAGCCCAGATCCAGCGCCTTGCCCGGCGCGATCAGGGTGGCGGCGTGCAGCACCTCGGAGTGGGTGCGGGTCATCCCGTATTTATCGGTGAAGTAATTTTCGTCACGAAGCGTCATGGTTAATCCTTATTTTTTAATAATGTGTCGCGCTCAACGCGAATCAGCAGTTTACCGCGCATCAGCAGCAGGAAGGTACGAATCAGCAGCAGCCCGACGATCAGATTGGTGAAGAGAAACAGCGGGAGCGCGAGGGTATGGAAAAAGCCGTCCGGATGCTGATGACCGAGATGCAGGCCGGTGGTCGCCAGCGCGGAGATGCCGAACGAGAAGCTCCAGAACGAGGCGTTAAACGGCTGGCGCAGGTACCACGGCATCAGGCGCAGCATGAACAGCAGCTGCAGCAGACCATAGCCGAACAGCAGCTTAGCGAAGGTATCCGCCTCGCCGCCGTTCACGCTCAGCCAGGCGCTGCACGCCACCAGCGCCGGCGCCAGCTGAATGCCGAGGGCAGTGCGCATGGCCATCGGCAGTTCGCCGTCGCTGCGCAGGCGCTGCAGAATCACCGGTTCAAGGCTAAGCCAGGAGAATAAGCCGGCGCCAAGAAACACCAGTCCGGCGTCGGTAAAGCCCAGCGCGCCGCAGGCCATGGCGCTGATAAAGTTATTCGCCACCGTCGGCAGATAGAGACCCGGGGTGGTCGCCTCATTGGGATGCTTCCCCCGCCATAGCCCGGCGCTCTGCCAGGCCGCATAGCTTAGCTGCAGCACTACGCCAATCGCGAATAACACCAGCGAGAGCGGCCGCAGCCAGGGAACAAAGCCGATGGCCACCAGCATGGTCGTCGCCGGAAACAGGCTGACAAAACTGCTGGCCACCGGATGGCGCATCTCCTGCAGTACGCTGTGCGGGAAACGGACTGCACGGCTGATAAACGCCAGCGCCAGCAGCGCCCAGACGAGGGTGGCCACGATAACCAGACCGTCGCCGATTGTCCGGCTCACCGGCCAGATCGTGCTGGCGTAGCGCCAGGCGAAGCCCATGCCGATAATGCCCAGAACCATACCAAAATAGCCCGCCGGGAGATTCAGCACCCGGCTCACACCCTGCTCTTTATTCATTTTGTTTAAATTTTCAATTTATCTTAAGTTGCATTCTAAAGGAACCTTCAAAAACACGCTACGGCGTTTTTTGCTATGTTTATGTTAACCATATGTAATGAGAAAGGCAGATGCGCAAATATTACCTCAGCGAGAAGGTTCGCCAGTTTCACTATGAAGCCGACGGAAACAAACATAGCGTCAATCTGCGGCAAATTGTCGCCTTACGCGATTTCGCTGACGTGAAGCGCGGCGATGAAGGCGGCTGGCTGGACAATGAAGCAGCCCTGAGTCACGAAGGCGAGTGCTGGATTTATGACCCGAATAGCGCGGTGTTTGCCGGTGCGAAAATCGAGGGTAATGCCCGCTTAACCGGCGAGTGCATTATCAGCCATGGCGCCATCGTCAGCGATAACGCGCGACTGGACAGCGTGCAGGCAAGCCACTGCGCGCGAATAAGTGACAACGTCACCGTTTCGCATTCGCAGATTCGGGGTTATTGTCACCTGGCCGACAATGCGCAGATCCTCCCCCACTCGCTTATTATCGCCGCCCAGGGTCTGACCGCCGACAGCGACAAAATCCTGCGCATTTATCAGCGGGCAACGGTCAGCGCTTCGCGCATCGTTCACCAGGCACAAGTTTACGGCGACGCGTTTGTCGAACACGCGTTTGTTGAGCATCGGGCGGAAATCTTCGATTGCGCGCGGCTGGAGGGTAACGACGAAAACGACGTCTGGGTCTGCGATAACGCGCGAGTTTATGGCCACGCGAGGATTATCGCCGGGCGGGAAGAGGACGCCATCCCCACCCTGCGCTACAGCTCGCAGGTGGCGGAGCACGCGGTGGTCGAAGGCAACTGCCTGCTGAAGCATCGGGTGATGGTCGGCGGGCATGCGCACCTGCGCGGCGGGCCGATTCTGCTGGACGATAGCGTGTTAATTGAAGGGCATGCGGTGATTTGCGGCGATGTGGTGATTGAACATCAGGTGACGATCGGCGACAGGGCGCGAATTGAAGCCAGCGCGGGCGACGCCATTTCTATCAGAGGGGAGAAAGTGATAAACGGCGACGAACTTTTTACCCGCACGCCCATTGTCGGCTTTCTATAACCTTTGCTCCCGACCGCGTGGTTTATCAGCTTCAGGCCCCTGCGCGCTGTTCCCCGGGGGGCGGCGCTCAACGCGCCTTGCCCGGGCTACATCTCAGCGCGGCCCGTAGCCCGGGCAAGGCGTCAGCCGCGAGCCGGGAATTGCCCGGTGTCACAATCAATAATGCGCCCGTAGATATTCTGGTCATCGTACGAACCGTTCAGATACTCGGCCTGCTTCAGGCACCCTTCGAGGGTGAAACCGTTACGCAGGGCGACCTGATTGCTTCTCTGGTTTGCTACCCGACATTTAATCACGAAGCGGCGAACCGTCCCGCTGCGGGCAAAAGCGTCCATCAGCGCCTGCAGCGCCTGAGAAAGTAGCCCCTGCCCCTGGTGGCTTTCATCAATCCAGTAGCCGATGTATGCGGTCTTATTGATCGGCTCAATTTGGTTAAACGACAGCACGCCGACGATCTCTTCTCGCAGAAAGAGCAAAAACATTTTGGCGTAACCGCGCTGGTGCAGCATCACGTTGCCCTGCACGTGGCGGCGGGTTTCGTCTTCGTGACTGACTTCAGCGGGCCAGCTCAGCGATTGCTGGAGCCAGCGCTGGTTCTTGATCACCAGCTGATGCAGCTCAGCGACGTGGCTTTCATCCACAGCGCGCAGAGAAAGCGACTCGGTGACGGGGATAGTTTCGCTCGCAGGCGCGTTTTCGGCAGTCATAATGGACTCTGATTAATAGTCTGATTAAAAAACAAACGCCCGCTAAGTTACCTTAGCGGGCGGAATCAAGGGCAATTATTTCATTACCCGATCGTCAACATAGTTACGCTTGTCTGGCGCTGGCGGGAAGTACTGATAGAGCCAGGTTTCGCTGATCGCTTCCCCCTGGCAGCGCAGGAACATGCGCATTTCGACCGGGTCGGTCGAATCCGAGGTCGGGTACCAGTCAAACTGGATGCGATAGCCATCAAACGGTTCCACGTAGAGAATTTCTATCTGCTTCGCTTCGCCGCTCGACAGGGTAATCACCGGCTCAATGCCTCTTGGCGCCGCGGCCTTCAGGTCGCCGCCGACAAAATCGATAGCAAAACGACGGGTCCATTTATCCGGGTAGTGCTCACCCGGCGCCCAGCCTTCCGGGAAACCGCCCATTCCGGTACGCGTGGCCAATACCCGCGCCAGCGGCGAACGGACCGGCGGCTGCGCGCTCCAGTAGAGTCGATAGCGGAAGTCCAGCTCATCCCCTGCTTTAACCGGCTTCTCGGGCTGCCAGAAGCAAACGATATTGTCCAGCGTTTCACCGGTCGTCGGGATCTCCATCAGGTTGACGGCCCCTTTACCCCACTGGTTGCGCGGCTCCACCCACAGGCTCGGGCGTTTGTTATACCAGCCCATGATGTCCTGATAGTGGGAGAAGTCGCGATCCAGCTGCAGCAGGCCAAAACCGCGCGGATTTTTATCCTGGAAAGCGTTGAACTGCAGCTTCTGCGGGTTGTTCAGCGGGCGGCACACCCACTCGCCGTTGCCCAGCCACATCGACAGGCGGTCGGAGTCGTGGATCTGCGGATGGATAGTGTCGCACATCCGCCGTTCGTTATTGCCGCAGCTGAACATACTGGTCATCGGCGCGATGCCCAGCTGTTTGATGTCTTTACGCGCGTAGATGTGGTTTTCCACATCCATAATCACCTGCGTCTCCTGACAGTTAACCACGAACTTATAGGCGCCGGTGACGCTTGGGCTGTCGAGCAGCGCATAGACGGTAAATACCGTCGCCCCCGGTTTCACGGTCTCAAACCAGAAGGAGGTGAAGTCCGGGAACTCTTCCGGCGTATCGGTAAAGGTATCGATCGCCAGGCCGCGGGCGGACAGTCCGTATTGATAAGTGCTGTCTACCGCGCGGAAGTAGCTCGCGCCGAGGAAGGCGACGATATCGCGGCGCGCCAGCTCCGGCGCCTTAAACACGCGGAACCCGGCAAAGCCGAGATCGCTCTGGCCTTCCAGCTGTTTGGTGTCGACGCCGGCGTCATTATATTTAAACAGCTCGGGACGGAAGTGAATTTCCCGCGCCTGCTGGGTTTGTGAATCCAGGGAGAACATCCGTACGCGGCGGCGGAACCCCATCCCGACGTGGAAGAACTGAATATCCAGCTTGCGCTCTTCGATATTACTCCACAGGGAGTGCGCAGCATCGTACTGAATGCTGTTGTAGGCCTGCGGGGTCAGGTTTGCCAGGGTTGGCGGCAGATCGCGCGGCGCGCCGCCCCAGGGCTGACGCGCAAGATCGTGGGCCATCGACTGAAGTACGGAATAGTCAAAGCGACGGGTCTGGCCGTCGGCAATTCCCGAGTCCTCGGCGAAGGCCGCTTTCGAGAATAGAGAGGCAACTCCTGACGTTCCGCATACGGCGGCAACAGCCATGGAAGATTTGAGAAAACGTCTGCGGTTCATGCCTGAGAGAGCATCCTTCTTCATATGTGAATTGAGACGCGACGTAACAAACCCATGCGTCGTGAATGTCGCTCACTCTAGACAAAAATGATTGATAATCCAATTGTTGACGGCAGAAATGCGTGAAAAAAATATGTCCACCGGACCAGACCGAATTACCGATATCCGGGGGGCGGCGATGATTTCGCCAACCGGCGGCGTTTCATGCTGAATCAGGAAGCGGCCAGACGAACGCTGGCCGCGCAGGCGATTATTTTTGCTGCAGAAGGTTAAAACTGGTCATCAGGTTGCGATAATCCGGAATATGGTTGGAGAACAGCGTTCCCAGCCCTTCGATATCATTACGCCAGTCGCGGTGTAGTTCGCAGGCAACGCCAAACCACGACATCAGCTGTACCCCGGCCTGCGACATACGATCCCAGGCGGCATCGCGGGTAATCGGGTTAAAGGTACCGGAAGCGTCGGTCACCACAAACACCTCAAACCCCTCTTCAATGGCCGAAAGCGCCGGAAAGGCCACGCAAACTTCCGTCACCACCCCGGCAATAATCAGCTGCTTTTTGCCCGTCGCTTTGACTGCCTTAACAAAATCTTCGTTATCCCAGGCGTTAATATTACCCGGGCGCGCGATATAGGGCGCATCGGGGAATTGCGCTTTCAGCTCCGGCACCAGCGGGCCATTGGGGCCGTTCTCAAAGCTGGTGGTTAAGATAGTCGGCAGACCGAAGTACTTCGCCAGGTCGCCAAGGGCAAGGACGTTGTTCTTGAATTTATCGGGATCGATATCGCGTACCAGAGAGAGTAATCCGGTCTGGTGATCGACCAGCAGCACGGCGGCATCACTTTTATCCAGACGAACATACGGTTTGGCCATGGTTTCTTCCTCATTTTAACGTCAGATCTTCCGTCAGAACGCAGGTTCTGCGGATGCAGGGTTAACAGAACCGATCTTAGTGTAATCGCTGACTGAGGATTAGCCGCCTAAAGTGGGACGCATTGTTCCATTTGCAGAACGTACCGCGGCAAACGGAGATCTTCCGGACAGCGTTAATCCAGCGTCACATGGTGCTTCATCACCCGCCGAAACAGCGCCAGACGCGCGCGCATAAAACGGTTTTCCACTTTAAAACCGGCCCGCTTGTGCAAACCGATACGCAACAGACGGTCTCGTCCGCGCACGCTGGCGGGCCAGCGCACCGGTCCGGAGAGCTCGTGGCAGCCGTTACCCGCTACACGGGCAAAGCTAGCCCAATAGTCGGCAACCCGGGCGGCAAAGGTCCGGTCGCGCTCGTTCGCATACTGTCGTACCGGCTCGGCAAGGTCGAGGTTGTCAAAAACATACGCCACTTCATTACCGTGCCACGCGCCGTGCGGATAGGTTTGGTGTTCCGCCTCGGCAACGTAGTCAAACCAGTAGCGCCAGCACGGTTGCCCTACCCGCTGCTGCGCCTGCATCACCACGTAACCCAGGGTGGTAAAGGCCATATCGCGGCAGACTTCACGCCCTAATGCCTCATCGCCCTTGACGCCGGGATAGAGCAGCTTAATCAAACCGAGACCAAAACGGCGTTCGCGGCGAAGCTTCTGGATCTGCCCGGCGATATCGATGCCAAACACCGCCATGACGCTGGCCTCATCGCTGTTCGAGCCGATCATCACCGGCAGCGGGTGCTGACACCCGCTAAAAAAAGTCTCCAGCATCGGCTGCGGCAGTACGGCATCGCCAACAATGGGCGCCGGGCCGATGGTAAGCGGCGCGGTCAACGACCAGAACGCGTCCGCCGGAATCGCCCGCAGCTGTTCGGCGCTGGCCTGCGGTAAAGAGAAGTGCTCCGCGATGAGCTGCCCTTTGGCCAGCGCCTTTTCCCGCGGCAGATCCGGCAAGGTATAGCCGCTCTGAATAATCGCCTTATGGAACAGTCCTCTGGATTTTGGCGAAACCATGAGCGACAGCACGCTGCGTGCCCCGGCGGACTCGCCGAACAGCGTCACGTTGGCCGCATCGCCGCCGAAGGCGTGAATGTTCTCCTGAACCCACTGCAGGGCGGCGATCTGATCGAGCAGCGCAAAATTATAGATGCGCTCCCCCTCTTCTTCCTCCAGCGCCGGATGGGCAAAAAAGCCCAGATGCCCCAGCCGGTAGTTAACCGTGACTACCACTACGTCACGGGACGCTAAGGCTTTACCATCATAGGGCGGTAAGCTTCCCGCGCCGATGGTATAGCCGCCGCCGTGCAGCCAGACCATCACCGGCAGCGGCTGCGCGCGCGAAGCGGGTGACCAGACGTTAAGGTACAGGCAATCCTCGGAAAAGCGGCCGGGATCGCCGCCGCCGAGCTCACGACAGTACTCAATATCCTGCCAGCTGGAGGCCGAGAAATTCTCCGCCCTGCGCACGCCCTGCCAGCGGGCGGCAGGCTGCGGCGCGCGCCAGCGGAGATCGCCGACGGGCGGCGCGGCATAGGGTATACCGCGCCAGATATGCATGTTCTCTTCAGCGGTGCCGGATAGGGTGCCCTGCCGGGTTTTCACCAGCGGGGTAGACGGATTCTGCATGACCTGCTTCCTTTAACGACTCATGCCAGCAGAGTACTGATTTTACAGCAGACCGCAACGTCGTTTACTGCGCTCTTCCGCCTGTTGATAAAGAGCAAACTCATCATAGACCGGACAGCCCAGCGCCTCCTCAAAGGCCTGGCGGCTGGCGTTGCCGTGGCTGCGGGTCTGTATCTCGTTGCCCAGGTTAGACTGAAAAATCCCGGCGGCGCTGACCGGCAAAAAGTCTTCATAAATAATCGGTTGTGCGATGACCCAGCCGCGTTCAATCAGCGGCTGCGGATCGTCACCCGGACGAAACGCCTGACGGTGCGCTTCGCCGGCGGGCGTCAGGCGATAGCGAAAGTACGCCAGCCCCTGCTGACGCAGCAGGAATTCGCTGTCCGGGAACGGGCTAAACACCTCCTGCAGATGACGCTGATGGGTGAGATTATCTTTGCCCACCCCCGCCTCGCCAAGCAGTCGGTCGTACAGGGCGCGGCCCTTCGGCGTTAAGGCGATACCGCGCTGCTCGATTTCGCCAAAGCGAGCCGTATGCGTGCCTCTATGCTCTCCGGCAAACATCACCGGTTCCTCAAGGGCCTTAAAGCTGGTCTGGCGCAGTAAAATGGGCACATCGCGGCGCGGCGGCCCTTCTATCAACGCTTTTGGCGCGATACCGCACTCGGGCATTAACGCCTGTACCCGGTCAATATCCAGGGTGCGCGGCGTCAGATGATTAATGTGGCAGCCGGGGAAACAGACCACATCGGCAATCAGCCGGTGCTCTTCATGCAGCGCGTGATAGGTTTCCTCATCGACGGTGGCGTGTCGATGCCAGCGAAAGGTTTCCAGCGCCTGTTGCACAAACTCACGCGCCTCTGCGGCGGTAAACTCCCCTTTCTGTGCATGTAACGCGATCAGTTCACGACAGCGCGGCGTGAAGATATCCCGTCGGGAAAGGATATCCGCCGCCCGCTGACGCAAAGCTTCATTGGCGATAAGTTCAAGTCGCAGAAGCGAGGTAAAAACGCGAAACGGATTGCGCGCCAGCGCGGCGTCATCAATGGGGCGAAACGCGGTGGAGTGAACCGGTACGCCGGCCTGCGACAGATCGTAATAGCTGACGGGATACATTCCCATAATGGCAAACATGCGACGCAAGGTCGCCAGTTCCTCCGCCGTACCGACGCGGATCGCGCCGTGGCGTTCAACGTTCAGCCGCGCCAGTTCATCGGCGTTGGCCAGTTGTTCGTGCAGCGTCGGGTTATTCTCCAGTATGGCCAGGTTAACGTCGGCCACCAGCTCCAGTAGCGTCCCGTACTGCGGAACTTCCTGCTGGTACATCGCCGACATCGCCTGCGAAAAGCTTTCCCGAATCTCATCAGCCGTGATGGTGTTCGCCATGATGTCTTACCTCCAGTGAATTCTCCCTGGAGTGTAGGAAAGCTCTCTGCAGACGGCGGGAAGAATTTACAAACTGTGATGCCGGTAGCTGGCCGGTTTATTTTCACCCGCTCACTTCATAACCGCCGGTTATGTTAAACACCCTTTAATTTCACTTTAAATTAACAAAACATTTACACACACTGCGAGTGGCGACATTACAACAACATGCCTCTCTACCGATAATATGGAGTACCCTCATGAACGAAAAATGGTCACCGCGCGAGGTCCTGCACCGCGACTACAGCAGCCATCCTCCCGCTTACGCCCCGGGCTATAAAACCAGCGTGCTGCGCTCGCCGCGCAATGCGCTCATTTCCCTGCAGAATTCCCTTTCTGAAATCACCGGACCGGTGTTCAGCAGCGACGATCTCGGCGCGCTCGATAACGACCTGATCCTCAACTACGCCAAAGACGGCCTGCCGATTGGCGAAAGGATAATCGTCCACGGCTACGTTCGCGATGGATTTGGCCGACCAATGAAAAATACGCTGGTCGAAGTCTGGCAGGCCAACGCGGGCGGACGCTACCGGCATAAGAAAGATCAATATCTGGCGCCTATCGACCCGAACTTTGGCGGCTGCGGACGGGTGCTGACCGACGAAAACGGCTACTATTGTTTCCGCACCATCAAGCCCGGCCCCTATCCGTGGCGCAACCAGGTAAGCGACTGGCGTCCGGCGCATATTCACTTTTCGCTCTCCGGCGACGCCTGGGCACAGCGCCTGATCACGCAGATGTATTTCGAAGGCGATCCGCTGATTAAACAGTGTCCTATTGTTAAAACCATCAATAACGATGATGCCATCAGGACATTAATCGCCGAGCTGGATACCCATGCCGCCGTACCGCTGGACTCTCTGGCTTACCGTTTTGATCTCGTGCTGCGCGGCCATCGCGCAACGCTGTTTGAAAACCGCACGCAGGGGGCCGCCCGATGAAAGATTATTTACCTGAAACCGCGTCACAAACCGCCGGCCCTTATGTGCATATCGGCCTCGCGCCGGACGCCGCCGGTTTCCATATCTTTGAGAAAAATTTTGGCCCGACGCTGACAACGGCAGACACCGAGGGCGAACGTATTACTATCGAAGGCAGAGTCATCGATGGCTCCGGCACGCCGGTGCGCGATGTGCTGCTGGAAATCTGGCAGGCCAACGCCGCCGGGCGCTATAACCATCCCGACGACCGACAGCAGGGCAAGAAGCTGGATGCGGCGTTTCGCGGCTGGGGACGCAGCTGCTCGGACTTCACCAGCGGCGTCTGGCGCTTCGAAACCATTAAACCCGGGGCCGTGGTAGGTCGCGATGGGCGCACCATGGCGCCGCACGTCAATCTGTGGGTGGTCGCCCGCGGGATTAATATTGGCCTCAACACGCGGATGTACTTTTCCGACGAGCAGGATGCCAACCAGGTCGACCCGGTGCTGAATCTGATTGAGTGGGAAGTGCGTCGCCAGACCCTCATCGCGCAGCGCGAGGTCCGCGGCGCGGAGATCGTGTATCGCTTCGATATTCACCTGCAGGGCGAAAACGAAACCGTCTTCTTCGATATCTGAGTTTTTTTTCCTTTTTCCGCCCCTGCCGGTCAGGGGCGACGCTATATGGCAAACTCAATAAAATCAACTTGTAAAATAATAATATAAAATGTTAATAATATTTTGCTATGAAGTTAACAATTTTAATCGCCCTTACTTGTCACTGGGACGCCTCTGTTTTTAACATTGATTATGCAAAAAAATGGTCTTTTCAGTCAGCGCATTCGCTTGCGCCATCTACATACTTTCGTGGCCGTCGCTCAACAGGGAACCCTTGGGCGTGCGGCTGAAACCTTAAATCTGAGTCAACCGGCCTTATCCAAAACGCTAAACGAACTGGAGCAGCTGACCGGTACCCGGCTGTTTGAGCGTGGACGCCTCGGCGCGCAGCTCACGCTGGTCGGCGAACAGTTTCTCACCCACGCGGTTAAAGTGCTCGACGCGCTCAATACCGCGGGACAGGCGCTAAACCGTAAAGAAGGCCTCAACAGCGATATCGTGCGCATCGGGGCGCTCCCCACCGCCGCGCTGGGGATCCTGCCCTCGGTGATCGGCCAGTTCCATCAGCAGCAAAAAGATATCACCCTGCAGGTGGCGACCATGAATAACACCATGCTGCTGGCCGGACTAAAATCGGGAGAAATCGATATCGGTATCGGACGGATGTCCGATCCGGAGTTGATGAGCGGGTTGAACTATGAACTGCTGTTTCTCGAATCCCTGAAGCTGGTGGTTCGTCCGGGGCATCCGCTGCTGCAGGAAACGGTTACGCTGAGTCGGGTCATGGAGTGGCCGGTGGTGGTTTCGCCCAAAGGTACGCTGCCGCGACAGAACGCCGAAACCCTGCTGCAAAGCCAGGGCTGCAAAATTCCGTCTGGCTGCATCGAGACGCTGTCGGCTTCCCTGTCGCGCCAGCTCACCGTCGATTACGACTACGTCTGGTTTGTCCCCTCCGGTGCGGTCAAAGACGACCTGCGCCGTGGGCTGCTGGCCGCGCTGCCGGTGCCCACCCAGGGCGCGGGCGAACCGATAGGTATTCTCACCCGGGTGGACGCCACGCTCACCGCGGGAACACAAACCCTGCTGAGCGCCATTCGTAAATCGATGCCCGTCTGATCGCCCTCTCCCCGACCGTTATCCGCGTCGGGGAAATCTGACCGCCTGATTTCCTTTTCGCACCCACCACATTCACCATAATAATCAATTAGTGCGAAATCATTCATTAACAATTGCGTAAATTTCTTTAACAGATCTATCATAGCCACGATTTCACCAAATGGTTCACTCGAAATCAATAACAGTAAAAAACCTGCTTTTATGAAGGTCAGAATCGCTTCATTCAAAAGCCTTCACTTGAGAAATTGATTCATCTGGTTCACGCCTGTTCAGGGGTGGTTAAGGAGAAAAAATGGCAACTGGCAACGCGCCGCGAGGATTCCCCCGGGTCCTGCAGTGGCTTCTCGCCGGGCTGATGCTGATCATCGGCCTGGCTATCGGTATTCTTGGTGCAAAGCTCGCCTCCGTTGGCGGGACCTTCTATTTTGCGATCATGGGCCTGGTGATGGTTATCGCCGCGGTGCTCATTTTCCGCAGCCGTCGCGGCGGTATCATACTGTACGCGATAGCGTTTATCGCCTCGATCGTCTGGGCCATTAGCGATGCCGGCTGGACCTACTGGCCGCTGTTCTCGCGCCTGTTCGCACTCGGTGTACTGGCCTTCCTTGCCGCGCTGGTCTGGCCGTTTCTGTCCCGGCAGCCGGCGAAAAAAGGGCCGTCGTTTGGCCTGGCAGCGGTGCTGGCGGTGGTACTGTTGGTCAGTTTCGGCTGGATGTTTAAATCCCAGCCGCTGGTCAGCGCCAGCGAGGCGGTGCCGGTTAAACCGGTCGCCGCGGGCGAGCAGCAGAAAAACTGGGCGCACTGGGGCAACACCACCCACGGCGACCGTTTCGCCGCCCTCGACCAGATTAACAAACAGAACGTTGACCAGCTGCAGGTTGCCTGGGTCGCCCACACCGGGGATATCCCGCAGAGCAACGGCTCCGGCGCGGAAGACCAGAATACGCCGCTGCAGATTGGCGATACGCTTTACGTCTGTACACCCTACAGCAAGGTGCTGGCGCTGGATGTCGATAGCGGTAAAGAGAAATGGCGCTATGATTCAAAAGCTACCGCGCCGAACTGGCAGCGCTGCCGCGGCTTAGGCTATTACGAAGAGAGCCAGGCCCAGGTTTCCCCTGCCGCCGACGCGCAGCCGGCCGCCTGCTCCCGCCGCCTGTTCCTGCCAACCACCGACGCCCGTCTGATCGCTATTGATGCCGATAACGGTAAACTGTGCGACGCCTTCGGCGACCACGGTATTGTGGACCTGAGCGTTGGCATGGGGGAAATCAAAGCGGGTTACTACCAGCAGACCTCCACGCCGCTGGTGGCGGGTAACGTGGTCGTGGTTGGCGGTCGCGTGGCGGATAACTTCTCCACCGGCGAACCCCCGGGCGTCGTTCGCGCCTATGATGTTCATACCGGCAAACTGGCGTGGGCATGGGATCCGGGCAACCCGAACCTGACCGGCGAACCGCCGGCAGGACAGACCTACACCCGCGGTACGCCGAACGTCTGGTCGGCCATGTCCTATGACGCGAAGCTGAATCTGATTTATCTGCCGACCGGTAACGCAACGCCGGACTTCTTTGGCGGCGAACGTACCGCGCTGGACGATAAATACAGTTCCTCCATCGTGGCCGTTGACGCCACGACCGGCCAGGTACGCTGGCATTATCAGACCACCCATCACGATCTCTGGGATTTCGACCTGCCTTCCCAGCCGCTGTTGTACGATCTGCCTGACGGTAAAGGCGGCACCACGCCGGTGCTGGTGCAAACCAGCAAGCAGGGCATGATCTTTATGCTAAACCGCGCCACCGGTGAACCGGTCGCCAAGGTTGAGGAACGTCCAGTCCCGGCGGGCAACGTCAAGGGCGAGCGCTACTCGCCGACCCAGCCCTACTCCGTCGGCATGCCAATGATCGGCAACGAGACGCTGACCGAGTCGGATATGTGGGGCGCGACGCCTGTCGACCTGCTGCTGTGCCGCATCCAGTTTAAAGAGATGCGTCACCAGGGCGTCTTCACCCCGCCGGGCGAGGATCGTTCGCTGCAGTATCCCGGCTCGCTGGGCGGGATGAACTGGGGCAGCGTGTCGGTTGACCCGAATAACAGCCTGATGTTCGTCAATGATATGCGCCTTGGCCTCGCCAACTATATGGTGCCGCGCGCCAAAGTGGCGAAGGACGCCAGCGGTATCGAAATGGGGATTGTGCCGATGGAGGGCACGCCGTTCGGCGCCATGCGCGAACGCTTCCTGTCTCCGCTGGGCATTCCGTGCCAGAAACCACCGTTCGGCACTATGTCAGCGGTTGATTTGAAAACCGGCAAACTGGTGTGGCAGGTTCCGGTGGGCACCGTTGAGGACACCGGCCCGCTGGGGATCCGCATGCACATGCCAATCCCTATCGGTATGCCGACACTGGGCGCCTCGTTATCAACCCAGTCCGGCCTGCTGTTCTTCGCGGGCACCCAGGACTTCTACCTGCGCGCGTTTGATACCGCCAACGGGAAAGAGATCTGGAAATCGCGTCTGCCGGTCGGCAGTCAATCCGGCCCGATGACCTACGTATCGCCGAAAACCGGCAAACAGTACATCATCATCAACGCGGGCGGCGCTCGCCAGTCGCCGGACCGCGGCGATTATATTATCGCCTACGCGCTTCCGCAGCAGAAGTAACCACCAGGGCCCCAAACGGGGCCCTTTTTGCTGGCAAAGCGCCTATCCCGGGAGCCGCACGGTGACGGCTGGCGCAAAAGCAAAATCATCTTCTCCCCCTAAGCAAGCCATTTTCATTCAGCTATGTTATTATTGCGAATGGTTATCAATAATAACAACTGAACAAGGATAATGGATGAAAAGTTCACCCTGCCGCCTGCTCGCAGGCACCTTCATGTTAGCCGCCGCCTCGGCTCAGGCGTTAAAAGCCCCGGAAGTGGACCTGCGCGATCCGACGATTTGGGAAGAGAAAGCGGCGTCTCCGCTCACCGCCAGCCCACAGCCCTGCGAGGTGTTCAGCGGCCCGCACTGCGCGGTCTGGGAAGATGAGAAATCGGATATTCAGCGTGAACGGGAGCGGCGGGAACAGCGGCGATGGCAGAATGGTTATGAAAACCTGCGGCGGGAGTAATCCCTCTTAAACGATAACCCGGGCATGCCCGGGTTATTTTTCACCAGGAAAATCAATTCTCGCCGAAATGAATGACGGTACGAATGGATTTACCTTCATGCATCAGATCAAACGCTTCGTTGATTTGATCCAGCGGCATACGGTGGGTAATAAACGGATCGAGGCGAATTTTCCCCGCCATCGCCTCTTCAACCATTCCCGGCAGCTGGGTACGCCCTTTCACGCCGCCGAACGCGGAGCCGCGCCAGACGCGCCCGGTGACCAGCTGGAATGGGCGGGTTTTAATCTCCTGGCCCGCGCCGGCAACGCCGATGATGACGCTTTCGCCCCAGCCTTTGTGGCAGCACTCCAGCGCCGCGCGCATCACGTTGACGTTACCGATACACTCGAAGCTAAAGTCGACGCCGCCGTCGGTGAGTTCAACAATCACATCCTGAACCGGCTTATCGTAATCATTCGGGTTGATAAAGTCGGTCGCGCCCATCTCTTTTGCGAGTGTGAATTTTTCCGGGTTGGTATCCACCGCCAGAATGCGCCCGGCTTTCGCCTGTACCGCGCCCTGGATCACCGCCAGGCCGATCCCGCCGAGGCCGAAGACGGCGACGGTATCGCCCTCTTTTACTTTCGCCGTATTGTGCACCGCGCCGATGCCGGTAGTGACGCCGCAGCCCAGCAGGCAGACTTTATCCAGCGGCGCCTGCGGGTTCACTTTTGCCAGCGAAATTTCGGCCACTACGGTGTATTCGCTGAAGGTGCTGGTCCCCATATAGTGATAAATCGGTTCACCGTTATAGGAGAAACGGGTGGTGCCGTCCGGCATCAGGCCTTTACCCTGAGTAGCGCGCACCGCCTGGCAGAGGTTAGTTTTGCCGGATTTACAGAACTTACACTCGCGGCATTCGGCGGTATACAGAGGAATAACGTGGTCGCCCGGCTGCAGGCTGGTCACGCCTTCCCCCACTTCAACGACAATCCCGCCGCCTTCATGGCCCAGTACCGCCGGGAAAACGCCTTCCGGATCGTCGCCTGAGAGGGTAAAGGCATCGGTGTGGCATACGCCGGTATGGGTGATTTTGACCAGCACTTCGCCTTTTTTTGGCGGCGCGACGTCAATCTCAACGATTGAAAGCGGCTGGCCTGGGCCAAACGCGACGGCTGCACGTGATTTCATATCTCTCTTCCTCGTGGTGATTTTATTTTAAATAGGACCGTAGCAGATGCCCGACTTCCGCCATTCTGGCGGCGCGCTGGTCTGGCGTCGTTTCGCCGCTGACCAGTTCATCCTGCAGATGAATTTCAACCATCTCTCCCATCAGGCCGTTGGCGGCGCCGCGAATTGAGGCGATTTGTTGCAGAATGGTCATACAGGGTTCGCCGGATTCCAGCGCCCGCTCGAGCGCTTCAACCTGGCCACGGATGCGCCTTACCCGACTGAGGGCACGCTTTTTATCTTCAGGTGAATGTGGCATGGTGACGCCCTCCATATCATATAGGGGGGTATACTATATTTATTGTTGCCATGAGGCAAATGGCTTCGCCGCTTTAACCGTAGCATAGCGGCGAGAATTTGCGCTTAGTCGAGGCTAAGGATCATCGATTCACAGCGTAAGTCGGCGTTCGCCATTTTCGAATGCCAGCGCTTTTCGCCGATTGAAGTGAATCCCAGGCGCAGATAAAAACCGGCCGCGTTTGGCGTTGCATCGAGGGTAATGTGCCTGAACTTGCGTTGTTTCTCCTCCCCGATGATGGCCGCCATAATCATGCTGGCGCAGCCTTTACCCTCCCACGTCGGCAAAGTAAATATGGCTTCAACGCTACCCGCTTTGATATCCAGATAGCCGCTGGCAACTGGCTTGCCCAGCCCATCATCAACAACAAAAAACGGATTATCGCGCACCGCATGGCGGTAACCTTCAGGCATGTTGTCGGGTGTCCAGGCCTGCAGGACTTCCGCAGCATAGCTTTCCCGGCAGCCGTGGCGAATCGCCTGATTACGAACCTCCCAAAGGGCCGGAGCCTCTTCTGCGATGGCATGTCTGACTTTCATACCCTTCCCCTTCGTTTTTATTGTTGATAACATTTTTATCACAATTAAAGTAAAGAGAGACAAAAAAACCCGCCGAAGCGGGTTTATCGAAGTTTAACGCCTGCGCGGCATCATCCTCAGCAGCGTGTTATCTTTCCAGAAGTAGTGGTGCAACAGCGCCGCCAGCGCGTGCAGGCCAATGATAAAGTAGCCGGTATTGGCCAGCAGCTCGTGCCACGCTTTCAGGGTATCCACCAGCTCAAAGTTGCTTTCCGCCGCGTGCGGCATGGTCAGGCCAAACGCGAACCACGGGTTACCGCGGTAGTACATCATGACCATGCCGATGGCCGGCAGCGCGATAAACAGCAGATAGATAACCAGATGCCCCAGATGTGCGAAGCCGGTCATCATCGGCGACGGCTTAGGCACAATTGGCGGCGCCGGGGATTTGAGACGCACCAACAGGCGCACCACCATCAGAACAAAAATAGAAATCCCGCAGGAGACGTGAATCATATTGATGACGGGCCGCGCGCTGCGGGGGAAAAAGCCCCGCAGCTCCATCGCCGCGTAAGCGCCTATCACTAAAAGAAACACCAGCCAGTGGATGCCAATTTGCAGGCCAGAATATTTATCGCGCATGAGAAACCCTTAATAAAACGGTGATATCGCCAACATAAACACCTTTTATTAAAAATTCATTAACTTTTACGTACTTATAAAAAAACAATTGTCGGTTTCACGCATTTAATGCAAAAGCGGCGAGTTATCCCCGGCGCAGGAATACGGGGAACGTATACCTCGGCCTTGACGCTGTATATAATCACAGTACAATACTCCCTGCTATTACCATAAACGGGATAAAAAATGTTCGTAGAGCTGATTTATGACAAAAGAAATTTCGAGGGATTGGCCGGCGCTAAAGAGATCATTCTTAATGAACTGACGAAGCGAGTGCATCGCATTTTTCCCGATGCCGACGTCCGCGTTAAGCCGATGATGACCCTGGCTTCCATCCATACTGACGCCAGCAAGCACGAGAAGGAGCAGATCAGCCGCGCCGTGCAGGAGATGTTCGAAGAAGCCGATATGTGGATGCAGGAAGATTAACGGACGAGTGTTGAGGAAACGATGAACACTTTCAGCATAATAGCCATCCCCCTCTTTGCCGCAGCGGTGGTGATGTTGACGTTGGGGGCGACCCGGAAAAACCGTGCCTGCGCTATCGTCGGCGGCGTTTTGATGGCCGCGACCGTGGTTAACGCGGTGACCGGCATGGCGCTACAGGGCGGGTAACAGAATGAGTTTTGTCTGGTACATGGCGCTGATATGCATTGTGATAGCGTATCTTATGATGACCTTCCTCCCCGTTTAATCCCGGGTTTTCGCCTACCCGGGCTTCTTCTACCGGCGGGATCATACCCCCTTGCGCACCAGCGTTGCCGCCTGCATAAAAATCTCGTCCTCGACGCCATCCCCCTTCTGCCTGCCCAGCCTCACCAGTTCTTCAACAATGCTTTCCCGGTTGATTGGCTTCTGGCCAGAGACCAGGCCAATAACCGCCGCGCCAATGGCAAGACCAATCAGCCCCGTTTGCTCTTCTTTGTTCTTCATCGTTCCGCTCCGTTATGCCCGAAAAAAGTTTAGCAGCCGCATCAGCGACTGCAACCCGGGCCTCCACGGGGGTTGATACCCGCGGAATCGTCTTCAAAAGCAGTACGGATTCCGGGTCAGGCAAAGCCTGTCTCCGGCTCGTTAGCCCGTTGAGGGACGCTAAAAAGTGTGAAGTTGATCAAAAACAACAAAATGACGGGCCGAGAGGCGTATTGGTATTACGTCCGCGCCGGGGGCAGCCCGGCGCGAGAAGCGATTGTTACCACCCGATGATTAAAAGGAGAAATCAGCATGATCACTTACGATCGTAACCGCAATCCTATTACTAACGGCAGCCAGGTGATGATTAACGGGACGGGTAAAACCGGTAAAATTATCGCTATCCACGCTACGGGCTTAACGCCAGCCCAGCTGCGCCGTAATAAGACAGTCGAAGTGGAAGGGACGGAAGGTAAGTTCGAGCCCGTTGAACTGATCCGCCTTGGTCTCCACTAAGGAAGCGCAAGCCGCCGCGGCATCAGCCAGACGCCGAATATCGGCTGGCGACGCCGGGCGGTTCCCTACCGGCGCTCGGCGCCATGGCTGGTCTTCGCCTGATACATGCGCCGGTCCGCCACCGCAACGATCTCATTGAGGCTATGATGCGTTGCAGGATCGTATTCAACGCAGCCCCAGGAAAAGGCCAGCTGCCACGGATTGCCCGCCTGTTGATTATATTCAGCAACGTTATTGCTTAGCTGCGCCATCGCGATGCCCGCCGCCTGCTGGGCAGTATTAGCAAGCAGGATAATAAACTCATCTCCGCCCTGCCTGGCAATGATATCCGACTCCCGGAAGGTGGCTTTCATCAAATCAGCCATCGCCGTCAGGGCTTTATCCCCCTGTTCATGACCCCAGGTATCGTTAATCAGCTTAAAGCGATCGAGATCGATAAATACGAGGCTCGCCGGTTCATTGCGCCGCCTGGCCGTCAGCAGCGCGTACTCCGCTAACGACATAAAACCCCGGCGGTTGAACAGCCCCGTCAGCTCATCGGCGGTCGCCGCGTCGAGCACCTTGAATTCATCTTCAACGATGGCGGCCAGGTCGCTTAATATTTGTATCTCATGCACGGAAAAGGCGCGCGGCTTGTGGTCCATCAGGCAGAACGCGCCGACCGTCGCGCCGTCAGGCAGCTGTACCGGGTATCCGGCATAAAAGCGGATAAAAGGCGCTTCCGTGACCAGCGGGTTATCGTGAAAGCGCAGATCCTGCTGCAGGTCATTAACGATTAAAGGGTCGGTCTGCAGAATAGTATGCGCGCAGAACGTGATATCCCTCGGCAGGGTATCGACTTCAAGTCCGGCGCAGGATTTAACATGCAGGGTATTTTCTCCCACGAGGCTAACCGACGCCACCGGCAGATCGTAGAGCGTACGCGCAAGCCGGGTCAGGCGATCGAAACGCTCTTCTTTTCCGCTATTAAGTAATCCGGATGCCCGCAGCGATTGCAGGCGACGCAGTTCATCGGGATGGAGTCCGGCTAATTTCAATTTTTCTCTCTTACGTTATCAGGATAGATGACGCTGCGCTTACCACTGAAGCGCGCATCAGGCTGTTAACAGACGATTCACATTTGTTGTCTCATGAGTTAAGCATATATCGCTGACTCGTCAAACGAGACATCAGGTTCGTTCCGTCGCGGCCCACTCCCTCAGCCTCTCTTTCAGCCACTGACTCGCGCCGCGCTGCCCGCTCCGCTTGTGGGAATAGATTTTCACTTCAAACGGCGGAACCTCAAACGGTAATTCAAAGACCTTCAGCGTCGCCGCGTCAGTCATTTTTGCCGCGGCAGAGCGCGGTATCGCCATAAGCAGTTCACTTTGCGCAATAATAGCTGGCGCGCTCAGCATAGAGGGGGTTTTGATGGTGATATGCCGCGAGAAGCCCATTTTCGCAAGCTGCACGTCGAGAACGCCCTGGCTTTCATTCCACGGGGTGACTACCAGATGCTGTGCTGCCAGGTAGTCCGTCAGCGTGAGCCGGGATCGCCTGGCGCTGCTTATCGCAACATAATCATCTTTCAGCCAGCAAATCTCATCCAGCTCCGGATGCTCTGCTTCATCCAGCGCGCTAAATCCCAGCGCTAAATCCACCTCGCCGGCCAGCAGTTCCGTCAGCGCCGGGCTGTGCGGCAGATAGCGCAGTTCGAAACGCAGGCCTGGCGCCTGTTGCTGTAGCCTGGGCATCAGCGTCGGGAAAACGCACTGCGCGGTGAAGTCCGTGATCGCTATCTGTAGGCAGTCGGTACTGGCTGAGGCAACAAACTTCGGCTGCGGAGTAAGCTCCTGATCTAAAAACTTGAGCGCCGAAGCGATGGAAGGCGCGAGCTGGGTGGCGTATACGCTGGGGCACATACGATGACCTTCGCGATAGAAAAGCGGGTCGTTGAGCGCGGCGCGCAGTCTGGATAGCGCGTGGCTTAACGCTGATGTGCTCATCGCCAGCTCTTCCGCCGCCAGGCGGACCGAACGATAGCGGTAGACCGCCTCAAATACCGGCAGCAGATTCAAATCAAGACGGCGAAGCGCAGGATGCATAATATTCATCATTGGGTGATTTCATTGCACTTAATTCTTCTAACCTTAACGTTTATGCTTGGCGGTATCAAACTCACGATGGCACAACAGGTACTCCAATGAATATGACCATTCGTCAGGCCCGCCCGGCGGACGCAAAAGCAATTTATGACATGATTTACGAGCTTGCGGTTTATGAAAAAGCGCCGGAGCAGGTGGTCACCACGGTAGATGAAATCCAGGCATCGCTTTTCGCCAGCGACAGCAAAACGGAAGCGCTAATCTGCGAGATTGACAATAAGGTTGCCGGGTACGCGGTGTTCTTCACCAGCTATTCCACCTGGCTCGGTCGAAACGGCATCTATATGGAAGATCTGTACGTCACTCCCGAATTTCGCGGTCGCGGCGCTGGAAAAGCGCTATTGCGAACCATCGCTCAGCTGGCGGTAAAAAGAGAGTGCGGTCGCCTGGAGTGGAGCGTGCTCGACTGGAACCAACCGGCCATTGATTTTTATCTGAGCATTGGCGCCGTTGCGCAAAGTGAGTGGGTTCGCTATCGCCTTGACGGCGCCGCGCTTGCCGCTTTTGCTGAACGGGGCGGGAACGCCGAATAATCGGCCACCCGGCGGGCCCTTCCCGGGCCCATCTTTTCAACCCCTTGCCAATATGCCCGCGGCGTATAAAGCTGAAACAAAAAATTATTAACCCTTAATGCCCCGCCCACAACCCGCCGAATTTATTCACTTTTCCGTACGCGTTTTTATCAGCATTTAACGGCGCCGGAAAAATCGTTGGTTGCCCTATTCCGCCAGCTGAACTAAGCCTGGAGAAGTTTTCACCTGACAGTTCAACTGACCTGGAGATTCTTCATGAGTAAACTCGGGATTAATGGATTTGGGCGTATTGGACGTTTAGTACTGCGCCGATTACTGGAGGTTAATAGTCCTTTAGAGGTCGTCGCTATCAACGACCTCACCTCCCCCAAGGTACTGGCCTACCTGCTTAAGCATGATTCTAACTACGGACCATTCCCGTGGAGCGTCGATTTTACTGAAGATGCGCTTATCGTTGACGGCAAAAAAATTACCGTTTATGCCGAAAAAGAGGCTCAGCATATTCCGTGGAAAGCGGTCGGTGCCGAGCTGATTGTCGAGTGTACGGGTTTTTATACCTCCGCGGAAAAAGCGCAAGCTCATCTGACCGCCGGCGCTAAAAAAGTGCTTATCTCCGCGCCCGCTGGCGATATGAAAACCATTGTCTATAACGTTAACGACGACACGCTGGAGGCAAACGATACGATTATTTCCGTGGCCTCCTGCACCACCAACTGCCTGGCGCCGATGGCGAAAGTGCTGAATGACGCCTTTGGTATTAAGGTGGGGACCATGACCACGATTCACGCCTATACCGGTACGCAATCGCTGGTTGACGGCCCCCGCGGCAAAGATCTACGCGCTTCCCGCGCGGCGGCGGAAAATATCATTCCGCATACAACCGGGGCGGCGAAAGCTATCGGGCTGGTTATTCCAGCGCTTAGCGGCAAGCTGAAGGGCCACGCCCAGCGCGTGCCGACGAAAACCGGGTCGGTGACTGAGCTGGTGTCGGTGCTGGAGAAAAAGGTCTCCGCCGAAGAAGTCAATCAGGCGATGAAAAACGCGGCGACGAACAACGAATCATTCGGTTACACCGAAGAGGAGATCGTCTCGTCGGACGTGATTGGCAGCCATTTCGGTTCCATTTATGACGCCACGCAGCTGGAGATTGCCGAGGTTGGCGATCTCCAGCTGGTGAAAACCGTCTCCTGGTACGATAACGAGTATGGCTTCGTTACCCAGCTTATCCGCGTACTGGATAAGTTCGCCAAATAAATCCCGGGGGCGGCGCAACGCGCCTTGCCCGGGCTACAGGTACGTGCGGCCTGCGTTTGGGTAGCCCGGGTAAGGCGTCAGCCGGGAGGCGTCAGCCGGGAGGCGGTCTGCGGGCTGGGTGGCCCGGACAGATGCGCAGCATCGCCTCCGGGAAGCCCACCGGTTCTCTGCTGACTCAGGCCTGCAGATAGACCACCTGGGTTTGCAGATACTCATTCAGACCATGACGCCCGTCGGCGCCGCCGATGCCCGATTTACGCCATCCGGCATGGAAACCCTGCATCGCTTCGAAATTCTCGCGATTAATATAGGTTTCACCAAACTTCAACCCTTTGATCGCCTTCATCGCGACGTTCAAATCGCGGGTATAGATTGACGACGTCAGCCCGTAATCGCTGTCGTTGGCCATCGCCAGCGCTTCTTCAAGGGTATCAAACGCCACCACCGGCAGCACCGGGCCGAACGTCTCTTCATGCACGATATCCATCTCCTGGCGCACGTCCAGCAGCAGCGTCGGCGGATAGAAATAGCCCTTACCCGTCACCGCTTTCCCACCCAGGACAACGCGCGCGCCCTGGGCCACCGCTTTCGCCACCTTCTGCTCCACGCGCTCCAGCGCGGCGGCGTTAATCAACGGTCCCATTGCGATATCGTCGCGAGACGCCGGATCGCCAAACTGCACCGCCTTCAGCGCTTCGCCCAGACGGTTAACGAAGCGATCGTAAATGCCCTTTTGCACATATACGCGCTCAACGCAGTTACACACCTGCCCGCTATTAATTACGCGAGAATCCACCACCGCCTTAACCGCCAGCTCAAGATCCGCATCGTCCATCACGATAGCGGGCGCTTTACCGCCCAGCTCCAGACACACTTTGGTGATGTTTTTCGCCGCTGCGGCCATAATCTTCTCGCCCGCGGCAACGCTGCCGGTCATGCTGACCATCGCCACTTTCGGATTGCTCGCCAGCTCCTGGCCCACGGTTTCGCCGCGCCCCAGCACCAGGTTAAAGACCCCTTTCGGCAGGCCGATATCATGGACGATTTGCGCAAAAGCGATGGCGTTATTCGGCGTAAATTCACTCGGTTTAATCACGATGGTATTACCGGTAATGAGCGCCGGCGCCAGCTTGCGGGCAATCAGGAAGAACGGAAAATTCCACGGCAGAATGCCGGTGGTCACGCCCAGCGCGCGCTTGAATACCAGAATATTTTCCCCCGGCCGGTCGCTCTGTACAATTTCACCTTCATAACGGCGCGCCCATTCGGCCATATAATCCATATAATCGGCGGTAAAGGAGACCTCCACCGCGGCCAGCTGCTGTATTTTTCCGCCCTCGGCGACGATCAGCGCGGCGATCTCCTCGGCCCGCTCGCGGATACCGGCAGCGATTTTGCGCAGCCACCCCGCTCGTTCAATCGCCGGCAGGGCTTCCCAGCCCGGCTGCGCGCGCTCAGCGGCCAGAATCGCGCGCCGGGCATCTTCCGCACTGCCGTCGGGAATACGCGAAAGCAGCGCTTCCGTCGCCGGATTGATCACATCAATCCATGCATCACCGCGGCCGGGTTCAAACTGGCCGTCAATATACATAGGGTGTTGAACGGGTGCTGTCATGGTCTGCTCCTCAGGATTATTGTTTTTAACAGGTGAATTAGATGTTAAAAATTATCGTCCATCAGGCAAAGGGACAGCATGAGCGCTTGTTTTTGTGAGATATTTCATAAAAACGGAGCAATCCGGGGCGTAAAAAATCACAATTCAATAACAGATGATGCCCGTTTGCGATATCGCTAACGCAAACGGGCAGGATGAGAGTTACCGGCTAATAGGTCCTGCGTTCGAAGGGGAAATGCGGGCTGGCTATCATGGCATGCCGCGCCATTCCCTAAGCCAGCTGACGCGCGCTTAGCGCATCGGAGAGCAGGCGGTCGTCGCGCAGCGTCTGCCACGCCTGAGCGATGTGCGGCGGAATATCCACATGAGCGATAAATCCCTTACCCAGGGGGCCGTAGCCCTGCGGGTTATCCGCCAGCCGCGGTAGTTCACCGAGGATTAGCGCCAGATAGCGCCCCACCGGCCACAGACCCGCCTCTTTCCCGCTGAACGTGACGCCGTCACGCCCGTTACACAACACCGGTGAACAGCCCGGCGCGCTGTACCACGTCGGCGCACGCGGGTCGTCTTGCCAGACGCGGGCAAATGTCGCCATCGTTCGCCGCTGCATGGTCGGATCCTGAACCACCACGCCCGTACGGTGCGCAATGCCGTTGTGCTCCAGCATCTGCCGGGTAAAACGCGCGTTCTCGCCGCAGTTGGTGGAGCGGTCTTCCACCACGATTCGTTGGCGCGGAATCGCCCAGAACTGATGGGCAATGTCGGCCAGAATATGCGCCTCGGCGCGATCATCTACCGGAATGGTGCGGTAGCGCGGGTCATTCAACACCGACTGGTATAAAAACGAGGTGGAGTGGCCGATACCGCCGCTGATCAGCAGAGGAACGGCGTGATGCGCCGCCAGCCGGCAGGCGAAATCAATGGTCGGGATCACCGCATTGCCTGCCAGCACCACCAGCTCTATTTGCGGATCCTGCGGTAAATCATCCTGCGCCAGCCAGGCCCCCAGCTGATTCGCCGCGGCCAGTACCGCCTCCGGCAGCGATGGAAAATGCTCTGACATGTTCTCTCCTTTTAGCGTTCTTAGCCTGACATTAACGGCCACCATCTTAGACGGTACAGCGTACTTTGGGGTAATAAAGTGCGAACAGAATACCCACGCCCGTTAAGCAACAAAGTCAACACATATACATAGCGTTTTATTCACTTTTTGAAGAGGGTCAAGATTCTGATAAATAGAGATAAAGGGTCACAACTACGGCTTTAATGCACAAAGATGCATATTCATCCATTGATGACCTTGTTTTCCGTTTTTTTATTCATAAAAAGCCGAACCCCAGCCGCAACGACAGCATATTCTGCATTTTTGCCAAATACCGTCCCATTAAATTGGTGATAACATTCTCGTTACAGAGTTTATAGCTGTACCTTTCCACGGTTAACAAAATAATTATCACTGCGAAACAGGACTCTTATGGAAAAGTTATCTTACGCTTCTGAAAGTAGTACATCTCCATGGACCACCTACCTGCGTCAAATCGATCGCGTTGCGCCTTACCTCGGCGATCTCGCCTACTGGATTGAAACCCTGCGCCATCCGAAACGCGCGCTGATCGTTGATATTCCGGTACAAATGGATGATGGCACTATCCGCCACTTCGAAGGCTACCGCGTCCAGCACAACCTCTCGCGTGGACCGGGTAAAGGCGGCGTGCGCTACCATCCGGATGTCGATTTGAATGAAGTGATGGCGCTTTCAGCCTGGATGACCATCAAGTGTGCGGCAGTCAATATTCCCTACGGCGGCGCCAAGGGCGGTATCCGCGTCGATCCGTTCTCATTATCAGAAGGTGAACTGGAACGTTTGACCCGTCGTTATACCAGCGAGATCGGCATTATCATCGGGCCGCAAAAAGATATTCCGGCGCCGGACGTTGGTACCAACGGTAAAGTGATGGCCTGGATGATGGATACTTACTCCATGAACCACGGCACCACCATCACCGGCGTGGTCACCGGCAAGCCTATTCACCTCGGCGGTTCGCTGGGCCGTGAAAAAGCCACCGGCCGCGGCGTATTCGTCACCGGTCGCGAAGTGGCTCGCCGCAGCGGTATCGAAATCGAGGGTGCCAAAGTCGCGCTGCAGGGTTTTGGTAACGTGGGCAGCGAAGCGGCCCGCCTGTTCGCAGGCGTCGGCGCGCGGATTGTGGTGATTCAGGACCACACCGCCACGCTGTATAACGAGGGCGGCATTGATATGGCCGCGCTGACCGCATGGCAGGCGGAGAACAAGCAAATTGCCGGCTTCCCGGGCGCCCGCGAAATTGACAAAGAAGCGTTCTGGACGACGCCGATGGATATTCTGATCCCGGCGGCGCTGGAAGGTCAGATTACGCGCGAGCGCGCGGAAACCCTCAGCTGCAAACTGGTGCTTGAAGGCGCTAACGGCCCGACCTATCCGGAAGCGGACGACGTGCTGGCCGAGCGCGGCATCGTGGTGGTGCCGGACGTTATCTGTAATGCCGGCGGCGTCACCGTGAGCTACTTCGAATGGGTGCAGGATATGGCCAGCTTCTTCTGGAGCGAAGAAGAGATCAACGCCAAAATGGACCGTATCATGACCGATGCGATCGTTCACGTTTACGAAAAAGCGGTGGAAAAAGCGTGCTCTTTGCGTACCGCCGCCTATATCGTGGCCTGTGAGCGAATTCTGATGGCGCGTAAAGATCGCGGTATTTATCCGGGATAATCTCCCCTCTCAGCCCGGTTAATGCCGGGCTGAGATCAGAATTCTCTTCCCCCTCCCAAAGCATCTTCCACAATAAACGCACATACCGTTAACCTGTTTTTATCAATCAGGCTTGAATTCTCGTTCTGGTCAGGCAAAAATCATTAGAGCTCTAACGATATTGCAGACTGATCTATGGATAACCGACAGCTTAACTTTTCCCATCTTTTATATCTGACCGCCCACCACTGGCGCCTGGCGGTCAACCGTCGGCTCAAGGACCTCGGCATGAGCCAGGCCAGCTGGGTCGCCGTTTCCGCCATCGCGCGCAACGAAAAGCCGCTATCGCAAAGCGAGCTGGCCCAGGAGCTCGGCGTCGAAAGCGCAACCCTCGTACCGCTGCTCAACCGGCTGGTCGATCTCGGTCTGGTCGAGCGGGTGAAAACCGAACGCGACAAGCGTAAACGACTGCTGATCGCTACCGCCAAAGGCCTTGAGGTGTATCAGCAGGTGAAAACGGTGGCCGATGATTTGCGGGAGGAGATCCTTACCGCCATTACCCCCGAAGAGCAGCGGCAGACGCAGCGGGTACTGGAGAAGCTGCTGCGCGAGGTTGAGAAAAAATAATGCCGCGTCGTCACGCTAATCCCTATGTTCCTCACGACTGGGCCCCGCACGAAAAACCGGCGATCCTCGGCTCGCCGTCGACCCCCATTCACAGTACGCCAAAACGTATTGCCTACGGGATCGTCGGGCTGCTGGTCTGCCTGACGGGCGCGCTCGGCAACGCGGTGGTAACCGCCAATCTCCAGCTGTTGCAGGGTACCTTTGCCGCCTGGTCAACCGAGATTGCCTGGCTCCCGGCGGTCTACGTGATGACCAACGTCTCCATAAACCTGCTGCTGGTGAAGTTTCGCCAGCAGTTCGGCCTGCGCGCTTTTACCGAGGGTTTTCTCGTTCTCTACGTGCTGGTGACCTTTTTCCACCTGTTCGTTAACGACCTCAGTTCAGCGCTGATGGTGCGCGCCGCCCACGGCATGGTAGCCGCAGCGCTAAGCTCGCTGGGGATTTATTATCAGGTGCAGGCCTGGCCCGCCCGCCATCGGCTCAAAGCGCTGACCATCGGCATCACCGGTTCATCCCTGGCGATCCCGCTGGCGCGCCTGTTCTCAACCGAGCTGCTGCAAATCGACGAGTGGCGCGGGCTGTACTTCTTTGAGCTGGGGCTGGCGCTGGTGTCGCTGGCCTGCGTGATCGCCCTCAAGCTGCCGCCAAGCGATCGTAAAAAGGTGTTTGAGAAGAAAGACTTCATCACCTTCTTCCTGCTGGCGCCGGGGATGGCGCTGGTCACCGCGGTGCTGTCGCTGGGACGGCTGGACTGGTGGTTTGAAGCGCCGTGGATCGGCTGGGCGCTGGCGGGCGCGGTGGTGCTGATTGTCTCCGCGATTGCCTTTGAGCATAACCGCAGCAACCCGCTGCTCAATATCAAATGGCTCTCCAGCGGCAGTATTCTGCGCCTCGGGCTGATTATGCTGCTGATCCGCATCGTGCTGGCGGAGCAGAATACCGGCGTTATCGGCTGGCTGCAGTACGTCGGTTTGCAGAATGAACAGATGACCAACCTGGCATGGTCGATTTTCGCCGGGATCGTCTGCGGCATCGTCGCCAGCTGCCTGACGCTCAACCCGCAGCGCCTCTACTGGCCCACCGCCACGGCGCTGGCGTTGATTATGGTTGCCTCGCTGCTCGACAGCCAGTCGACGATCCTCACGCGACCGGAGCAGCTGATGTTCAGCCAGTTTCTGCTGGGCTTCGGCAGCGCCTTTTTCCTCGCCCCGGCGATGCTGGCGGGGATTGGCGGCGTCATTGCCGACCAGCGCAACCTGGTGAGCTTCTCGGTGCTGTTCGGCATGAGTCAGAATATCGGCGGCCTGCTGGGCTCCGCTATTCTCGGCACCTTTCAGACCTGGCGGGAGAAGTTTCACTCCAGCCAGCTCGCCGACCAGCTTACCACACTCAATCCGCTGATTACCGAGCGTTTGCAGCAGTACAGCCAGATGTATCAAAGCCAGATTGGCGACAGCACGTTGCTCAACGTTCAGGCCACCACGCTGCTGCAAAACGCCGCCACCCTGCAGGCCAATATTCTCGCTTACAATGATACCTATCTGCTGACGGCGGCGATTTCAGCCGCCACGCTGGTATGGGTTTTCTGGCGCTTAATAAGATTACGTATTACCGCTCGTATCGCGCTGAAGCGCGCGACGGGAAGCAAATAAAAATTTTCACTCTGGAGTTATTATGAGTCAGCAGGATGCGGCCAAACAGCAGGCCAATACCCGAAATAATATTCGCATCGTCTCTATTTTTACCGCCGCCGCCATTGGCATCGTTGGCGTACTGGTTATTCTCTACGCCTGGCAGCTGCCGCCGTTTACCCGAGAAAGCCAGTTTACCGATAACGCCTACGTTCGCGGGCAAACCACGTTTATCAGCCCGCAGGTCAACGGTTATATCACCGAGGTTAAGGTCCAGGATTTTAATCAGGTAAAAGCCGGCGACGTGCTGTTTCAAATCGACGACCGCATCTATAAGCAGCGCGTCCATCAGGCGGAAGCTCAGCTGGCGATGAAAGAGGCGGCGCTGAAGAACAATCAGCAGCAGCGTAAAAGCGCCGAAGCGGCCATCACGCGTAACGAAGCGGCGCTGCAAAACGCCCGCGCGCAGAATCTGAAAACCCAGGCGGATTTAAAACGCGTTCAGGAGCTGACCGCCGACGGCTCGTTATCGATTCGCGAACGCGATTCCGCCCGCGCCAGCGCGGCGCAGGGCACCGCGGATATCGAGCAGGCCAAAGCAACGCTGGAGATGTCGCGCCAGGATTTGCAATCAACCATCGTTAATCGTGACTCGCTGCTCGCCGACGTCGCCAATGCGAAAGCCGCGCTGGAGCTGGCGCAGATAGACCTGCAAAACACCCGTATTATCGCGCCGACGGACGGTCAGCTTGGGCAAATCTCCGTTCGCCTTGGCGCATACGTGACCGCCGGGACGCATTTGACCTCGCTGGTGCCGCCGCAGCACTGGCTGATCGCTAACCTGAAAGAGACCCAGCTGGCCCAGGTGCGCGTCGGACAGCCGGTGACCTTTACCGTGGATGCGCTGAACAGCGAGAAATTCACCGGTACGGTGCAGAGCATCTCCCCGGCGACCGGCGTGGAGTTCAGCGCTATTTCGCCGGATAACGCCACCGGTAACTTTGTCAAAATCGCCCAGCGCATTCCGGTACGCATCGCCGTTGATGAGGGGCAGAAAAACGGCCAGCGCCTGCGGCCGGGCATGTCGGTGCAGGTCACCATCGATACCCGCGCGGAGGAGCAGCAATGATCCGTCCGCTCGCTCTCGCCGTTATGCTTGCGCTGGCCGGCTGCCAGTCCGCCGACGTTCAACGGGCCGCGCCCGGGCTGCAGATCCCCGCCGCCTGGCGGGCGGATGTCGGCCCCTCCAGCCCGGTTGAGGGCGTGTGGTGGCGCAACTTCCACGACAGTACGCTCAATCTATACGTTGACCAGGCGCTGCGCTACAACAGCGACGTGCTGATAGCCCGCGAACGGGTCAACGAGTACCAGGCGCGGGCTTACGCCGCCGATAGCAGCCTGTTTCCCTCCCTTGACGCCGGATTGACCGGCACCCGCGCGCGGTCACAGTCGGCCGCTACCGGCCTGCCGGTCCACAGTACGGTGTATAAAGGCGCGCTAACCGCCAGCTACGATGTTGATCTCTGGGGCGCAAACCGCAGCGCCGCCAGCGCGGCGCAAGCCAGCCTGGAGGCGCAAAAGGCGGCTGCCGCAGCGGCGAATCTGACCGTCGCCTCTTCGGTGGCGGCCGGCTATATCACCCTGCTCTCGCTGGATGAACAGCTGCGGGTGACGCAGCAAACGTTAAAATCGCGCGAAGATGCCTTCAACCTGGCGAAGCGCCAGTTTGAGACGGGCTATACCTCACGCCTGGAGCTGATGCAGGCGGACTCCGAACTGCGCTCCACGCGCGCGCAAATTCCGCCGCTGCGCCACCAAATCGCCCAGCAGGAAAATGCGCTCAGCCTTCTGCTCGGCGCCAATCCGGACGCCGTTAAGCGCAACGCGTTCGCGCAGCTGTCGCCGCTATCGCTACCTTCCCAGCTGCCGTCAACCCTGCTCAACCGCCGACCGGATATCGTTCAGGCCCAGCGTCAGCTGGTGGCCGCCGACGCCACCCTGGCGTCATCGCAGGCGCAGCTGCTGCCGTCCATTAACCTTACCGCCACCGGCAGCCTGCAGGATCGCACCCTGCCCGACCTGCTGGATAATCCGCTACGCTTATGGAGCCTCGGCGGCAGCATTCTGGCGCCGCTGCTCAACCGCCAGGCGCTGAATGCCCAGGTGGACGTTTCGATGGCCCAGCGCAATCAGGCGCTGTTTAGCTATGAGAAAACGGTACGCGGCGCGTTTAAAGAGGTGAATGACAGTCTCGATGCCATCGGCCGCTACGGCGAGCAGCTGGCGGAGCTGCAGGCGCAGGAGAAGGTGGCCCAGGAGACGCTGCGCATCGCGCAAAACCGCTATCGCAACGGCTACTCCTCCTATCTGGACGTGCTGGACGCCCAGCGCACGCTGTTTTCCACCCAGCTCAGCGTGGTACAGGTAAAAAACAACCTGCTGCTGGCGCAAGTTGATTTGTACCGGTCGCTGGGAGGCGGCTGGTCTGATTCATCAGGGATGTAATACGGGAAATCTGACATGCAACAACAGTGGTCGGCAGTAGATAATTATCTCGTGACAGCGTTAATCCCCACCGATCCGCTACTCAGCCAGGTTCTGGAGAATAACCAGCGCGCCGGGCTTCCGGCTATCGACGTTGCCGCTAATCAGGGGCAGTTTCTGGCCCTGCTGGTGCGCATGACGGGCGCCAGACGCATCCTCGAGATTGGCACGCTCGGCGGCTACAGCACCATCTGGATGGCCAGAGAGTTGCCCGCCGATGGCGAATTACTTACCCTGGAGGCCGACGCGCACCATGCCGCCGTCGCCCGCGAGAACCTGCGCCTGGCGGGCGTGGACGATCGCGTTGCGGTGCTGGAAGGTCCGGCGCTGACCAGCCTCGAAACGCTGGGAGAGCGCCCGCCGTTCGATCTCATTTTTATCGATGCGGATAAGCCCAATAATCCCCACTATCTGCGCTGGGCGTTACGCTATTCCCGTCCGGGGACAGTGATTGTGGGCGATAACGTGGTGCGCGATGGCGAAGTGACGAATCCGGATAGCGCGGATGAGCGGGTGCAGGGCGTCAGAGCGTTTATCGACATGATGGGCAGCGACCCGCGACTGACGGTCACGGCCCTGCAAACCGTGGGCAGCAAAGGCTGGGATGGGTTCACCCTCGCGTGGGTGAACGCCTGACGCTATCCGCCTTCCCCGGCAGCCTGCGCCACCGGGGAAAGCGACGGCCTAGGCCGTAATCTGCTCCATTGCCTGCAGTACCCGCTTGTCGGAAATCGGATACGGCGTGCCGAGCTGCTGGGCGAACAGGCTGACGCGCAGCTCTTCAATCATCCAGCGGATCTCCTGCACGTCGTCATCCTGACGGCGCTGAGGCGGCAGCTTATTCAGCCACTGCTGCCACGTCTGCTGGATGCTCTCCACTTTAAGCATCTGCGCGCGGTCGCGGTGCGGATCGATGGCCATTTTCTCCAGCCGTTTTTCAATCGCCTGCAGATAGCGCAGCGTGTCTCCAAGGCGGCGGAAGCCGTTACCGGTGACGAAACCGCGATACACCAGCCCGCTCATCTGCGATTTGATATCCGACAGCCCCAGCGCCATGGTCATATCCACGCGCCCTTTCAGGCGTTTGTTGACGTTAAAGACCGCGGTCAGGATCTGTTCGACCTGTTTGGCAATGTCCACAACCGTCTCGTTCAGCTCGGCGCGCACCTTTTCATGCAGCGCGGCAAAGCCCTCTTCGCTCCATACCGGGCCGCCCGCTTCGTCAATCAGCTTATCCACGCCGCAGGCGATGCAGTCATCGATCAGATCCAGCACTTTACCGTAGGGGTTGAAATAGAGCCCCAGCTTGGCTTTATTCGGCAGCTTTTCGTGCAGATACTTTATCGGCGACGGGATATTCAGCAGCAGCAGGCGGCGCAGGCCGCGCCACATCTCCTGCTGCTGCTCCAGCGGATTATCAAACAGCTTGATGGCCACGCTGTCGCGTTCGTCCACCAGCGCCGGCCAGGCCTTAACTTTGTAGTTGCCGCGCTTCTGCTCGTAGCTTTCCGGAAGCCGGCCAAAGCTCCAGATATGCAGCCCGCTCTGCTCGATACCGTCATCGGCGACCGCGGACAGCGTCTCCTGCACCTTACCTTTCAGCGCATCTTTCAGATCCTGCAGCGAACGCCCTTCCTGCAGCTTCTTGTTTTTCTCGTCCACCACCCGGAAAGTGATTTTCAGGTGATCGGGCACCTGATCCCATTGCCAGGCCTCGCGGTCGATAGTCACGCCGGTCATCCGCCGCAGCTCGCGCTCCAGTGAATCCAGCAGCGGCAGCTCCAGCGGCGTCGCGCGGCCGAGAAACGCTTCCGCGTAGTTTGGCGCCGGAACAAAATTGCGGCGCACCGGCTTCGGCAGCGATTTAATCAGGGCGATAACCAGCTCCCGGCGCAGCCCCGGGATCTGCCACTCAAACCCGGCCTCTTCCACCTGGTTGAGCAGCGGCAGCGGAATATGCACCGTCACGCCGTCGGCGTCGGCGCCCGGCTCGAACTGATAGGTCAGACGCAGCTTGAGGTTGCCCTGATGCCAGAAGTTCGGATAGTCGAGCTTGCTGACCTGCTCCGCGCCTTCCTTAATCAGCATGCTCTTTTCAAAGTTGAGCAGATCCGGCGTCTCGCGGCTGGCCTGCTTCCACCATTTATCAAAGTGGCGCGCGGAGATGACGTCATGGCTGATGCGCTGGTCGTAGAACTCAAACAGCGTTTCGTCATCGACAAGAATGTCGCGACGGCGCGATTTATGCTCCAGCTCTTCAATTTCGTTGCGCAGCTTCAGGTTTTCGCGGAAGAAAGCGTGGCGAGTCTGCCAGTCGCCCTCCACCAGAGCGTGGCGGATAAAGAGCTCGCGGCACAGCGCCGGGTCAATCTGGCTGTAGTTGACCTTGCGGGCAGCGACAATCGGCAGGCCGTAAACGGTCACCTTCTCCGTCGCCATCACCGCGCCCTGCCCGCGCTCCCAGTGGGGTTCGCTGTACGAGCGTTTGATCAGATGCTGCGCCACCGGCTCGACCCACTCCGGCTCAATGCGCGCGGCGATGCGCCCCCACAGGCGGCTGGTCTCCACCAGTTCGGCGACCATCGTCCATTTCGGCGGCTTTTTAAACAGCCCCGATCCGGGGAAGATGGAGAAGCGGGCGTTGCGCGCGCCGGTAAACTCCTGCTTGTCGGCGTCTTTCATACCGATGTGCGACAGCAGACCGGTCAGCAGCGCGGTGTGAATTTCGCGATACTCCGCCGGCTCGCTATTGACCGGCAGGCCGAGCTCTTTGACCACCTGACGCAGCTGGGTGTAGATATCCTGCCACTCGCGCACGCGCAGGTAGTTGAGAAAATCGACCCGGCACTGGCGGCGGAACTGGTTCGAGGAGAGCGCTTTTTGCTGCTCGCCCAGGTAGTTCCACAGGTTGACGAACGCCAGGAAGTCGGACTCTTTGTCGTGGAAGCGGCGGTGTTTCTCGTCGGACGCCTGCTGCTTGTCCATTGGCCGCTCGCGCGGATCCTGAATAGAGAGCGCCGAGGTGATAATCATCGCCTCGCGCACGCAGCCGTGTTTTTGCGCTTCCAGCACCATGCGCGCCAGACGCGGGTCCACCGGTAGCTGGCTCAGCTGGCGGCCCATCGGCGTCAGCTTATAGGCGGTCTGCTGTTCGTCAGTGGTAATCGCTCCCAGCTCTTCCAGCAGGCGCACGCCGTCCTGAATATTGCGTTTGTCCGGCGCTTCAACGAACGGGAACGCGGCAATATCGCCGAGCCCGAGCGCGGTCATTTGCAGAATAACCGACGCCAGGTTGGTGCGCAGAATCTCCGGGTCGGTAAACTCCGGACGCGACAGGAAGTCGTCTTCAGAATAAAGACGAATACAGATCCCTTCGGAGACGCGGCCGCAGCGGCCCTTACGCTGGTTAGCCGACGCCTGGGAAACCGGCTCAATCGGTAGGCGCTGTACTTTGGTCCGGAAGCTGTAGCGGCTGATACGCGCGGTGCCTGGATCGATAACGTACTTGATGCCCGGCACGGTCAGCGAGGTTTCCGCGACGTTGGTGGCCAGCACTATCCGCCGCCCGCTGTGGGCCTGGAACACGCGATTCTGTTCGCTGTTGGACAGTCGCGCATACAGCGGCAGCACTTCGGTATGGCGCAGATTCAGCTTATTGAGCGCATCGGCGGTATCGCGAATTTCGCGCTCGCCGCTCATAAAAATGAGGATATCGCCGGGGCTTTCACGCCCGAGCTCATCAACGGCGTCGAAAATCGCCTGCAGCTGATCGCGCTCGGTGTCGTCGGCGTCTTCAACGATGGGTCGATAGCGCACTTCTACCGGGTAAGTGCGCCCGGACACTTCGATAATCGGGGCGTTGTTAAAGTGGCGCGAGAAGCGTTCCGGATCGATGGTCGCCGAGGTGATAATAATTTTCAGATCCGGGCGACGGGGCAGCAGTTCCCGCAAATAACCGAGCAGGAAGTCGATATTGAGGCTGCGTTCGTGCGCTTCATCGATAATGATGGTGTCATACTGCATCAGCAGCCGGTCCTGCTGGATTTCCGCCAGCAGAATACCGTCGGTCATCAGCTTAACCATGGTGTTATCGCTGACGTGGTCGCTAAAGCGGACTTTATAGCCGATGCAGCCGCCGGGCTCCGTTTGCAGCTCTTCGGCGATACGGTTGGCGACGGTACGCGCGGCCAGGCGACGCGGCTGCGTATGGCCAATTAAGCCTTTAACGCCGCGCCCCAGCTCCATACAAATTTTTGGCAGCTGGGTGGTTTTCCCCGACCCGGTTTCCCCCGCCACAATTACCACCTGGTGATCGCGAACGGCTTCGAGAATCTCCTGTTTTTTCTGGCTAACCGGCAGGTTTTCCGGATAAGCGATCGCCGGCCGCGCGGCTTCGCGCAGCAGGACTCTCCCTGCCGCCTGTTCAATTTCTTGCGCCATCTCCTGAAGAATGGCCTGTTGGGCATCAGGATTTTTAACCTTCTTCACGCCGTGCAGGCGACGGGCGAAGCGCGACTTATCGCGCAGCATCAGGCCATCAAGCCGTTCAAAGAGCGATGAGAAGGTTATTTTTTGTTGTTCTGTCATAGCGTTATCGGGCAGCGCACTGCCGGGAAAAATCTCTTTTGAAGTATTGCGTTAGAGTACCACATCCGCGCATTTCGTGCCTTGTTCAAAAAAACTGAATACAGAGTTCGATTTATTGCGCTTTCTCTGTGGCATGATTGTGAATAGAGTGTCAACAAGCACCAGGGCATCGGCCCGTCAATCACATTAAAAAAGGAAACACCCATGAGCAAAGTATTAGTTCTGAAATCCAGTATTCTGGCAGGGTACTCGCAATCTGGTCAGCTGTCCGACTATTTTGTTGAACAATGGCGTGAAAAGCACGCGGAAGACGTTATCACCGTGCGCGACCTGGCTGCAAACCCAATTCCGGTACTGGACGGTGAGCTGGTTGGCGCTCTGCGTCCGAGCGACGCGCCGCTGACGCCGCGTCAGCAGGAAGCGCTGGCGCTTTCTGACGAACTGATCGCTGAACTGCAGGCGAACGATGTGATTGTTATCGCGGCGCCGATGTACAACTTCAACATCCCGACCCAGCTGAAAAACTACTTCGACCTGGTGGCGCGCGCTGGCGTGACCTTCCGCTACACCGAGAAAGGGCCGGAAGGTCTGGTGAAAGGTAAACGTGCGGTTGTCGTCACCAGCCGCGGCGGTATCCATAAAGATACCCCGACCGATCTGGTGACCCCTTACCTCTCCACCTTCCTCGGCTTTATCGGCATTACCGATGTGAACTTCGTGTTTGCTGAAGGCATCGCCTACGGCCCGGAAGTCGCAGCGAAAGCGCAGTCTGATGCGAAAGCCGCTATCGACAGCGTTGTAGCCGCGTAAGAGTTGACTCCTCCCGCTTCCCGGCGGGAGGAGAGTTTCATTTTTTCTCGTAGCGCAAATACCCCACCACGCCACCGCCGCCATCTTTCGGATGATTCACGCCGTCGTTGACCTCCACGCAGGGAAAATCGAAGGGCGACAAGCCGTCAATGCAGGCCACATTCACGCCGTACTGCTGCGGGTTTGAACGCCGCTGATGAAAGGTGTAGATCCCGCATACCGAGCAGAAAAAGTGCACGGCTTGACCGGTATTAAAACGATACTCCGTGAGCTTATCCCGTCCGCGCACCACCTCTATTCCTGAAAGCGGCGCGGAGACCGCGACCGCCCCACGCATCCGGCAATATGAACAGTTACAGCGGCGAACGGTGTTGAAGCCATCGCTAAGCTCAACGGTAAACGCCACCGCGCCGCAGTGGCACCGAGCGGATAATTTCTCTGCCATGATTTTTCCCCTCAGGATGAAGATTTCGGCCGCAAATTCTCGTCAAAGGTCAGCCGCTTTCTGTCCGACTCTGCTTCTTTGAGCGGTTCCACCTGATGCAGCGTCTGTTTGCAGCGCTCCACCAGCACCTGATACTCCCGCGTCCCCTGCTTCTTCCAGGCCAGCTCCTGTTCACTTAATGTACGAATGGCTTTTGCCGGACTGCCGACAATCAGATGGTTGGCGGGCATTTCGGCGTTGGCTTTCACAAAGGCCGAAGCGCCGACGATGCTGTTTTCCCCAACCCTGGCCCCGTCAATAATCACCGCGCTCATCCCCACCAGCGCGTTGCGGCCGATGGTGCAGCCGTGCAGAATCGCGCCGTGGCCGATATGTCCCTCTTCTTCCACCACCGTGTCCTGGCCGGGAAAGCCGTGCATCACGCAGTTATCCTGGATGTTAGCGCCATCTTTCACCACGATACGGCCAAAATCGCCGCGCAGGCTGGCGTTAGGGCCGACGTAGACCCCTTTGCCGAGGATCACGTCGCCAATCAGCACGGCGGTGGGATGAACATAGCTTTCGTCCGGTACAACCGGCGTCATACCGTCAATCTGATAAATGGGCATAGTGCCTCCTTATACGCCCGACAGCCCGCCGAAGCGCTGGAAATAGAGCGGCCCCGGCGCGGGAAGTTCCCCCACCGAACTTTCGCCCTTCTCGCCGACAAACGCCAGCGCGCCGGGCGCAACGCGTTGATAAATATTGATGCACAGCTGGCGCGCGGTTTGTCCGGCCCAGTGCGCGGGGAGCAGTTCTTCGGGCAGCAGCGGATCTTTCAGCACCACCCGGCGATAGAAGTGAATCAGCAGGAGCTGAATTTGAAAGCAGCGTTCAGGCGTCAGCTCCGCGGGCTCGCAGTCGCGAAGCAGCGGCAGCAGCGGTCGAAACAGGGCGATAAACGTTTCATACATCGCGTTCTGCTCGGTAAGATGCCAGCACTCTTCAACGCGAGCGCGCAGCGCCGCCCGGGAGAGCGCCAGCGGGGAATGCGCTTCGAAGCAGATAACGTTTTCCGCTACGCCCGCTTCGTGCAGCAGAGATTGCACGTCCGCCAGCTTCTGCGATGGCGAAGCCAGCAGGCTCGGCGCCAGCGCGCCAAATCCCTGCCACAGCAGCTGTTTTTTGACTTCCGCCAGAGTGCTCTTCTCCAGCCCTTCCGACAGCAGCAGCAGCCAGGTACCGTCCCACTCCGGGGCGCTGGCGCGATAGATTTTATGCTCCGCCCGGCGGGTCAGGCGCAGGCCTTTGTCGCTGAGGCGGTAGAAGCTGCGGCGGCCAATGCGCACCACATCGAGCCACTCTTCTTTATTCAGGCGGAACAGCGCGGTACGCACGAATCGTTCGCCGAATCCGAGCCCTTCCAGCAGCGCCGCCACGCTGCCGAGCCAGACCTCTCCGCCGCGCTGGAGCAAGGCGTCGCCGTATAAAGAAGCAATAAGCGAGGTCCCGCTGATGGGCATCGCGGCGACGGCCTGTTGAATAAAGGTGTCGAGTTTACTCATCTGATTCATTCTGTTGTGATTTTTGTCCTTTTTGAATCATAGCACAGGAAATCCCGGAGGCGGTGCTGACGCACCTGTCCGGGCTACCGCCCCGCAGACGACGGTGAATTCGTAGCCCGGCTAAGCGCAGCGCGAGCCGGGAAGAGGCCGAGCTGATACATCAACCCCGGCACACTCCCCGGGTCGCGGCGTAAACGCCTTACCCGGGCTACCGCCCCGCAGACGACGGTGAATACGTAGCCCGGCTAAGCGCAGCGCGAGTCGGGAAGAGGCCCAGTGGATACATCAACCCCGGCACACTCCCCGGGTCGCGGCGTAAACGCCTTACCCGGGC